>CASDPE010000100.1 GCA_949282395.1 uncultured Bacillota bacterium | reverse complement strand
CGTGGCGCGCGTCGGCGGGGCGGATATTTTCGTCGATTTCGCGCATACTCCCGACGGATTGGAAAAATCTCTCACTGCGCTGCGCAGACACTGTGCGGGGCGGCTGCTGTGCGTGTTCGGCTGCGGCGGCAACCGCGAAGTGCAAAAGCGCCCGATCATGGGCGAAGTGGCGGCGCGGCGGGCGGATTTTACGGTGCTCACGTCCGACAACCCGCGCTACGAAGACCCGTTCGACATCATTCTGGAGATCGAAAAGGGCGTCCGCCCCGTTACGGATTCCTATGTGATCGTCGTCGACCGTGAAAGCGCGATCGAATATGCGATCGGGCTGCTGCGCGAGGGCGACGTGCTGCTCGTCGCCGGAAAGGGAGGGGAAAATTATCAGGAGATCATGGGAGTGAAACACATTTACAGCGATGCCGCCGCGATCCGCGGCATTCTGGAAGGGCGCGCGGCGGGCGGGGAACATGACGGCTGAGATCCTGATCCTGCTTGTTTCGGGCGGGCTGTCTGCCTGCCTGAGCGCGCTGCTCATTCCGCTTTTGCGCAGGGCAAAGGCGGGGCAGACCATCCTCGGCTATGTGCGCGAGCATTCCTATAAGGGCGGCACGCCCACGATGGGCGGCATCGCCTTTATCGCGGCGGCGCTGATCTGCGCCGCCGCGTTCGGTGTGTTCGCGGACAAGCGTGCGGCGGTCGCGGCGGTGTTCTGCGCCGCCTATGCGGCGGTCGGTTTTCTGGATGATTTTATCAAATTCCGCTTCCGCCGCAACCTCGGGCTGCGCGCCTATCAGAAGATCGTGTTCCAGGCGGCGGTGGCGCTTCTGGCGGGGTTTTACTGTCTGTACGACGGGCTGACCGTGCTGTATATCCCGTTTACCAAACTTTCCGTGGATATCGGTGCGTGGATGGTGCCGCTGGCGGCGTTCGTGTTCGTGGCGGCGAGCAACTGCGTCAACCTGACGGACGGGCTGGACGGGCTTGCTGCGTCGGTCAGCTTCTGGTACTTTGCCGCGCTCGCCGCGCTCATCTTTTTTCTGCACGGCGCGGGGGCGGCGCTTCCGCAGCTGTGCCTCGCCTTTTGCGGCGCGCTTGCGGGGTATCTGCTGTTCAACACGCACCGCGCGTCCGTGTTTATGGGGGATACGGGTTCGCTCGGGCTGGGCGGCGCGGCGGCTGCGCTCGCCGTGTTCAGCGGGAACGCGCTGTATGTGGCGATCCTCGGCATAATGTTCGTGCTTTCGGGAATATCTGTCATTTTGCAGGTAATATACTATAAGCGGACGGGCGGCAGGCGGCTCTTTCTGATGGCGCCGCTGCACCATCATTTGCAGCAAAAAGGGTACGGCGAGGCGAAGATCGCGTTTGCGTATTCCTTTATCACGGCGGCGGCGGGGCTTTTGTGTCTGCTGTTCGTGCAGTAAAGAGGGCAGGGTATGTATTTCAAAAATCAGAAATTTCTTTTTGCGGGCATTTCGAGGAGCGGGGCGGCGGGAGCGGCGTTCCTGCTTGACCGCGGCGCGGCGGTCTATCTGTACGACGATCTGGCGGCGGACGGGGTGCGCCGCGCCATGGAAGCGCTTGCCGCGCGCGGCGCGCGCATCGTGCGTGCGGAGGAGCTTGCCGCCGCTGCGGAGGAATGCGACATCCTCGTGCTCAGCCCCGGCATCCCCATCGATCACGAACTGCCCGTCGCCTTCCGCAAAAAGGGGAAGCGCATCCTCGGCGAGGCAGAGCTGGGCTGCCTGTACCTGCGCGCGCCGATCGTGGCGGTGACGGGCACGAACGGGAAGACGACGACCGTCACCATGCTGGACGAGATCTTCCGTGCGGCGGGGGAGCATAGCTTTGCCTGCGGCAACATCGGCGTGCCCGTCGTGTCCTGCGCGGATAAGCTCGGGTACGGCGACATCGCCGTCATGGAGGTGTCGAGCTTTCAGCTGGAAACGCTTTCGAGCATCCGCCCGCACGTTGCGGTGGTGACCAACATTGCGGAAGACCACCTTGACCGCCACTATTCGATGGAGAATTACATCTTTCTCAAAGCCAAACTTCTGCGCAACATGCGCGAGAGCGAGTTTGCCGTTCTCAACTACGACGACGCGGCGGTGCGTGCGTTTGCAAAGGAGGCGCGCTGCGCCGTGCGCTGGTTTTCGGTGCGCGAACGCGTAGAAGGGGCGTATCTGTTCGACGGCGCGCTGTATTTTGAAAACGAAAAGATCACGGACGCCGCATCCCTCTCGCTCAAAGGAGAGCACAATCTGAAAAATGCCCTTGCCGCGATCTGCGCCGCAAAGCTGATGGGGGTGCCGAGCGGCGCCATTGCGGAGGCGCTTTCCAGAATGCGCGGCGTGCGGCACCGCATCGAGCCGGTGGGAAAGGTCAACGGCGTTACGTACATAAACGACTCCAAAGGGACGAACGTGGACGCCACGCTCACCGCCGTCTCCTGCATGGAGGAGGATACGGTGCTGTTGCTCGGCGGCAAGGATAAGGGCGAAGACTACGATAAGCTGTTTTCCGCGCTCAAAGGCAGCCGCGTGGTGCAGTACGTACTATACGGCGAAAACAGGTTCAGGCTGCTCAACAGCGCGGTGCGGCAGAACGAATCGCGCATCACGCTGTGTGCGGGGTTCGACCTCGCCGTGCACATCGGCTCCGTGACGGCGAAGGCGGGGCAGTGCGTGCTGCTCAGCCCCGCAAGCAGCAGTTTCGATGCGTTTTCGGGGTACGAAGAGCGCGGCGAACGCTTCGAAGCGCTCGTGGAAGAGATGCGGAAGGAGGCGTGCGGTGAACAGGGCGGTGCGGCGGCAGGCTGCGGTTGAGCGCGCGCGGCCCGTTCCGCGGCGCAATACGGGGCTGATCGCGCTGCCCGTGCTCGTGCTGCTCATCGCCGCGTTCGGCGTGCTGATGGTATATTCCGCAAGTTTTTATGTGGCGCAAACGCAGTACGGGGACGCCTTCTTTTTCATGCGCAAGCAGCTGATCGGCTTTTTCCTCGGCGCGACGGCGATGGCTGCCGCCGCCTTCGTGCCGTACAGAAAGCTGTTCCGCCTGAAATGGGCGGCGCTGGCGGTATCGCTCGTTTTGCTCGCGCTCGTCTTTATCCCGGGGCTGGGGGTGGAAAATTACGGCGCAACGCGCTGGATCGGGCTGGGGCCCGTCACGGTGCAGCCCTCCGAGATCGCAAAGTACGGGTTCGTGCTCTTTTCCGCCGCCTATGCCGCCGAAAAACCCGAACGCATGAAAAAGTTCGTCGGCATTCTCCCCGTGCTCGGCGCGGGCACGGCGCTGTGCGTGCTCATTCTGTTGGAGCCGAACATGTCCGTCACGATGTGCGTGGGGCTGCTGATGCTCGCCATGCTCTTCCTGAGCGGGGTGAAAGTGCGGCACTTTCTCATCATCCTCATTCCCGTGGCGCTGGCGGTGCCCGTGCTCATCGCCGCAGAGCCGTACCGCTTGCAGCGGCTGTATGCCTTTCTCGACCCGTGGCAGTCGCCGCAGGGGGAGGGGTATCAGCTCATTCAGTCTTTGTACGCGTTGGGCAACGGCGGGTGGTTCGGCACGGGGCTGTTCCGCTCGGTGCAGAAGTACCGCTACCTTCCCTTTGCCGAATCGGATTTCATTCTCGCCGTCATCGGCGAAGAGTTCGGCTTTTTCGGCATCGTGGTCTTGTTCTGCGTGTTCGGCGCGCTCATCTGGTTCGGCGTGCGCACCGCTTCGCGCAGCAAAGACCTGTTCGGCTTTTTGCTCGCCTCCGGCATCACGGCGGTCTATGCCATACAAGTGATCCTGAACGCGCTGGTCGTCAGCGGCTGTATCCCGCCGACGGGGCTGCCGCTTCCGCTTGTCAGCGCGGGGAACACGTCGCTGGTCATCACGATGGCGTCCATGGGGGTGCTGTTCAATATCTCGCGCGGCGGCGAAGGGCTGCCGCGCAGAAAGCGCAGGCAGATCCGAGAGCATGAGTGACGGGGTTTCCCCGTCACTTTTTTCGTCTGCGCGCCGTATTATGTTTGTAGGGGGCGGAACGGATATCCCGTACACGGTACGGAAAGGGAGCGGGCAGGGTGCGCGCCGCAGGGAAGCGGGCGTGCCCGCCTTGCCGTTGCCAAAGGAGGAACAATGGATAAATATATCATCGAAGGCGGCGTGCGGCTCTTCGGCGAGGCGGAGATCCAGTCGGCAAAAAACGCCGTGCTGCCCCTGCTTGCCGCCGCCGTTCTGACCGACGGGCAGGTGAAGATCCACAAGTGCCCGCGCATTGCGGACGCGCTGAACATGGTCGCCATCCTCGGCGAGCTGGGGTGCAAAACGCGGTTTGAAGGCGACACGCTCTGCATCGACAGTGCCGACGCCGCCAACCACGAGATCCCCGCCGCGCTCGCCAAGGAGCTGCGCTCGTCCGTCTTTTTGCTCGGGTCGGTCATATCGCGCTTCAGCAGGGCGCGCATCGCCTACCCGGGCGGATGCGATATCGGGCTGCGGCCCGTCGACCTGCACCTGAACGGGCTGCGCCGTCTGGGGGTCGCCGTTTCGGAGGACGGCGGGTACATAGACTGCTCCTGCGCGCGGCTGCGCGGCACGGAGGTGCTGCTGGATTTCCCCAGCGTTGGCGCGACCGAAAACCTGATCCTTGCCGCCGCCAAAGCGGAGGGGACGACGGTCATCCGCAACGCCGCAAAAGAACCGGAGATCGCAGACCTGCAAAACTTCATCAACCGCATGGGCGGAAAAATAAGCGGCGCAGGCACAGCCGTCATCACGGTGGAAGGGGTAAAAAAACTGCACGGAGCGGAGTACACGCCCGTTTCCGACCGCATCGAAGCGGGAACCTTTCTCATTGCCTGCGCCATGTGCGGCGGAAGTATCGCGCTGAAAAACGCCGATCCCGTGAATATCGCCTCGCTTCTTCATAAATTGCGTGAAATCAGTTGCAAAATCCATGCGGAAAATGATAAAATATACATAGAGTGCAGCAGGCGGCTTTCCCCGAAGATCGTGGAGACGTCGCCGTACCCGGGGTTCCCCACGGATCTGCAGGCGCAGATGACGGCGCTTGCCTGTATCTGCGAAGGGGCGACGGTCATTGTCGAAAACCTGTTTGAAACGCGCTTCAAGCATGTGCCCGAGCTCATCCGCATGGGTGCGGACATCACAGTCCGCGGCAGGAGCGCGCTCGTTCGCGGCGTGCCGCGGCTGCACGGGGCGGATGTGTTCGCGTCCGACCTTCGCGGCGGGGCGGCGCTCACGCTGGCGGCGCTTTCGGCGGAGGGAAGATCGTCCGTGACCGACCTTCGCTTCATTGACAGGGGGTATTCGGCTTTCGAATACAAACTGCGCGCGCTCGGCGCGCGCATCCGCCGCGTCCGCGTGTAGGGCGCATAGTTTGCAAAAGAGGAGTTTCCATGCGAGCAAAAAAACTGATCATCCTGTATGCGGTCGTCCTGTTCCTGGTCGTGTTCGCCGTCACGTTCAACTGCGTGTGCTCCATCGCCCGCTTTGACGTGACCTTTGAAGTTTCCAGCATGGGGCAGCAGGCGAAGGCAGTGCAGGAAAAGCTGGAAAAGGAATACGGCGGCAAAAGTTACCTGTTCTTTTCGGAAGAGGACGTGCAGAATGTCGTCCTCGAACTCGGGGGCGGGTATCTTGAAGTGAAGAACTTTTCCAAAACGTTCCCCAACGTCATCCACGCGGAGGTGCGGGAAAAGTATGAAGAGCTTTCCCTGAAGCTCGGCGATAAGTATTACGCGGTCGACAAAGAGAACACCGTTCTTGCCGTCAACGATACGGCGGTGAACAACGTTGCCGGCAGCAACGTTGCCGTGTACGGCATCGCTTTCGCCGTGCCGGAGGTCGGCGACACGCTGACCGTCGCCGCCGAAGACGAGGCGGCGTTCGCGGCGGTGCGCAGCGCGTATAAGAAGATGGACGAAATGCTCGGCGGTGCGCGCGCCAATGTTTCGGCGATGCGGTTCAGCAGGGAGTTTGAAGGGCTGGAATACGGCGGTACCGACCTGTACATCGAAATGCGCGAAGGCGTATGCGTCTGGATCCCCGACCCGCTGGAAAACGCCGAGGACAAAATCGGGAAGGCGATGGATATGTATCTGTCCCTTTCGGATGCGCAGCGTATGTACGGTTATATCGCGTTCACGGGCGACGCCGCGGATTACAATGCCGAGAAGCCGCCGTTCACCGTGGAAGAAGCCTGAAAACACTGGTTTTTTGTTGGAAAATATTTCCCCGAAAGGATTCTTTCGGGGAACGTTTTTTTATTGTGATTTTATTGACAAAACGTTTTGTTTGTTTTATAATAGTGTTAGTATCATTTTGATACGGGAAGTTTGTTCCGAAGAAGAAACCGGGGTAGCTGTGATGAACCGCAAAAGCGTAGCCGTACTTGACGTAGCATCGTCCGCCGTGACCGCCCTGATCGGGGAGCGCGGCGTCAACAACACGTTCGTATTCAAGGGGGTACACACCGAAAAATACGACGGCTATGCCGATGCGCGTTTCTTTGACGTGAAGGACGTGCAGCGCGCAGTCTGCACGGCTCTTTCCGAAGTGGAGCGCAGCTGCAGCGATACCGTCAAAGAGCTGTACGTCGGTGTGCCGGGCGAGTTCTGCAAGGTGGTCACTCGCCGTTACAGCATCAGTTTTCAGAACAAGCGCAAAGTCACCCCGTATGACCTGAACG
>CASDPE010000099.1 GCA_949282395.1 uncultured Bacillota bacterium | reverse complement strand
TCTCATCCCCGAATTTGTGGGGCGCGTGCCCATCGTCGTCAACCTGCTCCCGCTGGACGAGACGGCGCTGGTGAAGATCCTCACCGAGCCGAAAAACGCCCTCATCAAGCAGTATCAGAAACTCATCGGCATGGACGGGGTGAAGCTCTCCTTCGAGCCTTCCGCGGTCAGCGAGATCGCAAACACCGCCATCAAGCTCAAGACGGGGGCGCGCGGGCTGCGCACCATCATCGAAAACCTGATGACGGATGTGATGTACGACATCCCTTCGGACGGCGACATCTGCGAAGTGCGCATCACGCTTGACTGCGTGCTCGGCAAATCCAAACCCGTGATCATCAAAAAGAGCGCGTGAGCATACCGCGCTCCTCATCCCGCCGCGCGGAACTCCGCGCGGCGGTTTTTTATAAAGGCGCGGAACCCCGCGCGGCGGTTTTTTATAAAGGCGCGGAACCCCGCGCGGCGGTTTTATAAAGGCGCCGTTTGCGGGGGCATTTGAAGAGCGCGCGGGGCGGCGGGCGTTTGCAGAGGAGCGGCAATTAACAGGGCGGCGGGCGTTTGCAGAGGAGCGGCAATTGGCAGGATGGCAGGGCGTTTGCCGTCGGCGGCAGGGAACGCGCTCTGCGGGTTTAACAAAAATTTAACAAATTTTTAACAATGCCGAAAATGCGCCTCGGTACAATGGGGCGGAACGGAAGGAGGAGAGGGGCAATGGTACGGATCCTTGTCGCGGAGGACGACGCGAGCCTGAACAAACTTGTGTGCGGGTACCTGAACGCGCACGGCTACGAGGCGGCGGGGGCTGCCGACGGGCATGCCGCGCTTGAAAAAATGGAGACGGCGCATTACGATATGCTGATCAGCGACATCATGATGCCCGTGATGGACGGCTTTGCGCTTGCCGAGGCGGTGCGCGCCGCCGATAAAAACATGCCCATCCTCTTTTTGACCGCACGGGAAGACATTGCGTCCAAACAGCGCGGGTACGACCTCGGCATCGACGAATACATCGTCAAGCCCTTCGATCTGGACGAGCTGCTGCTGCGCGTGCGCGCCATCCTGCGCCGTGCCCGCATCCGTTCGGAGCGCAGGCTCACCGTCGGCAACCTCGTGATGGACGCAGACGAGCACTGCGCCTATGCAGACGGCGAAGCGCTGCCGCTCACCGTGCGTGAATTCAACATCCTGTACGGGCTGCTCTCGTACCCGAAAAAGACGTTCACGCGGGCGCAGCTGATGGAGCAGTTCTGGGATTACGATTCTTCTGCCACGTCGCGCACGGTGGACGTATACATGGTCAAACTGCGCGAAAAGACGGCGCGCTGCACGGGGTTTGAGATCGTCACCGTTTACGGCCTGGGGTACAAGGCGGTGCTGAAATGAAGAAAGGGAAGAAGCGGCGCAGCGTCGTGCAGCTCACCGAATACGGCGTGCTGGTGCTTCTCGCCGTGGCGGTCGCGGCGTGCGGCGCGGCGGTGTTCGGCATCGTGTGGCACTTTGCAGGCAGGCTGGCGGCTGCCGTCGGGCTCACGGCGGCGACGGTGCTGCCGCTTTCGCTGCTGCTGTGGCTGCTGTGGAAGGTGTTCAAAAGGCGCACGGTCGAACGCCCCGTGGAAAAGATCCTGCGCGCCTCCGAGCGCATGGCGCAGGGGAAGTTCGACGTGGACGCCGCCCCCGTGCACGAATGGGGCGCCTATGACGATTTCGACCTGATCTTAGAGAACCTTGCCGCTGCGGCGGAGGAATTGAAGCGCGCCGAGGCGCGCCGTTCGGATTTTATCGCAAACGTCGCGCACGAGCTGAAAACGCCGCTCTCGGTCATCGCGAACTGCGCCGCACTGCTGCGGCAGAAGGGGATCGCGGAGGAGCAGCGCGCCGAATGCGCCGAAACGCTGTATGCGGCGGCGGGCAGGCTCAACGTGCTCGTGAACGACGTGCTGCGGCTGGATAAGCTGGAAAACGGTAGCCTGCCGCCCGAAAGCAAGGCGTTCGACCTCGGCGCGTCGCTCGCGGAGAACGTGCTGCAATTCGAGGACGCCGCCGAACGCAAGGGGATCGCCTTTGTGTGCGACTTTGCCGAGGGCGTCTGCGTCTGTTCGGACGAGACCCTGCTCTCGCTCATCTGGGCGAACCTTCTCTCCAACGCGGTCAAATTCACGGACGCGGGCGGCACGGTCACCGTCACGCTCACCCTGCGGCTGGTGCTGGCGGCGGGGTATTCCTGAAACAGAAAAACCATCGGAGGATCCTTTTACGGAACAGGCGAAGATACGGATCGACGCGGGCAACCTCGACGATCTGCAGCGGTTATTGGGCACCTTTGACGAGAACCTGAACATCGTCACGCGGGAACTCGGCGTTTCCGCCGCGGTGGAGGGTACGGCGGTCAAAATTTCGGGCGAGGCGGAGAGCGCCGCGCTCGCCGCGCGCGTTCTGGACGGCATTTTAAAACTCATCCGCGCGGGCGAGAGCGTGGACAAGACCCGCATCGTCTATTGCATCGAACTTGCCCGCGAAGGGAACCTGGACGACATCGAGCAGGTGATGAGCGGCGTCGTCGCCATCACCTTCCGCGGCAAACAGATCAAATGCAAAACGGTGGGGCAGAAGAAGTACGTCGACGCCATCAAAAACAACACCGTCGTGTTCGGCGTGGGGCCTGCGGGCACGGGCAAGACCTACCTTGCCGTCTGCCTTGCCGTCAGCGCGTACAAGGGCAAGCAGGTGGAAAAGATCATCCTCACCCGCCCCGCGGTGGAGGCGGGCGAAAAGCTCGGCTTTCTGCCGGGCGATCTGCAGACCAAAGTCGACCCGTACCTGCGCCCGCTGTATGACGCCTTGCAGGAGCTGTTCGGCATGGAGACGTACGGCAGGCTGATGGAGAAGGGCGTCATCGAAGTCGCGCCGCTCGCGTACATGCGCGGCAGAACGCTCTCCAACGCCTTCGTCATCTTGGACGAGGCGCAGAATACGACCGTCGAACAGATGAAGATGTTTCTCACGCGCATGGGCGACGGCAGCAAGATGGTCGTCAACGGAGACGTGACGCAGATCGACCTGCCCGACGGGCGTAGGAGCGGGCTGAAACACGCGGTGAACGTGCTCAAAAACGTGGAGGGCGTGGGGGTCGTCACGCTGACCGCGCAGGACGTCGTGCGCCACCCCATGGTCATGCGCATCGTGCGCGCCTACGAGCGCGACGCCGCCCGCCGCGAGGCGGCGCGCGAAGAGAGGAGGAAAAAATGAAACGTACAGCCGTTGCCGCAGAGGAGAACAAGGCGGGCCTGAACGCGGGCTGCATCGCCAAAAGCATCTTTTTGTTTCTGGCAAATTACATCCTGCTGTTCGCCGTCATCCTCCTGTTCATGCTGCTCAACTCCGTAAAGGAGGAAAATACGGACTTTTTGCCGTACATGCAGGGGCACATCACGCATTTTGTGTACCTGCTGCTGTGCATGTTCATCCTCTTTGTCGTCATCTATTTTTACTTTCTGTTTGAAAACAGGCAGGCGCT
Source organism: uncultured Bacillota bacterium (assembly GCA_949282395.1). GTDB lineage: Bacteria > Bacillota > Clostridia > Christensenellales > Borkfalkiaceae > Borkfalkia. The sequence goes on along the minus strand of CASDPE010000099.1, from coordinate 3,202 downwards.
CACGGCGGCGAAGAACATCTGGCTGGTCTTTATCCTGCTGGACGTGAGCATCATCGTGTGCTACCTGTTCGGCTTCTTTTTCAACGTCTATTCCCGCCCCGTGGCGATGCTCGCGCTTCTGGCGCTGCTGCTTCTGGGGCGGCGCGCGGCGATCTTTCTGAACGTCATCTTTGCGCTGATGATGTTCGCCATCGACCATTTCACGAATTTTACGGTGACGGGCGTCAACGAAAACGCCGCGGTCATCACGCCGCTTCTGACCTTTTCGGCGGGCATGATCGGCATCTTTGTGGGCGCGAAGGTCAAAACGCGCGTCTGCTCGTTCCTGACGGGCTTCGCCGTCTGCGTGCCTATCCTCGTGATGATCGCAAGCCTCGAATACGGCGAGGGGCTGGAACTTCTGTATTCCATGCTCTACGGGCTGGAAGCGGGCGTGTGTTCGGCGGTGCTGTTCATGGCGTTTCTGCCCGTGTTCGAAGTGTGCTTCAACTGCATCACCGATTACCGCCTGCGCGAACTTACCGATCACGATGCGCCGCTGATGCGGGAGCTGAAAGAGCGCGCGTTCGGCACCTTCAACCACTGCATCGTGGTGGCGCACCTCGCCGAGGCGTGCGCCATCGCGCTGAACGAGGATACGGCGCTTGCGCGGGCGGCGGCGTATTACCATGACGTGGGCAAGCTGCGCCAGCCCGAGTACTTCACCGAAAACCAGTCCGGCTACAACCCGCACAACGAGCTCACCCCCGAGCTTTCGGTGGATATCATCCGTTCGCACGCCAAAGACGGGTACGAACTCATCCGCGCCCGCAGGCTGCCCAAGGTGCTGGCAGACATCGCTTTGCAGCACCACGGCACCATGCCCATCAAATACTTTTACGCCAAGGCGCTGAAAATGACGGACGGGGACGTGAACATCGAAGATTTTTCCTACCCCGGGCCGAAGCCGCAGAGCAAGATCGCGGCGATCATCATGATCGCGGACGCGAGCGAAGCGATCTCGCGCACGCTGCCCGACCGCACGCCCGAGCGCGTGGAGAGCGCCGTCCGCGAGATCATCGAAGAGCGCGTCGACATGGATCAGTTCGACGAGTGCGACATCACCATGCGCGATCTGACCGCCATCAAGGAGGCGATCGTGAACTGCCTGACGGGTGTATACCACAGCCGCGTCCGCTACCCGAAGCTCAAACTCGGGCGGCGCGCGGAAGAGGAAGAGGAGGAGAAGAAGAGCGATGGCTGAGCTGTACGTGGAGTGCGAAGAAGAGGGGTTCGACGCCGCGCTGCTCGGCGCGTGCGCCGCGCAGTACATCGAAAGCGATACGCCGCTTTCCGCGGAGATCGTGTTCACGGACGAGGAGGGGATCCGCTCGCTCAACGCCCGCACCCGCGGCAAGGACGCGGTGACCGACGTGCTGAGCTACCCGAATTTCGACCTTGGCGGCGGCGCTGTCTGCGGGGCGGACTATCCCTATGACCGCGACGAGGCGGGCAGGCTGTTTTTGGGCAGCATCGTCATCTGCCGCGGGCGCGCCGCCGAACAGGCGGAAGAGTACGGGCATACGCTTTGCCGCGAACTGTATTACCTTGCCGTGCACGGGCTGTGCCATCTTTTAGGGTACGACCACGAAACGGAGGAGGAAAAACGCGTCATGCGCGCGCGGGAAGAGCAGATCCTGGGCGCGATGGGCATTGCGAGGGCAGGGGAATGAAGGCAGGTACCGTCGCCGTCATCGGCAGGGCGAACGCGGGCAAAAGCACGCTCGTCAACGTATTGGTGGGGGAAAAGGTCGCCATCGTCTCCCCCAAGCCGCAGACCACGCGCGACCGCATTCTGGGCATCCTGAACGAGGTGGGCGCGCAGATCGTGTTTGCGGATACGCCCGGCATCTACAAGGCGGGCACCGCCCTTTCGGGGCGGATGCTGCGCACGGCGGAAAACACCGCCAAGGACGTGGATCTCATCCTCTATGTGCATGACGGGCACAAGGGCGTCTCCGGGGAGGATATCGCCCTCATGCGCCGCTATCAGGGGTTCGGGGTGCCCATGCTCGTCGCCTATACAAAGACGGACATCATGCCCGCCGAGCAGATCCCGCAGGACGTGAAGGCGATCTGCGAAGGGGGCGTCGACTGCGACGTATACCTCGTTTCGGCGCGGAAGGGGCGGGGCGTCGAAAAGCTGCACGCCGCGATCGTCGCGGCGCTGCCCGAGGGAGAGCCGCTCTTTCCCGAAAACGTGCTTTCGGATAAGAGCGAGCGCTTTATGCTCGGCGAGATCGTGCGCGAAAAGATCCTTTTGAAGTACGAGAAGGAGATCCCGCACGGCATTGCCGTGCTCATCACAAAATTCGAACGCGGCGAACGCATGTGCGAAGTGCATGCAGACATCGTGTGCGAAAAGCCGAACCATAAGGCGATCCTCATCGGCAGGCAGGGCGCGGCGCTCAAAGAAGCGCTCTCCTTTGCCCGCAGGGATATGGAAAAGTTTTTGGGCTGCAAGGTCTTTCTTACGGGGTATGTCAGGGTCAAGGAAGGCTGGCGCGACAGCGCGAACCTGCTCAAAGAATTCGGCTACAGCGACGCAGAAAAAGGAAACTGACCCTGTCTGCGGTATATACATCCGCAAGGGTGGTCAACCGCGATATATATGCAGAAATATAGTAAAAGCGCGCAAAAGAGGTTTGCGCGCTTTTTTGCTGCGGAGAAAAGGCAGAAGTTGGCAGATCCGCAAAAAGTTGGGAATTTATGCGGAAGATAGTATGGTATGATGGTGTCGAAACAACGGTACATCATGACGAAAGCGGGCGTAGAAGAAATAGTGAGGCGATATCCGTTCGTGACAGGGGCGGCAAAGGCAGGTAAAAAGACGGCGGTGTTTTATATCGGCGGGCAGAAACAGGTTTTTCAGATCACGGAAGACGCGTCTGCTTGAAAAGATCTTCAAATGCTGTATCTGGGAGGGGTTGGAGACGTACGAAGAGATCATGGGGCAGCGCATCGACTGACGTCGCGCAGCATGAAAAATTGTCCGTAGGGGAGGCGCCGTTACGGCGCCTCCCCTACCAGAGAAAAAGATTTTTTGAGGCATTCCAAGCCTGTGCATAAACGCACAGAACAGGACGAAAATCGAAATAAACCGAAGCGCCGCGCCGAAAGTCAACTTACGGCGCGGCGCTTCGGTTTTGTTCTGAATTCACCG
>CASDPE010000098.1 GCA_949282395.1 uncultured Bacillota bacterium | reverse complement strand
GATCGCATACGGCTCTTCGCCGCGGATGAGGGAAAGCCCGTTCGCTGCCTGCGCAAAGTGCAGGATCTTGCTGTCCTCCCCCGCGCGGATGGTCAGAACGGTGCCCTCTGCAAACACGATGTTCTTATCGGACATCGAAGACATCAGCGTACCGAGATACGCCCAGCCGTCTGCGCCTTGCAACTGCAAGGCATAACCGTCCGTATACCCCGCCAGGCGGACGCCCGTAACGCCGTGCTGCCCGATCAGTTCGGAAAGTTCGACGCCGCAGACCTTGATGGAGCCTTCATACGTAAACCCCGCGCCGAGGTCGTACGTACGGACCGTCGTGTTGTTTTTGTACACGGGGATCACGCCTTCGTCCGTTGCGAAGTCGAAATTGTATTGCCCCCATTGGTTCCCTTCGTACGCGGGAATGGACGTGACGGTATATTCGGTGAAGACGTTGCCGCTGCCGCCCTTTTCCAGATACATCGCCTCATGGAAGCGCAGCATCTTGCTGTTGGCGCCGTTTTTGATATAGAGAACGGTTCCGGCAGCAAATTCAACAGTAGCCTTGGAATAGCCGTTGAACGGCTCCCATGCGCCCCAGAAACTTGCGCCCGCGGCGCGCCCGGCGTCATACAGATCAAGGCGGTAACCATTATCCGCTACATAAATGAATCTTGCAAACCAGCCGCTTGCATCGGGCGAGAAGCGTTCGGGCACGAGGGTCGCAAGATCGCGCAGCTCGATACCGCAGACTTTGATCGACCCCGTATACGAGAACCCGCTTCCCAGATATGCATTGTCAAAGGTGGCAGGGTGCGTGATCTCACCGTCAGCATCGCTGATCTTGATAAAGAAATTGGAATTTCCTGCAATGCCGTTGATCTCCGTCACGTCACAGACCTCATAGGTGCCCGTGTTCCATTCGTAGCAAAATGTCTGCGCAAAGCCCGCCGCCAATACCGTACCGGCATCCAATTTAATATAGAGCCGCGTGCCCTCCTCAAATTCAATGACCGCATTATGGAACCCGTTGATCGGCACAAGTTTTGCCGCCGCGTTCGCAGGATTCAAACTTGTCTGCCACGTACCGTCCTGCGCCTGCACATCGAGGCGGAACCCCGACGGCGTATACACAAAACGGACATCTTTGTACGGTGCGCCTTCCCCGACCAGGGAGGCAAGCTCCAAGCCGCAGAATTTGATCGAACCGTCATACCAGAATTTCCCCGCCGAGAATTCGTACGTAGCCGTTCCGGTGTGCTCAAGCGTGCCGTTTTCATCTTGCAGACGGAATATAAAGTTCTGATCGTTGCCTGTGGTCGCGCCGATCCCTACGATCGTGCGCTCGTCAAAGATCTTCACGGTGTCGTCTTTAACGTACACGGTGACGGTGAACGCCTCTGCAGAGCCGACTTTGCCCTGTACCGTAACGATCCCCACGTGCACGGGCGTGAGTGCCGCCCCTGTCACCGTAGCATAGGCGGTGCCTTCGGCAACCGACCAAACGGCGCCTTCCAAACCGCCACAGAACGCCGCATTAAGATCGAGCGGGCTGCCTATCACGGCGTCGGCTTGCGTTTTTGTTACGGAGATGAGGCGCACCGTAACTTCAATATCTTCCGTTACGGGCGTTTGCGCGTCCCAAGGCTGCCCGTCGAGGAAGAAGAGTACGCCGCCCGATGCGGGTACATCGATTTCCGTCTGCGTCAAGTCGACCGTTCCGCCGTATGCCAGGTCGACCGTATCCAGCACTCCGCCGCCCGCCTCGTTTACAAAGGTGACCGTGTATTCGTTCGGCAGCGATTTATACGTCGCCGTGTACGTTGCGGGCGCCGTTGCCGTGGCGCTGACTTCGGGCGACCAGCCATCAAAGGTATACGAATACTGCTCGTCTGCAGGGCGTGTCGGGTCGGACGGCGGCGCCACCGCGGCGCCCTCCTCCAAAATATACTCTTGAATAAGCGTACCATCCCAGTTCACAAAGCGGATGGTATACAGCGTTTTGTACGTTGCCGTATATTCCGCGTCGCCGGTCACTGCGGCGATTGCGGGCGACCAGCCGATGAACTCGTACGCGACCCCCTCCGCGCCCGCTCTTTGCGGCGTTTCCCCCGTGTATTCGGGCATGGATCCTTCTGTAAGTTCTTCGGTTTGCAGCACCGTGCCGTCGTAATTTTTAAAGGTGACGGTATACTTTGCAAGCTCCGTCTGCGTGAATTTCGCCGTAAGCGTCACATTTGCCGTAACGGGGGCGGTGAAATCCCAGGCAGCGTCGCCGTTATACCAGCCGGCGAAGGTGTAGGAATATCCGCCGCTGTTCGCCTTTACGGGATCTGCGGGGCGCAGCGCGATGTTCCCGCCGAACACAATGTTGTGCGCGTACTCGCTGCCGTCCACGGTATAGGTGACGGTGTAGCGGGTGCCGACGCTCTGCGGCGTACCCTTTTCCACGATGTAGCCGTAGCTGCCTTCGCCGTCGATCCCGTTCTTGGTGAACGTATAGCCGTCGGGGAAGTAGAAACAGTCAACTTCGCCGCTGTCCGTCTTGAAGTACAGGCGCGTGCCCGCAGCGATGGTCACCACGACGGTGGGATAGCCTGACTTTTCACACATGGCGGCAAGATCCATCCACTGCCAGTTGACGGTATCCTTATAGAAGATCATATAATGTAAGTCCATTTCACGGGCGAACAGGCGCAGCAGCTCTGCATCGAACTCGCGAAGCATATCGGAAAGTTCCTGCCCGCAGATCGTGAAAGATCCGGAATAATCGAGCGTGCGGCGGGCGGGGTCGGCATAGAACGAATACTGCTCGTTCGCCGTTTTCCCGAATATCCGCTCGCCGTCCGTATCATAGAATTGCAGCATCAGGTTATTGTTGGCAGCATAACCGTTGTTTGTGCCTACGTTCCCGATCTCCGTTTCGCTGACGTAGCGCCATTCGCCGAACACGTACGCAAAACGGATCTCGCCGATCAGCGTATACGTTTCACTGCCCACAGTGATCACGGAACGGGCGGGGATGAAAACGGAAGCCTGCTCGTAGGCGCCCGCCTCGGTGCTCCATGCAGACACGTCGAAGATCAGCTGCGTGCGGTCGCCGCTCAACGTAACTTCCGCGCCGACGGCCTCGGTATCGCCCGCGTAGAGTTTGAAAGCGGAAAAGTCTGCCTCGCCCTCGCCGAGCGCGCCGTTCAGCGTGACCTGCAAAAGCTCCCCGTCATACGCCGCAGAAACCGCCTTGAAGAAGTTGGCTTTCCCCCAGGTGCCGTCCTCTTCGAAGCGCAGGTTCAGCTCTTCCGCCGTGACGACGACGGGGTCTGGATCCTTGTACGCGCCCTCGCCGAGCGGCTGCACGGAAAGCTGCGTGAACGCGCCGAGCAGGGAAGCGTCGAACTTCGGCTCGTCTACGATCGCCACGCGCGTGCCGTTTTCGTCATACACCGCATACGCCTGCGCGTTCGGCACGGCGTTCCACGAGATCGTCTTTCCGTCATAATTGGCGGTGAAGCCTTCGGCTTTGCCGAGCTCTTCGGCAAAGGCGATGCTGTCAATGTACAGCGAAACGCTGTCCACGTTCTCCATGCGCGAAAAGCCGATCTGGAAAAATTCCATCCAGCCCCTGTTTGTGTTGTTCAGGATGGGATAACTTGAAGAAGTAAGCCCGTTCGATGTATCAAACACAATGCCCGAAGAACACTGCATTTCGATCAGAAGCGATACGGGGATATACAGATTGAACCACTCTCCCGAAACGATGCCGTCCGCCTCCGTCATGGAGCGGGTGAGCACCTCGTTGTAGCGGATGGTCTGACCGCCGTCCCACGTATGGTCGGAGCGGGTGTTGCCCGCCACGTAGATCAAAGACCCGATGGCGTCCGCATTGTCAAGACACATGCGCACGACGAGGTATTTGCCGCTCTTTTCGTTGTCGCCGAGGTGGATGGGCTTTGCAAGTTTGAAGCGGATGGAGGCGCTGTTGTTGCTGTTAAAGCCGACTTCCGCTTTCAGCACGCCTTCCGCGCCCTCGTAACTTTCCAGCCAGCTCCCGAAAAAATTACCGTTCGATTCATAGGTATCGGAAAAGTCGCCGTTCCAAAGGCTGTCAAGATAGCTCTCTTCGCCGAAATCGCTCACGAACGTGCCGCCCGGCTCTTTTGCGGGCGCCCAGTTTCTGTCCTTGGCGCGCCAGGTAAGCGTAGCCGTTCCCACATTGCCGCTTGCGTCCGTTGCCGTCACGGTATACGTGAACGTACCGGGTTTTTCCACCTCGAACGATTCCACAAGCTTGTTGTACGGATAATTTTCGACGAACGCCCCGTCGTCGGGCTGAAAACTGAGCTTCGCCACCGTTTCGCAGACGGAATAATCCTCTACCTCGTACATCGGCAGGATCGCACTGCCGTATTCGCCTTCTTCCCCGTACAGGTCTCCCGTCGTCGTTTCGCTGAACACGATCACGGGTTTTGTGGTATCTTTCACGGAAAATTCGCGTTCCAGCACAAGGTCGCCGTATTCGTACCGCGCGATATAGTCGCCGACTTCCAGCTCGAATTCGCCGTAATCGGAGCGCGCGATCTCCTTCCCGCTGCGGTCGGCGACGATGTTTTCTACCTCGTAGGAAACGCCGTTGCCATCCTCGTCAAGCGCGATGCCGTACGGCAGTTTGATGACGCCGCCGTATTCGAACACGCGCCCGTCTTCAAACTCTTCCGAAAGCCCGATCGACGCGGCCGCAGGCTTCCCGTCGCCGCACGCCGCGAGCACGAAACACAACAGCCCGCACAGCGCCAAAAGCGCTATGAACATCCACTTTCTCTTCTTTATCATTTTCCCTCCTGCGGCGGAGCGTCCCGCCTCATCTCATGTTTTTATGGTACGTGCGGCGCCGGTCAGGCGTCTTCCCCGTACTTTTCAAAGAAGGTGTCGATCAGATTTTCCCACCCGTTGCGGAACTGGCTCTTGGTCGCTTCCAAAAGCTCCGTCTTGGCAGGCACGTTGTCCTTATAGAACAGCGCCTTGGTCAGGCGGTCGTTGCCCAAACGAGATTTGTCCGCATACCAGACCATGCCGATCGTTTTTGCGAACGGCTTGTTGCCGTGCGACATATCGACCAGAACGGAGTCCTCCGCAAGGCGCAGGTACTCCTGCGTGAACGGGGAAATTTCAAAGCCCATATCTTCCTCCGTCGGCTCATAGCCGTAGGGAAGCACGGGGATGCCGCTGGCATGCTGCGCCGCGATCTTCTGCGCGCGGTCGGAAACAAGGTACGTGATAAAATCTTTGCACAGGTCGATCTTGCGGCTGTAATTGGTGATCATGATGCTGTCTTCAATGCCCTTGGGGATCGCCTTCCGCGCCTCGGTGACGATGGCAAGATCTGGATCGGTCAGCCACGCGGGCTTTGTTTCGGAAACGCCGTCGATGTAGTCGATGACGGTGCGCAGCGCCGCTTCGGGGTCGCTCTGCGCGGCGATGGAGGGCGTCCTTGTGACGATCCGGCTCATCACGGGCGGGCGCATGGGCATCGCCTGCTGTTCGGAGATATCCACGACCCCCGCTTCGATATACGGAAGCACTTCGCGCTCCAGCCAGATGCCCGTAAAGATGAACGCCGCCTTTGAAAGGTCGACCCCGCCGATCTTGCCGCCGTAGAACATGACGTCTACATCCTTGAAGTTGAGCGACCCGCTACGGCTATGGATGTACTGCACATCCGAGCCCGAGGCCTTCGCCGGCTGGCAGAGGCGGCGCGCCACATCGTACGTTTCTTCGATGGCGACCGCATTTGCGTCAAACAGCGGGTCGGGGCTTTCAAGCGAGCGTACCCATTCCCCTTGGTCGTTCTTATAATAGCCGTTGTAGAACTGCTCGTACGCTTCATTACCCATCATCTGCATGAGCCAGGTACGCCAGGCGTATTCGGTATAATCTTCATACGCCTTGCCGCCGAGCGCGGTCGCGAACAAAAAGATATTTTCCTTTTGCAGCTTATCGCCGAACTCAAAAAACTCTTCCGTCGTTCTGGGAAGCTGATACTTCCCCGCGCCGAACGTATTATCGAGCAGCGTTTTGTTGTACACCCAGTTGAAGCCCGTCATCACGTTCTCCGAAACCTGGTAGTACCCGCCTTCCTCTTTGTAATATTCAAGCATGCGCGGGTCGATCTTATCTTTGACCTTCACACCTTCTTCCCCGTACACTTCCATTTCATAGAGATCGTTCAGGTTGGCAAGGTATGCCTGCAAGCCGAAAAAGTTGGTATTTGCAAGGTACATGTCGTCCCCCGTGCCGGACATGATCTTGTTCTTCGCGTCGTCGTTGCTGCCGCTCTGTTTGAGCCTGACTTCAACGCCCGTCAGCTCTTCGTAATCCTCGGCAAGCGCCTCAATGTACTGCCTGCCGTAGCCGCCGAGGAAGTAATTCAGCGTAAACGAATTCGCCGAACCGCTCCCTTCGCCGCAGCCCGCCGCCGCAGTGAGAAACACCGCGCCCAACAGAATGACCACTGCCTTTTTCAGAATCTTCATGATTTTTCCTCCTGCAAGGTATTCGACCGAACGGTCGGGTAAGCTCAGCCTTTCAGCCCGCCGCCCATCTGGATGTCCATCAACGTCTTCTGGAAGACGGAGAACAGCACGAGCGAAGGGATCATACACATGATCAGCCCGGCATAGAACGTAGGAACGCTCGCATATGGGTCGTTGCTGTCTACGATCTGTTTGTACTGGTACAGCCCGAGCGCCACGGGCGGCAGATCGTCAAAAAAGATCATCGGCG
>CASDPE010000097.1 GCA_949282395.1 uncultured Bacillota bacterium | reverse complement strand
TGTTGAAGCAGCTGCGTGACAGGACGGGCACGACCTACGAATCGCTGCGGCGCGACCTGGAAAACGCGCCGCGCGGGCAGGAGCCCGCCCCCGCGCCCGAGGCGAAACCGCGTGAAGACGGGGCGGACAGGCTGCGCAAGGCGTGCCGCTTTTTGCTCGCCGCCGTGCTCTTCGGGGCGAAGTACGCAAAAAACTTCGACCTTTCGGGTGTCGGATTTACCGATCCCGTGCATAATACTATTGCGGAATACATCAAAATGCAGCAGAAAAACGGCGAGCGCGTGCGCCCTTCCGCCCTGTTCGAGCTGATCGACGAGGGCGACGCGGAACTTTCCGCCATACTCGACCTGAGCCTCGGGGACGCGCTGGAAGGGGAGGCGGGCGCAAGGACGTTTGAAGCGGGCGTGAAAACGGTGCAGCGGGCACGGGCGGAGGAGGAGCTGAACGCGCTCTCTGCGCGGTTCGACGCCGAAGCGGACGCCGCCGAACGCAAAAAACTCACCCGCCGCATTCTGGAACTGACCGTGCAACTCAAATCGCTGAATTAAATTTACGGGAGCTAAAATTACATGGGCGTATCCGAACAGAAACTCAATGACATTTTAAAACAGATCATCGGCGAATACCGCCAGAAAGGTTCGATCTCGACCGACACGCTGTGCGACATCCTTGAAAAGATCGATACCAGCCCCGACCAGATCGATTACATCTACAAATCCATCGGCGAGGCAGGCATTCAGATCGTGGACGAGGACGAACGCGACCGTGAGCTGTTCGAACAGGCGCTCAAAGACATCGGGCTGGACGACCCCGTCAAGATGTACCTGAAAGACATCGGCAAAGTGCCGCTGCTTTCGGTGGATGAAGAGATCGAACTGGCACAGAGGATGCAGGAGGGCGACGAGGCGGCGAAAAAGCGCCTTTCGGAGGCGAACCTGCGCCTCGTCGTTTCCATCGCCAAACGGTATGTGGGGCGGGGCATGCTCTTCCTTGACCTCATCCAGGAGGGCAACCTCGGGCTGATGAAGGCGGTGGAAAAGTTCGATTACCGCAAGGGGTTCAAATTTTCCACCTACGCCACGTGGTGGATCCGCCAGGCGATCACCCGCGCCATCGCCGACCAGGCGCGCACCATCCGCATCCCCGTGCACATGGTGGAAACGATCAACCGCCTGACCCGCGCTTCGCGCATCCTGTTGCAGCAGCTCGGGCGGGAACCTACCCCCGAAGAGATCGCCAAAGAGCTGAATATGGACGAAGACCGCGTGCGCGAGATCCAGAAGATCGCGCAGGATCCCGTTTCGTTGGAGACGCCGATCGGCGAGGAAGAGGATTCGCATCTGGGCGATTTCATTGAGGACGACAGGGCGACCACGCCCTCCGATTCCGTCGCCTTCACCATGCTCAAAGAGCAGCTTTTGGGGGTGCTGGATACGCTCACCCCGCGCGAAGAGAAGGTGCTGCGCCTGCGCTACGGCATCGACGACGGCAAGCCGCGCACCCTGGAAGAGGTGGGCAAGGAGTTCAACGTCACCCGCGAACGCATCCGCCAGATCGAGGCGAAGGCGCTGCGCAAGCTGCGTCACCCGTCCCGCAGCAAAAAGCTGAAAGATTTCCTTGACTGATGCGGCGGGCGAAGCGCATCCGCACCCTCTGCGGCGAGCTGCTGCCCTGTGACCGCTTTGCCGACGTCGGCTGCGACCACGGGTATTGCACGCAGTACATGTTGGAGCGGGGGCTGTGCAGGCAGGCGGTGTTTTCGGATATCAGCGCCGCAAGCCTTGCCAAGGCGGAAAAACTTTTGGCGGCGTATGTTGCGGAAGGCAGGGCGCGCGGCGTGTGCTGCGCGGGGCTTGCCGCCGTGCCCGCCGATACGGAGGAAGTGCTCATCGCCGGCATGGGCGGGGACGAGATCGTAGAGATCCTGCGGCAGGGGTTCCTGCCGCCCGTGCTCGTATTGCAGCCCATGCGCAATACCCGCCGCGTGCGCGAGTATCTGCTTGCCGAGGGGTATGCGCTCACGCGCGATCGCACCTTCCGCGACGGGAAGTTTTACGACGTTCTCCGCGCCGAGCGCGGCACGGCGACGGAGCGGCAGGGCAGGGAGCGCGCGTACGGCGAAAAAGAACTTGCCTTCGGGTACGGCAACCTGCACGCCCCGTCTGCGGATTTTGCGGCGTGGCTTGCGGAGGAGCTGCAAAAGTGCGGGCGGCGCATCGGGGCGGCGGGGAAGGAAGTCCCCGCTCTGCGGGAGCGGATGCGCCTTTTGAACGAGGTTTACGATGAAGTTGTACGAGCTTTACGCTAAGATCGACGCTGCCGTTCCCAAACGGCTTTCGGACGAATACATACAGACGTACGGCGGGCACGACAACAGCGGCGTGCTCATCGACTGCGGGAAGGAGATCGCGGGCGTCCTGTTTTCCCTGGATCTTTCGCTCGCCGCCATTGCCGCGGCGGAGCGGTCGGGCAGGAACCTGATCGTCACCCACCATCCCGCGATCTTTTCCCCCGTTTCGGCGCTGCGCGTCACCGACCCCGTGGGGCGGCGGCTTCTGGCGGCGGCGGAGAAGGGGATCTCGGTCATCTCCATGCACCTGAACGTCGACTGCGCCGTCGGCGGCACGGACGAACAGCTCGCCCGCGCGGCAGGGGGAACGGGCGCGCTTCCGCCCGAGGAAAAGCTGACGGAAGAAGGCTGCGGGTACGGCAGGATCTTCCCCGTAAAGAAACAGAGCTTTGCGCAGCTGTGCGCGCATCTGAAAAGGGAGCTGAACACGCAGCGGCTGTTCGCCTACGGCGAAGAGCGGACGGTGGAAAAGGCGGCGTCCTTTTGCGGCGCGGGGGCGGATGCGTCCGCCGTGGCGCGCGCGGTGCGGGCGGGGGCGCAGGTGCTCATCTCTGCCGATATCAAACACAATATTTTATGCGACGCGCTCGAATGCGGGCTGAACGTTGTGCAGCTCACGCATTACGCGAGCGAAAATTACGGTTTCAAAATTCTATATAATAAATTATGCGGCGGGCTCGGCGTCCCTTGCGAATACCATGAAGACGCGTGCATGCTGTGAGGAGGTAACAAAATGATCGATGAATTGTTGGCATATCAGGAGGCGGACGGGCGGCTGCGCGCGATCGAACAGAAGATCCTTGCCACGGAAGAGCGCAAAAAGTACATGCAGGCGCGCAAGTTTTTGGAAAAGGCGCCCGAAAAGCTGAACGCGCTCGATGCGCGCGCGGCAGAGCTGAAACATCTGTTCACGCTGCTGCAAAAAAAGAGCGAAGAGCTCGCCGAAGAGATCAAAGACTTCGACGGCGTTGCCGAAATGGTCGGGCAGGGGGGCGAAGTCGGCTTTTATAAGAAGAACGCTTCGCAGATCGCCGACGCGCTGCGCGGGCTGAAAGCGGAGATCGCGCGGCTGCGCCAGAGCGTGGAAGAGGCGGCGAAGGAGTACGCCGTCGCCAAAAAGCAGACCATCGCCATGCAGAAGCAGTACAAAGATTATAAGGAAGTGTATGCGAAGCTGAAAGAGTCGTATGCAGACGAGGTGAAGGCGGTCGAAGCGGAGCTTGCCGAGCTCGGCAAAAAGGTGCCGCAGGACGCGCTTGCCAAGTATTCCGCGCGCCGCAAGGAAAAGCTGTACCCCGTCGTGTGCGAGGTCAAACCGAAGGACAACCGCTGCCCGCAGTGCGGCATGGAGCTGTCCATCGCCGAACTTTCCAAGCTGGATGGCGGCAATTTTATCGAGTGCGACAGCTGCCGCCGCATCCTCTTCCGCAGGAAGTAAAAGCGCGCCGCTTTGCAGCGGGAGCGCGCCGCTAAGCGGCAGAAAATTAAAAAACATGACCCCCAAGCGCCCCGTGCCATCGGCACGGGGCGCTTGGGGGGTAGTTACGCCGTGCGGCGGCTGTGTGTTTGCCGTGCGGAGGCAGCGCGTTATCCGCGTCCGCGTTCAAAGGTGCCGCCCGCATAGCTGTATACGTACGAGCTTGTGCCGTCGCCGTTGTCGCGGATGTGTACGCGGTAGCTTTCGGAGGCGTTTTTGCTGCCGATACGGATGCGGATGTATTCCTGCCCGTGTTCGCGCTCCCTGTCAAACAGGAAGGTCTGCGTCGTATAGCCTCCGTCCTGCCCGCGTACGCGCTGTTCGAGCTTGATCTCCGTTTCGCCCTTTTCCTCCTCGTATTCAAAGAGGCTGCGTTCGGTGAGTTCACCGTTTTCATACAGCGAATAGGCGTATTCCTGCTCGTTTTCGCCGCGTTCCTGCTCGATCTCCTGCTCCACGCGCAGATAGCTGCGTTCGCCGAGCTGCACGGTCAGGCTGTGTTCGCTCTCCGTTTCATCGCCTTCGGAAGAGCTTTCGGCTATGCCCTGCATCGGGTAGTCGGCGCCGTCGATGCGCAGGATGCCGTCGATGCGGCTCGTCGTTTCGATCTCTTCTTCGCCGTCGTCCCATTCGTGCTCTTCGTCGATCACCGTTTCATTGTAGTACATCGTGTACGCAACGGTGCCGCCCGTAAGGTCGCGGTAGGTGACCTGCATCTTTTTCGCATAGCCGTCTACGTCCGAAGCGCCTTCCGCAAAGCCGAATGCGCCGTCCGAAAGCAGGCTTTCCACCAGCATCATGTAGCCGTTCAGCTCGTCGATCGTCGCCTCGTCCGTAACTTCCGCTGCGGCAAGAGAGATGTGCTTCGCTTTGGCGAGCGCCTGCGCCTGTCCGCCGTTCATGGCGGAAACGATGGTCGCCGCCGAAGCCGCCGAAAAGCCGAATACCTGTTCGTCGCTTTTGAAGCTGCCGAACTTCCCGCCCGAAACATCCGTGCCTGTGCTGCATCCGACGAACCCGGCCACGCCGAGCGCCAGAGCCGCTGCCAACAAAGTGCCTGTTACGATCTTTTTCATGGTTTTTTCCTCCTCGGGATTTGGTTTACACTTCTATAACAATTTTGAAGCGCAGATTGTTGGCAAATACCGAAAATTTTTTGAAAATTTTTTTGTGGGGCAATGTAACGGTTCTGCGCGGCGGGCGATCAGATCAACAACACCAACGACGGCAACGGTACGAGCGAGTACTGGGTGCCGAAGGGCTGCCGCCCGAACAATGCTGAAATGTGCTACGTCACGTCCGCGGGCATCTATACGCCTTCGGAGTATGCGGCGCTCGGCGAGGCATAAAGCGGATATACTGTAAAGCAAAAAGCGAGCGAAGGCTCTGCAAACAGGGGGCGCGCCGCAGCTGCGGCGCGCCTTTTGCAGGGCAAAGGAGCAGAACATGAAACTGATTTTTCCCAAAGCGGGCGAACCTTCCGCCCAGCCCGATCCTTACATTTTAAAGGCGAACGGCAGGTATTACATCTATGCGACGGGCAGCAAGGGCGTAGAACTGTATTGCGCCGATACGCTGTTCGGCGATTGGGCGTACTGCGGGCACGCGCTGGAAGAGGAGGGCATGCAGGAATTCTGGGCGCCCTGCGTCATCGAGCGCGGCGGCACGTACTACATGTATTATTCCTCCTTCCCCGCAGGGGAAACGGACGTGCATTTGCAGGCGGTCAAAGTGGCTGTCTGCGACCGCCCGGACGGCAGGTTCGAATACAAAAAGACGATCCTGCCCGCCTTCTCCATCGACCCGCACGTTGTGGAGAGCGGAGGGGAGTATTACATCTTCTATTCCGCGAACGACTACGAGGCGGAGCGCGCGGGCACGTTCATTGCCGTGGATAAACTGACGGACATGTTCACCGTTGAGGGCAGGCCCGTGCGCGTCGTCGAACCGTCCATTGAGGAAGAGATCTTCATGAAAGACCGCTTCCGCAAGGGGCAGGATTGGCACACAATTGAAGGCGCCTTCTATTTCAGGGAGGGGAACAGGCACTTTTTGCTGTATTCGGGGAATTGCTACCAGCATGAAAATTATTTCGTCGGGTACGCCTTTGCCGAAAGCGAAGAGACCGACCTGCGCAAAGTGCCCTTCCGCAAGTACCCGTCCGCAGACGTGTATGCGCCCATCCTGCGCAAAAACGATACGGAGGAGGGCACGGGGCACAACAGCGTGCTTGAAGAGGACGGAAAGTACTACATCGTGTACCACGCGCGCGACGTCGGCAAAGAGAGCGAACCGTGCGATACGCGTACCGCGCGCATTTGCCCGATGTACATTGACGGCGCGCAGCTCACCGTTGTGCGGCTGTAAAAGGAGAGTGCCGTATGAGCTATATCAAGACCAACGTATCGCAGATCGGCGACCCGTTCGTCCTGCGCGAAGGAAACGTATATTATATGTATGCGACCTCGTCGGAAGAGGGGTTCAAAGTGTACCGTTCGGAAGATCTTGCCGTGTGGGAAGACCTCGGGCTGTGCTATGAAGGCAAAAAGGGCTGGGGGTATATGGACTTCTGGGCGCCCGAAGTGGTGCCCTGCAAGGGCGGGTACGCCATGTTCTTCACCGCCAAAGCCAAAAAGAGCGATTCGCTGCGCACGGGCGTGGCGTTTGCGGAAAGCCCCGCAGGCCCGTTTTGCGATACGGGCGCGCCGCTGTTCGACTTCGGGTATTCGACGATCGACGCCAGCCCCTTTTTCGACGACGACGGGCAGGCGTACCTGTACTACGTGCGCGACTGCAATGACAACGTGATCGGCGGCGTGCACGTCAGCCAGATCTATGTCACCCGCCTTGTGCCCGATCTGCGCTCCGTGGAGGGGGAGGGCACGCTCATTGCCACGCCGGACTGCGCGTGGGAATGCCGCCGCGGCGACTGGCAGTGGAACGAAGGACCGTCCGTCATCAAGGCGGAAGGGAAATA
>CASDPE010000096.1 GCA_949282395.1 uncultured Bacillota bacterium | reverse complement strand
TCTGCCCCGTCTCTTCGATGTCGCCCGCAAAGCCCGCTTCCTGCATGGAAACGACTTCGTACCCCGTAAAAATTTCCGCGATCTCGCGCAGTTTTCCCTTGTTGCCGCTGGCAACGACGATCTTTTGCATGCTCCCTCCGCTTTGCCCCGTTTTGCCTTATTATACACCTTTTGCGCCGCCGAGGCAACCGTATTGCGCAGCTGCCGCGCAAAGCCTTGTACGTCCCCTTTGCATGCGTCTGCCGCCGCCGAAAAATTTTTGCAAAATAAGTTGACGTACCCCCCCCCGTATGTGATAATATGTGTGCATGCGGGGCGGCGCAAAGAGCGCCCACTGCCCCGCCAAAGGAGAGGCATGAACACACCCGTTTTGGAGATCAGCCACTACACAAAGAGCTACGACGGCAAGCGCAACGCGGTGAGCGACCTTTCGCTGACCGTGCGCGAAGGCGACATCTACGGCTTTATCGGGCAGAACGGCGCAGGCAAGACGACCACCCTGCGCGCCTGCGCGGGCATTTTGGATTTCCGCGAAGGCGACATCCGCATCGGCGGCGTATCCGTCAGGCAGGATCCCGTGCGCTGCAAGCAGATGACCGCCTACATCCCCGACAACCCCGACCTGTACGATTTTTTGACGGGCATACAGTACCTGAACTTTGTTGCGGACGTGTACGGGGTGGAAAAGGCGGTGCGCAAAGAGCGCATCGCGCGCTATGCCGCGATGTTCCGCATCGAGGGCGACCTCGGGTCGCTGGTCGGCGCCTATTCGCACGGCATGAAGCAGAAGCTCGCCGTGACGGCGGCGCTGCTGCACGCGCCGAAACTGCTGCTTTTGGACGAGCCCTTTGTGGGGCTTGACCCCGAAGCCGCCTTCCGCCTGAAAGAGGTGTTCCGCGAACTGTGCGCGGACGGGGCAGCCATCTTCTTTTCCACGCACGTTTTAGACGTAGCCGAAAAACTGTGCGGGCGCATCGCCATCATCAAGGACGGGCGGCTCGTCGCCGACGGGAACACGGACGAAGTGCGCGGCGACGAGAGCCTGGACCAGGTCTTTTTGGAGGTGCTCGGCGGTGAAAGCTAAATGGGCGCTGCTCACCAAGATCCAGCTTTTGGAGATGTTCGGGCTGAACAAGGCGCGCTACTCTGCGGACGGGCGCGTAAAGCGCAGGCTGTTCGGCGCCGCCGTACTGTTCGGCGCCGTCGGGCTGATCCTGCTCGGCTTTACCGCAGCCGTCTGCGTGCTGCTCGCCGAACAGGGGCTGGGCGCGCACGTGCCCGCCTTCATGCTCGCGATCTCTTCGTTCACCGTGCTCATCTATGCGCTGGTGCGCGGCGCGGGCGGGCTGTTCGCCGTGCGCGACTATGACCTGATCATGAGCATGCCCGTAAAAAAGCGGGACATGATCGTTTCGCGCCTCATCTGCGCGTACCTGCCCAACCTCGGGTTCACGCTCCTGTTCCTGCTGCCCGCGCTCGTCGTATACTTTGTCTACTGCGGCTTTACGTTCGGCGCGCTGGGCGCGGTCGTATTGGCGGCGGTGTGCGCGCCGCTCGCCCCGCTCGCGGTGGCGCTCACCGTGGGAACGCTGCTCTCCACCCTGACGGCGGGGTTCCGCTACCGCAACGTGCTGCGCGCCCTGTTCGGCATCCTCGCCTTCGGCGCGCTGATGGCGGCGTATATGCTGTTCACCTTTTCCGCCCAGACAGACATCGGCGCGGGGCTTGCGGACATTGCGGAAGCGCTCATCGCCAAGGCATACCCACCCGCGCTGCTGCTCGATAAAACGCTGACGGGCGAAGCGGTATGGGGCGTGTTCGCCTTTGCCGGCGGCTCGGCGGCGCTCGCCGCCGCGTTTACCGCCGTCGCCTCCGCCTGCTATACGCGCATCCACGCCTCTTTGCAGGCGCGCAGCGCGAGGCGCGCCTACAAGGCGGAACAGATCGGGCATTCCTCCGCCTTTGCCGCGCTCGTAAAAAAGGAGTTCAAGCGGCTGTTCAGCTCTACGGCGTACTTTTTCAACAGCGTCGGTTCGCTGCTGGTCATCGCCGTGCTCGTCATCGTCATGCAGGCGGGGTTCGGCGATACGGTCTTTTCCGTGCCCGCCCTCAAAGCCAACCAGCCGTATATGCTGACGGCGCTCATCGTGACCATGCTCGGCAGCGCCTGCCCGGCGGCATCCGCGCTCTCCATGGAAGGGCAGGCGCGCGGGCAGCTGTTCGCCATGCCGCTCACCCCGCGCAAGATCCTGCTCGCCAAGGCAGCGCCGACCTTTTTGCTGGACGCGCCCGTTTCGGCGGTCATTGCGCTCATATGCTGCGCCCTTTCGGGCGGACAATGGCATGCTTACCTCCTCTGCCCGCTTGCAGGCGTTATTACGGCGGCAGCCGTCGCGCTCGGCGGCATCTTCCTCAACTGCAAATACCCCAAATACGAATGGACGCAGGAAGCGCAGGTCGTAAAGCGCAGCGCGCCCGTCGCCATCCTCGCCCTCGGCTCCATCGTGCCCGGGATGGCAGTGACGGTGCTGACCATCTTCTTCGGCTGGATCCCGCTCGCCGCGATCGCCGCCGTATACGCCGTGCTCGCCGTCTGCCTGCTCTTTTGGCTGAAAAAGGCGAAGCTGTTCGTATGATCTTCTGCAACACAGCGGCAGCGCCGCGCGGGTCTCCGCGCGGCGCTGTTTTTATCCATTCTTTTTATCCGTTCCGCAGCGCTTCGGTGCGCTCTAAAAGGAACGCGCCCGCCTGCATGGGCTGCGGGAAAAAGACGAGCTTTTCGCCCCGCTGTTCCCACGCGAGCGTGGTGTACGCCTTTTTGACGGCGAACCCCTCGACGGCGCATTCGCAGCTTCCAAACGGCGCACGGAAAACGTGCGCCAGAACAAGCATGCGCTTTCCGTCGCGGGAGAGTTTGCGGACAATCTGCCGCCCCTGCGGGTCGCGGTAGTAGCGCACGGTGCAGTCGATCTCCTGCGTGTCGCCCTCCGCAACGATCTCCTTTATCTCTTCGTAAAAGGCGAGCCCCGCGGCAAGCGTGCGGCGCTGCTCCGCCGAAAGGCGCAGAATGTCGCCCGAAATGCAGACGCGCCCGAACATCGCCGCCGTCAGCGACCACACGACGCGGTCGAGGCTGTCGCCTTCGCGCAGCACCGCCCAGATCTGGCTCTGCCGCGCGGGGATGACGCGCGAAACGTTGGCGGCGACGAGCGGGATCTCGCCGCATTCGTGCGCGTCCGAAAAGCTGCACATGGATACCTTCTGCATGCGCAAAGGCTCGATGCGGCTGCCGCCCGAGGAACAGTTTTCGATGACGATCCCGGGCACCTCCTTTTTGAGCGTATCCAGCCACGCAAGGCTGCATTCGGCGACCTGCCGCCCCGCCTCGCCGAGGCTCTCCGCCCCGTCGCAGCCGATGCCGTAGGCGTCGTTGTAATCGATCTTGATGTACCCGAACCCGTTTTCGCGCAGGAAAGAGCACATTCTTTCACGGATATACGCCTGCACGTCCTCTTTGCGCAGGTCGAAAAAGCGGCGGTTTTTGGCGGTGATCGGAACGCCGCCGCGCGTAAGCAGCAGCTCCTCTTTATGGAAGGCGCGGCTGTCGCGCCCCGCAACTTCAAACTCGAACCAGATGCCCGGCACCATGCCTTGCGCACGGATGAGATCGGCGACCGCCTTCACGCCGCGGGGAAAGAGCGTTTTGCTCGGCTCCCAATCGCCGACGGCGTTGCACCAGCCGCAGTCATCGGGCTTGTACCAGCCGCAGTCGACGACGAAATAATCGAAGGGCAGCCCCTTTGCCGCCTTTAAAATGGCGCGGATGTTCTCCTCGCTCGGCACGCCCCACGTGGTGCAGTACTCGTTGAACAGCACGGGAAGCCCGTCCTCGCTTGCGGGCACGGCAAGGCGGTCGTTTTGGAACCGCACAAAGTCGTTGCACGCATCCTGCACCGTTCCCCTGCGCACGCGCAGGTACGCGCTGTGCGTTTTGAACCTGCCGCCCGCAGGGACCGCTTTGCACCAATGCCCGAACGCAAAGTCCGCAAGCCCGCCCGAAAGGGCGCAGGTCTCCTTTTCCTTGTACAGCTCCATCTGCCAGCTGTACGGCGCTTCGAGCAGCGCCGCGAGGGTGAAGTTTTTCCCGTCCGTAAGGGCGGCGAAGGGGAAGTATCCCCTGTTCGGCATGCTGCCGACTTGCCCGAACCGCTCGCACTTCACGCCGTAGCGCGCCCAGCTCATATCCATGCCGAGATCGCAAAGCTCGTCCTCTTTGAGCCTGCATTCGCGGCTCCACGCGCTGGTCATGCGCACGAGGCGCAGCCCCTCGTCCGTCACCCGCCGTTTGGCGGGGTTGCGGATACCGCTCACCGAAAAGCTCTGCAAGCTCTCCAAGACCTGCTCTTCGCCCGTGTTGTTGGTGTATTCCGCGTTCACGGTGAACACGTTCGCCGCTGCGTCATGCAAAAGGGTGTGCGTATAATCGTTCCCATGCCCGTCCGTAAGGCGGGTGACGACGCCCGTTTCGTCCGCATCCTGCGAGACGATCGCCAAAAGCACGGACGAGCGGTTGCGCATGGTCACCCCCTGCGTGTAATCGACAAGGCTGTACGAGCCGCGAAGAGCTGTCTGCACCATGGAATCGGGCGAGAGCGCGTCTGCGTCGCCGACGTCGTACCCCGCAGGGTACAGCATGAGCCCCGCGCCGAGCCCCTCCGTCTGCACGTAGTATACGTCCGTGTCACCGTAGGTGTATTTTTTATAGAGCATCCCTGCCTCCCTTCAAAAACGGGGCGGCATTGCCGAAACAATGCCGCCCCTCCTGCTGTTTTGTCAGCGTTTGTTTTTCCAGACGACGTCCGCCCACATGAGGTCTTTTTTGAACTGCTCGATCTTCGTGTTCTCGTCGATGAGCACGACTTCGATGCCCCACATATTGCCGAGGTCGACCATCTGCTGCGCCGTGACGACGGAGGAAACGACGGTGTGGTGCGCGCCGCCCGCGTAGATCCACGCGGCAACGCCCTCTTTGAAGTTGGGCTTGTACTTCCACATCAGCCCGCCGACGGGCAGGTTGGGCATCTTGTGCGGGTATTTGATCAGTTCGATCTTCTGCACGATGAGGCGCATGCGGTCGCCCATATCGACCATGGAAACGGCGACGGCTTCGGGCGCGGCGATGCCTTCAAACACGAGGCGCGCGGGATCGGACTTGCCGCCGATGCCGAGCGGGTGTACCTGGATCTCGGGCTTGGTCGCCGCGAACTGCGGGGAGACCTCGAGCATGTGCGCGCCGAGGCAGGTGCCTTCCGCAAGGTCATAGGTGTAATCTTCCATGAGCCCCGTGCCCTTCTGATCCGCCATGTACTGCATGACCGCGCCGAGCGCGGCGATCTTCCAATCGCCCTCCGCACCGAAGCCGTAGCCCTTGCTCTGCAGATCCTGAATGGCAAGCCCGGGCAGCTGGTTCAGCCCGTGCAGTGCGCCGAAGTGGTCGACGATGCCGATGTACCCGCCCTTGTCTTTGCAGAAACGGTCGATGGCGATCTCGTACTTCGCCTGCTCGCGCACGACGTCGATGCGCTTGGTGCCCATCGTGTACTTTTTATCGTACTCCGCCATGAGCGCGTCCACGTCCGCGTCCGTGACCTTGTTGATGTATTCGACGAGGTCGCCGATGGGATAATAGTCCACCTGCCAGCCGAAGTCCATATGCGCTTCGACCTTGTCGCCCTCGGTGACGGCGACGTCGCGCATGTTGTCGGAGAAGCGGCACACCTTGACCTTTTTGGAGAAGGCATAGCCCGCCGCGACGCGGCACCAGTCGGCGATCTCTTTGAGCGCCGCCTCGTCCTTGTAGTAGCCGACGACGACTTTGTTGTCCATGCGCAGGCGCGCCACGATGTACCCGAACTCACGGTCGCCGTGCGCCGCCTGGTTCTCGTTCATGAAGTCCATGTCGATGGTGTCATACGGCAGCTTTTCGTTGTACTGCGTCGCGAAGTGGCACATCGGCTTTTGCAGTTTTTTGAAGCCGCGGATCCACATTTTCGCGGGCGAGAAAGTGTGGCACCACGTGATGATGCCGACGCAGTCTTCGTCCGCATTGACTTTGGCGACGGCGGCCTCGATCTCGTCGCTGCTCTTGCAGGTAGTGAGATATTTGACGGTGACGGGCATGTATTTGTTGACGTACTCCGCCATTTCTTCGGAGTGCTGCGCCACATGTTCGAGCACGTCGGCGCCGTAGAGCGTCTGCGAGCCCGTGATCCAGTAAACGACCTTCTTTTTCATGTTTTCCATTTTTTGATACCTCGGAAAAATTTTTATTTTGTTTGAGTCTCTTCCGGCGTGCGGAAGAGGAGAATGACGCCGAAATTCGGCGTGGAGACTGCGGAAAGCAGCGTCCAGCCGTGCTCTTTTTCACGCGCGTTGGCGACCTGTTCGATCACCCTTGCGCGCTCGTCGATGTTCCTTACGGAACGGATGACTTCGGTGCGGATCATTGCGCTTTCTCCCTGCGTGGTTTTTATAATGCCTGTTTCTTGTGCCTGCGTGGAGCACCCCTGTGTCATTTCGACCGAGCGCAGCGAGCGGAGAAATCTTTGGAAACATGCCGCGAGGGCTCGATACAGTTTGTTGAGCAATACTATCTGTATCCAACCCTCGCGCAGCGGGGCAAAGACCCGTTCGACTCCGCAGGGCGACCCTTCCCGCCCTGCTCCGCTCAGGGTGACACAAAAAGGAAACTACCTTCCAATAATCAAATTGCGCGTTTCAAAATCACATTTTGAATAAGCGCACTCAATTTGCCGCATACCTGCGGGATGTGCCGTTATCCGCCATATTACGCGCCAGCCCATTCAGAGCCGTGCAAAACCGTGCAGAACGGTGCAGACCGTGCACTTACAAGGCAAGCGCAAGGGAGCGTACACAGACGTACGTGA
>CASDPE010000095.1 GCA_949282395.1 uncultured Bacillota bacterium | reverse complement strand
CAAGTACAACTGCGGCATGCTCGCGTTCGGCTGGGACGAGGGGCCCAAAACGCAGCCGCTGCTCTATCTGCGCCCCGCCGCGAGCAATGTGTACAACGAGCAGATGCAGATGCCCGTCGAAGAGTGCGGCAACATGCTCATCATGACGGCGGCGGCTCTCCGCGCGGGCGCGGATGCCGAACTTGCCGAACGCAATTTCGGCCTGCTGGAAAAGTGGGTCGGCTATCTGGAACAATACGGGCTCGATCCCGAAAACCAACTGTGTACGGACGACTTTGCGGGGCATCTTGCGGGCAACGTCAACCTGACGGTCAAGGCGCTCGTCGGCATTGAAAGTTTTTCGGTCGTCTGCCGCGCGCTGGGCAAAACGGCGGCCGCTGCGGAGTACGAGGCAAAGGCAAAGGCGTTTGCCGCCGCGTTTCAGAAGAAGATCGGCGAAGGTATTATGCCGCTTGCTTACGGGCAGGAGGGGACGTATTCGCTCAAATACAATCTTCTGTTTGACAAGCTGTTCGGCTTCGACCTGATCGGGCAGGACGTCCGCGAGCGGGAAGTTGCGTACTATCTTACAAAAAGCAACCGCTACGGCGTGCCGCTCGACACGCGGGAAAGCTACACGAAGTCTGATTGGATCTTGTGGTGCGCCGCGCTTACGGATGACAAAGCGAAGGCGGAAGGGCTGTACGCGCCCGTGCTGCGGTATCTGGAAGAGGGCCCCGTGCGCCTGCCGTTCGGCGATTGGTACCGTACGGAAAACGGCGAGATCGTGCATTTTATCAACCGCACGGTGCAGGGCGGGATCTTTGCCCCGCTTCTGAAAGCGAGCGGAAAATTAAAACAACGTTGAAGGAGGCTGACCGATGACAGACGTATTCAACATTCCCGCGTTCCGGTTTCCGAAAAATTTTTTATGGGGCAGTTCGACCGCCGCGTTTCAGATCGAAGGGAACAATATTTGGTCTGATCTTTGGCACGAAGAACAGGAGCGGCTGAAAACAGACCCGTCCGCAGAAGTTTCCGGAACGGCGTGCAATTCGTATCAGATGTACCGCGAAGACGTTGCACTTCTTGAACATTTGGGGCACCGTGCGTACCGCTTCGGGATCGAATGGGCGCGCATAGAGCCGCAGGAAGGCGCGTTCAGCGAAGAAGCGGTGCAGCACTACGTGCAGCAGCTTGCCCTGCTCAAAGAGAAGGGGATCAGGACGTTTGTAACGCTCGTGCACAAGACTGTTCCGCAGTGGTTCCGGCAAAAAGGCGGGTTTGACCTTCTCGATAACCGCAGATATTTTGAACGGTATCTGCATTTCATCCTTCCGAAGATCGCGCAGTATGTGGATTTTTGGAACGTGCTCAACGAGTTCAATCTGTGGCTGAGCGAAGACGGGATGAAGAGGAAGCAGAACAGCATGCTCTTCCATGCGCTCGGGTACCATGTGATCAAGCAGTATTCTTCCGCTCCCGTAAGCAGTGCGCATGCGCTGGTCATGTACTTCGCGAAGCGGCAGTTCGACTTGTTCGATCAGGCGGCGGCGCACTATTTCGATGCCGTCGATAACGAATTTTTCTTCCATGCGATCCGCACGGGCGAGCTGGTTTTGCCGTATTGCGACGCGCTTTTCGATAAAGACATCAAGGGTACGAGCGATTTCTGGTCGGTCAACATCTATACGCGCAGCATGGTGGATATGAGAAAGGCGGGCATGAAGGGGGAGCGTTACCCCTTTACGAAGGCGCGCACCATCAAAAAAGAGCATTTTTATTTAGACGAGTTTTATCCCGAAACCATCTATCACAGCCTGATGCGGTTGGAAGATAAGCCCGTTTACATCACGGAGAACGGATATTCGTGCGAGGACGACCGTCTGCGCATCGTCTTTTTGGCGGAATACCTGAGCGCGCTCCATACCGCGCTCGAAGAAGGCGTGGATGTGCGCGGGTACCTGTATTGGTCGCTTTTGGATAACTTTGAATGGGGTTCGTACCTGCCGAAGTTCGGGCTTGTTTCCGTCGACCGTGAAAACGGGTTCCGCCGCGCGCCGAAGCCGAGCGCCTATTTCTATAAAGAGATCATTCAGAACAACGGCTATTCCCCGGAAATTTTGAAAAAGTATTTATCGGAGATCCCGCGCATAGGGGATGTCCCCGTCATAAAATAATACCGAAGCGGACTTCGGCTTATGGTAAAAGGAAGGCGGTATGATAGGAGAACTGTATTATCTTCTTAATATTTTACTTGCCGTCGTGCTGGGCTTTGCCATCGGGTACGAGCGGAAACTGCGCTACAAGGAGGCGGGCATCCGCACGCATACCATCGTGTGCGCGGGGAGCGCGCTCATCATGGTGGTGTCAAAGTACGGTTTCGGCGATTCGATCGAGGCGGACGCTTCCCGCGTGGCGGCGCAGATCGTGTCGGGCATCGGCTTTCTGGGTGCGGGCATCATCATCTACCGCAAGCACGAGATCCACGGGCTCACGACCGCCGCAGGCGTGTGGGCAACGTCGGGCGTGGGGATGGCGGCGGGCGCGGGGCTGTACATCGTGGCGGCGGGGGCTACCGTCGTGCTCATCGGCGTGCAGTGCCTCTTCCACATCAAGTGCAAGTTCTTTCAGACGAAGAAGTATTTTCAGCTGAAGATCTGTTTCGTGAGCGACGGTTCGGAGAACGATACCATCAAAGAGCTTTTTCAGGCAGACCGCTTCAACCGCCTCGTCATCGAGCGCAAGGACGGGAAAACGGTCTACCACGCCACGCTGAATACGGACAAGGAGTATTCTTCGCAGCGGCTCGGCGAGATCATGGAAAAATACCCGTTCATCCGTTCCATCGAGCGCTGCGACGAAAGCTGAGAAAGAGGGCAGCCCTCATACGGCGCCGCAAAGCGAAGCGGTTGTAAGTTCCGCTGCATAGGAGAGTTGAACGGATGCGCAAAGAAGAGATCGATCTGTATGCTTACTTTCATGCCCGCAGGGGCAAAAAGCCGCGCGGTTTTCTGCATGCCTACCGCCACGTGGCTTCCAAAGAGATCGCGTGGAGAGAGCGGTCGGCGATCCTCATCTTTCCGGGCGGCGGTTATTCCTTTGTGTCCGAGCGGGAATGGGAGCCGGTCGCCCTGTACTATTACGGCAGGGGGCTGGATGCCTACGTGCTGGATTACAACGTGGCGCCGCACTGCGCCTATCCGTCTTTGCTGACGGAGGCTGCGATGGCGATGCTCTACCTGCGCAAAGAGGAAAGCCGCCTGCACCTGAACGGAAAGATCGCCGTGCTCGGGTTTTCCTCGGGCGGGCACCTCTGCGGCTGCATTTCGCTGGTGTGGGACGATCCCGTTTTGCGGGAACGCTTCGGGCCGGACTGCGAAAAGCTCCGCCCCGATGCGGCGCTTTTGGCGTACGCGGTCATTTCCGCAGACAGGAGCTGTTGGGACGAGGAGACGTTCGTCAATTTTTGCGGTGACGCCGCTCCGTACGCGCGCTATTCTTTGGAAGAGCTCGTCCGCAGGGATGCCCCGCCCGTGTTTTTGTGGGCAACGGCAGACGACGCGGCTGTGCCGATCGAAAATTCGATCCGCCTGTTCCGCGCGCTGTGCGCGGCGGGTGTTCCCGCCGAGTATCACGCTTTTGGATCGGGAGAACACGGGCTTTCCGTCTGTTCCGAAGAAGTCCTTGCCGAATGCACCGAACAGACGGAGCACGTGCGGCATTGGCTGCAACTTTCGGTAGAGTTTTTACGCAGCCACGGATTTTATACGGCATAGCGCCGCTTCCGCTGCCGTTTTATACGGCATAGCGCCCCCTCGCGCTGCCGCAAAGTTTTGCCGTCCGCCGATTTGCGCCCCATCCGCGCCGCGCCGTTGCGGCGCCTTTTCGCGCTTTCGGGCGTAAAACGTTGACAAGCGGCACGCGGAAGATTTATAATAGGTAAAAACGAAGCGGCGCGCGAAAGGGCGTGGCAGCCGGACACCCGAAAGGGCGTGGCAGCCGGACACCCGAAAGGGCGGGGCAGCCGGACACCCGAAAGGGCGTGGCAGCCGGACGCGTGGCGCGCGGAAGTTTTTAACGGATAAATGCAAGGGGCTGGCAGATGGAAAAGGCGAACAACGTGGCAGTGCTCATCGATGCGGAAAACGTGCCCGCGTCGTATGCGACAAAGATCTTTGACGAGGCGTCCAACTACGGCAACATCGTCGTCAAGCGCATCTTTGCGGATTGGTCAAAGGCGAGCGTCAAGGGCTGGAAGGAGGAGGTCAACCGCAATTCGATGACCGCCGTACAGCAGTTTGAAGTGCAGCCGCGCAAAAACACGATCGATATCGCGCTCATCATCCAGGCGCTCATCATCCTCTTTGAAAAGGACGTAGACGTGTTCTGCATCGCCGCAGGCGATTCCGATTACACGCGGCTGGTGCGCGAACTGCGCGAGCGCAGCAAGATGGTCATCGGCATGGGCGCGCGCAACGTGAACCAGAGTTTCGTAAACGCCTTCAACGAATACATTTATCTGGACGCAGACCAGCCTGCGGACGAGCCCAAGCCCGCCAGAAAGCGCGGGCGGGGCAGGGCAAAGGCGCAGCAGCCGCCCGCCGAGCAGAAGCAGGCTGAGCCCGAGCTTATCGACAACAAGCGCCGCAGCGACCTGTTCAACATCATCGACCGCCTGATCGACAACTACGGCAAAGCGTACTATGCGCAGATCTCGGTGGAGATGAAGCAGAAGTATTCGGATTTCGTGCCCAAAAACTTCGGCTGCAATTCCTTCAAAAAGCTGATGGAAAAGCTGCTGCCGTATCTGAAGCGCTATGCGCTCGGCACCGAGGCGGACGGCACGACGATGTTCCTTATCCGTAAAAAATAGAATGCGTTTCCCCGATCGGCGGGGCAAAAAAAGAGCGGAGCCCCCGCTCTTTTTTCTCGCTGTTTTTTTGGCGATTGCCCCGTTTTTTGCATACGTATTCAAGAACCCGTTCCAAGCGCGGCGCGGGCGTTCTGCCGTTTTGCCCTTTACCGCGCTTTCGCGCGTGAGCGGCGCGTGATATATGTGATTTGTAAATGAATTTTAACAAATCGCGAAAAAATCGTTGACTTTTATCGGGGCTTGTTTTATAATGTTGACGATTAAGAGCTTAACAGGAGCCTCTGCGCCGTAGAGGGCGGTGCAGTGCGGCAAAAGGAGGAGGAGTATGGAAAAAACAAAAGAGCAAAAGCAGGGGCTGACGAAGGAGCGGCTGCAGGAAGCCGACAGGCTGCTGCAAGAGGTGTTCGGCATTGCACGCAAGCTGGACGAGATCAAGGTGTTCCACAACATCCTGCCGTTCAACAACACGGAATTGCAGTTCATGAAGGTCATTGTACTTGCGGAGGAAGAGGGGAAGCGCGTCATTTCCAGCGACATTGCCCGCTCGCTCGGCATCACGCGTTCCGCCGTTTCGCAGATGGTCAAAAAGCTGGAAGAGCAGAACGTTATCGTGCGCATCCCCGCGGAAAACGACAAAAAAAGTTCGCACGTCGTGCTCTCGAAAGGCGCGCGCGCCGCATACGAGTGCGTCAAAGATTACATGAACGCCTTTATCTGCCAGATCGTCGACCGCGTCGGCGTAGAAGAGATCACGGGCTTCATTGCGGGCATGAACCGCTTTATCGACATTTTCAACGATGTGCTCGCAGGGATCTCGCAGACGGAGGCGGACACGCTGAAAAGCGAAATGGAAAATTGCATTGCGGCGGAGGCAGAGGCTGCCGAAGCGGAATAAAGGAGTGTTTGACACATGGCACAGGCGATCTTAAAACTTGAAAACATCGTAAAGGACTACAAGGTCGCGGATTCTACGGTACACGCGCTCAAAGGCGTGTCGCTTGCGTTCCGCAAAAAAGAATTTGTTTCCATCCTCGGGCCTTCGGGCTGCGGCAAAACGACGCTGCTCAACATCATCGGCGGGCTGGATAAGTACACGTCGGGCGACCTTGTGATCAAGGGCGTTTCCACCAAAAATTACCGCGACCGCGACTGGGACGCGTACCGCAACCACTCCATCGGGTTCGTGTTCCAAAGTTACAACCTGATCCCGCACCAGACGGTGCTGGGCAACGTGGAACTGGCGCTCACCCTTTCGGGCGTATCCTCGCGCGAGCGCAAAGAGCGCGCAAAGCAGGCGCTCGAACGCGTGGGGCTGGGCAACGAACTGAACAAAAAGCCCAACCAGCTTTCGGGCGGGCAGATGCAGCGCGTCGCCATTGCGCGCGCGCTCGTCAACAACCCCGAGATACTGCTCGCCGACGAGCCGACGGGCGCGCTCGATACCGAAACGAGCGTGCAGATCATGGAGCTGATCAAAGAGATCGCGGGCGAGCGGCTGGTCATCATGGTCACCCACAACCCCGAACTTGCCGAGCGCTATTCTTCGCGCATCGTGCGCCTTCTGGACGGGCAGGTCACAGACGACACGGACCCGTTCACGGCGGACGGCGCGGCGGACTTCACGCTGACGGTCACCGTCGCGGCGCATACGTACGGCAATACGCTTACGTACACCGAAGCGGAATATGATGCGGCGGAGGGTTCGGCTGCGATCGGCTGTTCCAACAATTACGGCTGCGGAACGAGCATCACCGTCACGCTTCCCGCACTGACGGCGGGCGGCTGGAGCGAACAAGTTACGCAGAACGCCACCTGCACGCAGGCAGGCTCCAAGACGATGACCTGCAAGGTCACGGCGAGCAATGATACACAAGTCACCATCACCGTGACGGGCGTGGCGATCCCTAAGATCGATCATACCTTGGTCAAGACGGATGCAAAAGCGGCAACCTGCACGGAAGCGGGCTGGAGCGAGTACTGGACCTGCTCTGCCTGCGGTGAGATCTTCACGGCGAACAGCCAGGATGCAGGAACGGGCAAAACGGATGTGACGCAGGTCGACGGCATTTATATTTCCGCAATGGGGCATTCCTACGACGCAGGCGTTTGGGACAACACGGAAAAGAAAGTTAAG
>CASDPE010000094.1 GCA_949282395.1 uncultured Bacillota bacterium | reverse complement strand
ATGTGCAGGCGGTTTTCCGCCTGGTCGTACACGATGCTCTGCTGCCCGTCGATGACTTCGGGCGCGACCTCTTCGCCCCGCCGCGCGGGCATGCAGTGCATGAACAGCGCGTCCTCTTTGGCAAGCGCCATCACTTCGGGGGTGACGCGGTAGCGCGCAAGTTTGCGCTTTTTGTTTTCGTCGTCTTCGTCGCCCATCGAGATGAACACGTCCGTGTACACGATGTCCGCTCCGTGCACGGCTTCCGCCACGTCGTCTGTGATGAGCACGTTGCCGAACTGCATGCCGCGCTCTACGATGCTCTGCGAAGGGCTGTACCCGTGCGGGCTGGCGATGGCTACGTCCATATTCACTTTCGCGCAGCCCATGATCAGCGAGTTCGCCACGTTGTTCCCGTCGCCGATGTAGGCGATCTTCAGATCGTCCAGCCTGCCCTTCTGCTCCCAGATCGTGAACAGGTCGGATAAAATTTGCAGCGGGTGCGCCTCTTCCGAAATGCCGTTGATGACGGGGATGCTGCTGTGATGCGCGAACTCTTCGACTTCCGCCATCGTAAAGGCGCGCAGCACCAGCGCGGAGATGCCGTACCTGCCCAGCATGACGGCGGTGTCCTTCACGCTCTCCCCGCGGGCGAGCTGCGTTTCGTTTTTGGGCAGGAACAGGTAGTCGCCGCCGAGCTGGCGTATGCCCATTTCAAAGGAGACGCGCGTGCGCGTGGAAACGTTGCCGAACAGCAGGGCAACGGTCTTTCCGCGCAGCAGGGGTTTGTTTTCCCCCACGCGGAAGCGCTTTTTCAGGGCGCGCGCGGTGTACAAAAATTCAAAGATCTCTTCCGTGGTCAGGTCGGCAAGGCGCAGCAGATCGTTCTGCCTGAAACGGAATTTCGGTGAATACTTGTTGATATCCATTGCATCCTCCCCTGTGCCGCCGCACCTCGCTGCGGCTGTATTTACAGATATAGTATACTACAAAAAACGGCGGATGACAAGCGGCAAAGCGCTGTTTTCGGGCAGGTTTGCGCGCGGTTGGGCAGATTTAACAGAATCGCACGCATTATTTGTTATTATTGCCCATTGCTTTTTTTGCGTAAAAAGGGTAAAATAGAGTACAGATATCAAATCAACCACAGGGAGGAATTTTATGGCAAGCCTTTTGCTCAAAGGGATCTACAAGGTGTATCCTTCCGGCGTCACCGCCGTTACGGACTTCAACCTTGACATCAAGGACAAAGAGTTCATCGTGTTCGTCGGGCCTTCCGGCTGCGGTAAATCGACGACCCTGCGTATGATCGCAGGCTTGGAAGAGATCTCCAAGGGCGAGCTGTATATCGACGGCAAGCTGGTCAACGACGTCGTGCCGAAGGACAGGGACATCGCGATGGTGTTCCAGAACTACGCGCTGTATCCGCACATGAGCGTGTATGACAACATGGCGTTCGGTCTGAAACTGCGCAAGGTGCCCAAGGCGGTCATCGACGAGCGCGTGAAAGAGGCGGCGGCGATCCTCGGCATCACCGATTACCTGACCCGTAAGCCGAAGGCTCTCTCCGGCGGTCAGCGCCAGCGCGTCGCGCTCGGCCGTGCGATCGTCCGTGAGCCGAAAGTCTTCCTGCTCGACGAACCTCTGTCCAACCTCGACGCGAAGCTGCGCGCCCAGATGAGGACGGAGATCTCGAAGCTGCACGCCCGCCTTGCCACGACGTTCATCTACGTCACGCACGACCAGATCGAGGCGATGACGATGGGTACGCGTATCGTCGTCATGAAGGACGGCTTCATGCAGCAGGTGGATACGCCGCAGAACCTGTACGACTACCCGATCAACCTGTTCGTTGCGGGCTTCATCGGCACGCCGCAGATGAACTTCTTCCCCGCTACGCTCACCAAGCAGAAGGGCAGGGTCTACGTCGAATTCGTCAACAACAAGATCCTGCTGCCGAAGTCCGTCGAAGTGCGCATCCAGAACATCGACGATTACCTCGATACCGGCAAGGCGATCACGCTCGGCGTCCGCCCCGAAGATATCCACGACGAAGAGAGCTTTATCTCCGCTTCCCCCGATACCGTCATCAAGGCGTTCATCGAAGTCGTTGAAAAGCTCGGCGCCGAAACGCAGATCTACTGCAAGCTCGACTTCAAAGAGGGCGAAACGGTGGAAGACGCGACCGAAGTCATCGGCGAATCCTCCAACATGGTCGCCAAGATCGATTCGCGCAGCAACGTCACCCGCGGCGAAGTCATGGAACTTGCCATCGACGCCCGCCACATCCACATCTTTGACGGCGAAACGGAGATGTCGCTGCTCGCGCGTGACGAAGGGTACGAGATCACGCCCGAAAACGAGGCGTCTTCGGCATTCGTGCCGCTGACCCCGCAGGAGATGCGCGCGATCATCGAAAAGAACAAAGTCGTCACCAAGGAAGAGAAGAAGGCGATGCGCCGCGAAGCGCGCGCCGAGGCCCGCAAGGAGCGCCTCGCCGCCAAGGAAGAGGCTGCAAAAGCGGCTGCGGAAGAGGTGAAGGCGGTAGACGAGGAAGCCCCGGAAGAGGTTCCCGCCGACGACGTTGCACCCGAAGAGACGCCCGACGACAAGACCGAAGAGTAAGACCCCGCATCCGTGC
Source organism: uncultured Bacillota bacterium (assembly GCA_949282395.1). GTDB lineage: Bacteria > Bacillota > Clostridia > Christensenellales > Borkfalkiaceae > Borkfalkia. Next base: position 4,417 of record CASDPE010000094.1, on the reverse strand, counting down.
GGCAAAAAAGCTCCCCGATATTTTCGGGGAGTTTTTGCGCCCTGTGAAGAGTGTGCCGCTGTTATCCCGAAGGAACGGGAAGGCTTTGCTTGCAAGGGCAAAGCCGAGCGTTCCGCTTGAGGCGAACGCGGGCGAATGCCCGCTGCAATGCGGACGCGTTGCAGGGAAGTGTTCCCTGTGAGCCGAAAAAAGGAGCCGAAGAGCGTGCCCCTGTGAGCCAACAAACGGAGCGGAAGAGCGTACCCCCTGTGTCATTTCGACCGAGCGGAGCGAGCGGAGAAATCTTTGGAACATCGTCGCGAGAGTCGTATACAGTATGTTAAGCAATATCGGCTGTATCCGACCCGCGCGCGGCAGGGCAAAGACCCGTTCGGCTCGCCGCCGTTCCCACTCGGCGGCTCGCTCAGGGTGACAGGGATAGAATTTTCATAGAGATCCCTCGACAGGCTCGGGATGACAAAAGGGGCGGCTCGGGATGACGGCAGCAGCGGCAGGGGCGGCAGACAACTGTGCTCGCAGGCAGGGGCGGCAGGCGGCTATGCCTGCAACTGTGCCCGCAGGGATGGCAGGAGGCTATGCCCGCAGGGCGGCAGGCGGCTATGCCTGCGGCAGCGGCGGGCGGTGTGTATTTTTTCAGGTAGCTTATGGGAGAAGTTCTTTTAGACGCATTCATAGACAGCTTAAAAATTTTCCCGTTTCTGTTTCTGATGTACCTGCTCATTGAAATCTTGGAGCACCGTACAAAGATCAGCCACAACAGCAACGTGCTGCGCGGGGGGCTTGCGCCGCTATTGGGCGCGGCGGTGGGCATCATCCCGCAGTGCGGGTTTTCGGTGATGGCTGCAAAGCTGTACGACAGGCGGCTGATCCGGACGGGTACGCTGCTCGCCGTCTTTTTGGCGACATCGGACGAGGCGCTCATCCTGTTGCTGACTTCGGGAACGGAGGCGGCGATCGCCGTCATGCCGCTCATCGCCGTCAAATTTATCGTCGCGGTGGCGGTCGGGTATGCGGCGAACGGCATTTGCCGCGGGGAACAGCTCACCGAACTTTCCGAGGGGGAAGAGGTGCACGGCAGCGCCTGCGGGCACGACCACGAGGGCGAAGGCGACTCCGCCGTAAAGCGGTACGTCGTGCACCCGCTGCTGCATTCGCTGCAGATCTTTGCGTACCTTTTCGCCGTCAACCTTGCCTTCGGCATCCTCATTTACTTTGTGGGGGAGGCGAACATCGCAGCCTTTCTTGACGGCACGGTATGGTTGCAGCCGCTCGTCGCCGCCGTGGTGGGGCTGATCCCCAACTGCGCGGGCAGCGTGCTCATCACGGGCGCCTTTATGGACGGGTATCTCACCTTCGGCGCCATGGTCGCGGGGCTGTGCGTGAACGCGGGGCTCGGGTTCGTCGTGCTCTTCAAAAACGTAAAACGCTGGCGGCGCAACCTGCTGCTTCTGGCGGTGCTGTTTGCGATCGGTACGGCGGCGGGGTATGCCACGGCGGGCGTGATGGCGCTGTTCGGGCTGTAACGGCGCGCAAAAATATCGGAAAAGTGTTGAAACGCCGCGCATTTTATGGTATACTGTAAGGCAGGAACAAAATAGCTGCCTTTGCGCGGGCGCGCCGTATTCTTTTGCGGCATACGGAAGGCGCCTTTAAAATCAAAATCCTATATCGGGGGAACCACCGTTATGACGATCGGAGAAGTCGTAAAACTTTTGGACGCTGAGATCCTTTGCGGAGAGGACAGGCTGGATACCGAGATCCACACCGCCTGCGGATCGGACATGATGAGCGACGTGCTGGCGTACGTCAAAGACCAGTCCGTGCTTCTGACGGGGCTTCTGAATCCGCAGGTCGTGCGCACGGCGGAGATGATGGATATGCTCTGCATCGTGTTCGTGCGCGGCAAGCGGCCGGAACCTGCCGTCATCGAACTGGCGCGCGAAAAGGGCATCGTGCTCCTCTGTACGCAGAAGCGGCTGTTCGTCGCCTGCGGCATCCTGTATACCAACGGGCTGGGTGGCTGAAATGGACGAATGCATCCGCCTCGAATACGACGTCGACGGGCAGAACTTCGCTTCGGCGGGGCACGCGAGCGAAAGCGTGAAGCGCATGCTCAAACAGATGGGCGTGCCCGCGCAGCATGTGCGGCGGGTCGCCATCGCGATGTATGAAGGGGAGATCAACATGGTCATCCATGCGCACGGCGGCAAGGCGGTCGCCGAGCTGTACCCCGACCGCATCGAGATCACCCTTGCCGACCACGGCCCCGGCATTGCGGATATTTCCCTTGCCATGCAGGCGGGGTATTCCACCGCGACCGAAAACATCCGCAGTTTGGGGTTCGGCGCGGGCATGGGGCTGCCCAACATGAAAAAATACAGCGACGATATGAAGATCGAAAGCACGGTCGGCGTGGGTACGACCGTAAAGCTGCGCGTGGATTTCGGTGAATAGCGCGGCACGCGGGGGAGAGATGGTCACATTGAAAACCGTCGTTCTCGATGCGGAAAAGTGCATCGGCTGCATCACCTGTATGCGCCGCTGCCCGACCGAAGCGATCCGCATCGAAAACGGAAAAGCGAAAATTTTATACGACAAATGCATCAACTGCGGTGAATGCGTGCGCAGCTGCAAGGGCGGCGCCAAGCGCCCCGTGTACGACGATTTTGCGCTGGTAGAAAGCTACAAGTACAAGATCGCCCTGCCTTCGCCTTCGCTGTTCGGGCAGTTCAATAACCTTGACGACCCGAATTTCGTCATCGAGGGGCTGCTCGCGCTGGGCTTTGACGAGGTGTTTGAAGTGGGGCTTGCGGCAGAGCTGGTCACCGACTGCACCCGCAAACTGATGAAGGAGCGGGCGCTCAACCTGCCCGTCATCAGCACGGCGTGCCCTGCGGTGGTGGAACTGATCCTTTTGAAGTTCCATGAACTTGCCGACCACCTGCTGCCCGTGTACGCGCCCGCGAAGATCGCCGCCAAACTCGCCAAAATGCAGGCGGTGGAGAAGGGCGTCCCCGCGGACGACATCGGCATCTTTTTCATCTCTCCCTGCCCCGCGAAGGTATATTCGCTGCACAGGGAAGAGGTTTCAAACGAAAAATATATTTCGGGCGTGCTTTCGCAGAGCGACATCTATTTCCGCCTTGTGGAAAAGATGAACAAGATCCAAAACCCGCGCAAGCTGGGCAAGTGCGGGTATTCGGGTATCGGCTGGGGCAGTTCGGGCGGAGAGAGCAATTCGTTGGGGCTTGGAAATTACATACACTGCTCGGGCGTGCGCAACGTATTGGGGCTGTTGAAGGACATGAGCGACGGGAAGCTGGACGGCGACGCGGAGTTTGTGGAGATGAACATGTGCCCCGGCGGCTGCGTGGGTGGGGTGCTGAACGTGGAAAACCCGTTCATTGCGCGCAACCGCATGCGTCAGCTGGCGGATAAAATGCGCATCCCGCCCGCGACCATGCAAAATTACGGGCTGGACGAAAACTTTTTCATCTGGGATAAGATCCCGCAGCCCTCCACCTCGTTCCAGCTGGATAAAAACCGCTTTGCCGCCATGCAAAAGCTCATGCTTGTGGAGGAGTATCTGAAAAAGCTGCCGGGCATCGACTGCGGCGCGTGCGGCGCGCCCACCTGCCGCTGCCATGCGGAGGATGTTGCCATGAACGGCGGCGTGCTGGATTGCGTGCGGCTTGACGAGGTGAAAAAATGACGGTATCCGAATTTGCGAAGCAGGCGGGCTGCACCGTCTTTTGCGAGGGGGAAGAGCGGCAGATCGAAAGCGGGTATTGCGGCGATTTTCTCTCCAACATCATCTCCCGCGCGACGGACGCCTGCGCGTGGCTCACGGTCATGAACAACGTGAACGTCGCCGCCGTGGCAACGCTTATCGACTGTGCCTGCATCGTCCTGTGCGAGGGCGTGGCGCCGGACGAGGCGTTTGCCGCACGGGCGAAGCAGCTCGGGCTCTGGGTGCTGGGGATGCGTGAAAACGTGTTCGAAGCCGCAAAAAAGGTCGCGGCGCTGTGCGGGGTGTGATTCGTTTTTCTCTTTGCGGCGCTTCCCGTGTCATCCTGAACGAAGCGGAGCCGAAGAGCGTGCCCCCTGTGTCATTTCGACCGAGCGGAGCGAGCGGAGAAATCTTTGCAACATCGTCGCGAGAGTCGTATACGGTATGTTAAGCTAAATTGGCTGTATCCGACCCGCGCGCGGCAGGGCAAAGACCCGTTCGGCTCGCCGCCGTTCCCACTCGGCGGCTCGCTCAGGGTGACAGGGATAGAAATTTCATAGAGATCCCTCGACAGGCTCGGGATGACGGAGGAGCGGCGCGGGGTGACGGAAGGGCGGCGCTGGGTGACCAAATAAACCTTCCCCCTCCGCGGGGAAGGTGTCAAACGGCAACGCCGATTGACGTATG
>CASDPE010000093.1 GCA_949282395.1 uncultured Bacillota bacterium | reverse complement strand
CACAACAAACTGTTCGCCCTGACGACGCTGTGTTCGCGCGCCCTTCCCCAAAAACGCTGACGCGCGGCAAAACGCGCCCTTCCCGCAGCCGCGGGAAGGGCGCGCCTTTTTCAGCTCGCTTTTTCAGGCTCTGCACGCGCCCGTAAGGTGCGCGAGCAGCGCGCCGAGGTTGCACGTCGCCAACCCGATGTATTGGTCTGCCGTGCCGTAATAGACGTACAGCGTGCCGTCCTTGACCGCCGCGCCCGTGGGGAACACGCAGCCGTTGTACAGCCCGCAGGTCTCGTACCCGTGTTCGGGCTCCATCAGAAACTCTTTGGTGCGGGCGAGGATCCTGCGCGGGTCGGCAAGGTCGAGCAGCACCGCGCCCACGCGGTAGACGCCCTTTTCGTCCACGCCGTGGTAGAGCATCAGCCAGCCCTGCTCCGTTCTGACAGGCGGCGTGCCCGCGCCGATGCGCTGCGTCTCCCACCATTCCTCCCCCGTGAACAGAAGTTCTGGCTTGCCGAAGTGCAGCAGATCGTCCCCGAACGAGATCCACACGGAGGGCATCTTCACGCGCGCGTCTTTGACCTTGGGGCGGGAAATGAGCACGTACTGCCCGTTCACCTTTTCGGGGAAGAGCAGCACGTCGCGGTCGTCCACCATGGGGTCGGTGAGCCTGCCCAGCCGCTTATAATGCACAAAATCTTTGGTGGCGGCAAGGTAGCTGACCGTCGTATTCTCCCTCGCAAAGGCGGGCAGATCGTCGGAATACACATCCGCGCCGTCCAGGCACATGGGCGGGCGGGAGACGCCTTCCACCCACTCTTCCAGCCAATACTGCCCGGGTGCAAAGGCGCGCGCGGCGTATGTGAGAAAATAGGTCTGCCCGATCTTCACAAGGCGCGGGTCTTCCACGCAGCCGCCGTCCGCCTCGTCACGGTTGGACTCGAACGCGGGCTGCGGGGCGCGCGTAAAGTGGATGCCGTCCGTGCTTTCGGCGTAGCCGAGGCGGATGACGTGCCGCTTGTCGTTGCCCGCCGCACGGTAGAGCATGATGAACTTCTGCCGCTCTTCATCGTACACGACGGCGGGGTTCAAAACGCAGCGCTCCTCCCACGCGTGCGCGGGGTCTGCCTGCAGGATCGGGTTGCCTTCGTACTTTCTGAACTTCATGATCTTTCTCCCGCGGCGCTGCCGCCGCCCGTTTTTTTCTGCCGCAAGGGAGCGGAAGCTGCCCGCTCCGCCCTTTGCAACGTTTTTTGTTTTATAAGGCGCAGAGGAGCGCCCCTTTTTTATTTTTGCCGCGCTTCGGAATGCAGCACGATCTTTTCCGCGCCGAAGGGAACGAAATGGTACTCCGGCGTGAATTCCGCAGGGTCGCCCTGCTCCCACAGCCCGCGGAACTCGAAGTTGTACGGGCTGACGCCCATCGGCTCGGGAATGACGTAGTGGTGCGGCCCGAACAGGTTGCGCAGGCTGGAACGCAGCACGAGCTTTACGGCGTTCTTCCCCTTTTTCAGCAGGGGCGAGATCTCCTTTTTGCCGTCAAGCACGAGCGCGGCGTGTTTCCCGTTCGCGTACACATCCGCCTGCATGAACCTGCCGCCGACCTCTAAAACGGCTTTGCCGCCGCCGTAGCAAAGCTCCCCTTCCAGCGTCAGTTCGCCTTTGAAGAAGGGGTAGCCGCAGGCAAACAGCTTGTCCGTTACGGGCGGCAGCCCCGCGCGCGGCGAGAGCGCGGACCCTTCGCCGACGGTGAAATCGCCTTTGAGGTACGCCGTCTCTATCGAAGTATCGTAGTACAGGCAGTTGCGCAGGCTTTCGGTGGCGAGCGGGTCGAAGAGAGCGAAGCGCACCCCCTCATGCTGCCAGAAGCGGAAGGAATATTCAAACACATTCTCCCCCGCGCGCACCGCATCGCCGAGCGGCGCCTCCACAAAGTTCACGTCAAAGGCGCTCTGCCCGAACGTCACGGGCGTGCCGTTCACCGAAGCGGACAGCAGCTCCGCCCGCTCCATGACGAGCGTGAGCGGCATCTTTTCGGTGAGGGTGAACGTCTGCCGCACGCGCACCGTGCCCTTATAGTCTTCGTACAGGAGCGCGTCGAACAGCGCCGTGACGGGGCGGCGAACGCCGAACTCCTCCCCTTCGCGCGCGGTCTGCGCATAGTCGAGGGCGAAAAAGTTTTCGCTCACGCCCGTCACGCGGAAAGCCGACGTCACGTCCTCGGCGCGCAGCTCCTCCTTTTGCGGCGCGCTCTCTGCGCGCAGCAGGATGGCACTCTCCGCGCCGCCGAGGGTGAAAGCGTCTTCCGCAAGCGGATGTTCTTCCAGTGTTTCAAGGTCGAGCGCGACGTAGCGCTCCGCCGCGCCTTTGATGCAGACGCGGCTCTTCTCCGTGCGCGAAAGGTTTTTGACGAACAGGAATTCGCCGAACGCCCCTTTGCGCGCCGTGAGCACGCTGTTGCCGTCCTCACAGGAATAGCCGTAGCGCGCGGAAGCGCAGATCTCTTCCAGCGTTGTGTTCGCGGGCAGGGAAACGCGCTGCTTTTTGCCGTCTATGTACCCGATCTGCCCGAGCACGCACAGCCTGCCGCCGAACGTTTGCAGCAGCGCGTACGTATTTGCCGTAAGGGTGCGCATGGGCGGCACGATGACCGTACCGTAGCGGCAGTTCCCCAGCCGCAGCGCGTTCCCTTCCGCACTGCCGTGCCGCGCGAGCAGGCTCTCGTCCAGAAAATGATAGGTCACGCCGTGCCTGCGCAGGGTGCGCAAAAGCTCTTCAAACGCGTCTTCCAGCGTTTTGACGCTCTTATAATCCTCGTCGTGCAGGTAGTCCAGCCAGATGCCGCGGATGGGGTGGATGATGCCCACCTCGTATTCGTCCTGCGTTTCGGCGATGATACAGCCCAGCCGCGCGAAGTAGTCGTTGAACGCCCTGAACCCTTCAAACCAGTTCCCGTGCGGCGAAAAGACGGGCGGATGGTCTGTTTTGCCCCGCCCCGCCAGCGAATAGGGGTACAGGTGCTGGCACATCTTGTTCACGCCGTTGAAATATTGGTATTCGGCAATGCTTTTCAGCTCCTTCGGCGTCACGTCATACCCCGAACAGCCGAACGTTTCGGTGAGCACGAACTTTTTGCCCAGCTGTGCGGCGGCGCTGCCGACCTGCCGCGGCGAAAGTTCGGTGCCGCAGTCGCGCCCCAGCCAGTCGATGCCGGGGATATCCTCGTATTCATAGCTGGGCATCACCGCCGCCCCGCCCCACATCTGCCCGAACAGCAGGCTCTCTTCCACCGAGTGCCCCGTCAGCTTGCAGCCGTGCGCGCGGCACCATTCGTACAGCTTTTTGTAAAAGTTTTCGGTATACAGCCTGTTCAGGGTGCCGAAGTACTTTTCGCGGAAGGCGTAGCCGCCCTCGCCCTGCACAAACAGCCAGATCAGCCCGTCGCGGATGTCCTCGCCGTCCTTTGCAAATTCGGCGGCGGCGACGGGCGTATACGGCGTTGCCCAGCGGTAGTACTGCGGCTCGTCGGTGAAAAAGCCCGCCAGCTCCTTGCCGAACCGCTCCCCGAACCGCGCATAGTACTTTTCATGCGTTTCGGCGATGAAGGCGTCCACCACGGCGGGATCCAGAATATCCGTATTGGCGGGGCTTACGCGCAGGTACACGTTGTGGTAACGCGTAACGCCCGCCTGCTCCTTTTCCACGCGCGCAAAGCCGCTGCCGTTTTGCACAAACACGGCGAAGGCGGCGGGGTCGAACGCACCGGCGGCGTATTCGAGGAAGCGGGCGCGGAACGCCTCGTTTTCCAGAAGTTTGCCGCCCACAAAGCCGCTCGGCCAGCCGTTTTCGTCATACACCCATGCCTCCATGCCCAGCGCCTTCGCCTTGTCAAGGCAGGCTTCGATGCAGGAGAACCACTTTTCGCCGAGGTATTCCTCTTTCAGCCCCGTGCGCGCGTGCATGATGAACCCGCCGATGCCCGCGGCGTACATGTCGTCGATCTGGCGGCACAGCTCCGCCTCGTCAAGGCTGTTGTTCCACGACCAGAACGGCACGCTCCTGTACTCTTTGAGCGAGCCCGTAAGGGCGGTTTGCAGCTTCTTGTCCATAAAGTCCCTCCGTATTGCCGATGTGTATTTTTGCGGTCAGCCGATCTGCGAAAGCACTTCGCCGATCCTGCCGTCGATGAACAGCACGCCGCGCATATCCCTGGCGGGCGCGCCTTTGTTGATGACGACGATGTTTTCCCCGCGGAAAAAGTCGACCAGCCCCGCCGCGGGATACACGTTGAGCGACGTGCCGCCGATGATGAGCGTATCCGCCGCGGCGATCGCTTCGACCGCGCCGCCGAGAACGGTCTGATCGAGCGGCTCTTCGTACAGCACCACGTCCGGCTTGACGATGCCGCCGCAGGCGCAGCGCGGCACGCCGCCCTCTTCGATGCGCTGCACGGGGTACGCCTTGCCGCAGTTCATGCAGAAATTGCGCCAGATGCTGCCGTGCAGTTCGAACACGTTTTTGCTGCCCGCCTTCTGGTGCAGCCCGTCGATGTTCTGCGTGACGACGGCGGCGAGCCTGCCCTCGCGCTCCCACTGCGCAAGTTTTTTGTGCGCGGCGTTGGGCTGCGCGGTGAGGCAGAGCATTTTATCGCGGTAAAACGAAAAAAATTCCTCGGTGTGCTGCATGAAAAAGGTGTGCGACAGGATGCGCTCGGGCGGGTATTTGTACGTTTGGCGGTACAGCCCGTCCTCCGAACGGAAGTCGGGGATCCCGCTCTCCGTGCTCACCCCCGCGCCGCCGAAAAAGACGCCGCGGCGGGTGTTTGCCATGATCTTTTGCAGTTCGCCAATGGCTGCGTCCATCCTTCTCCCCCCCCGCCCCGGACGGGGCTTGCGTTTTGAGCCTTCGCTTTACAGTATACTCCCTTGCCCCGCGCATGTCAAGCGGCGCGGCAAAGCCGCGCCGAACAAAACCGCGCGGACGGCGGCGCGCAAAAAGCAGCGGGCGGCGGAACCGAAGTTCCGCCGCCCGCATGCCGCTTTTTGTTTACTCTTCCACGCCCTCGTTGAGCTTTTCCAGCAGCTCGTCAAGGTCTTTGCCGTGCGCGTTCACCGCCTCTGCAATGGTCTCGCCGTGCGCAAGCGCGCAGCCGAGGCAGTGCATCCCGTAAGACATCAGCACCGACGCCGCGTCGGGGTTGTACTTCAAGCAGTCGGCAATCAGCGTATCCGCCGTGATCTTCGCCATAACCTTACACCTCTTTTTTTATTTTGCGCAGAGCGGGCACGCCTATGCGCCCCGCTTTGCACCCGTATTATACCATCTGCATCGGAAAATGACAACTTTTTCAGCAGGGCAATACCCCTACAAACAAGGCGCAATTCAAAACACCCCTGCCGCCGCCCGCCGCGCCTTGCGCACAGGCTGTGCACAACTGCTGTGCACAACCCGCAAAACGGCAGTTGTGCCGCTTTTTTTGGAAAAGATCGAAAAAGTTATCCACATTTTATGCACACTCATCCACAAAAACCTCTGATTTCGACACATATCGCGCCTTTTTTATCGATTGAAAACGGATGTTAAGAAAATTTATCAACAAAAATACAAACATCTGTTCTCAACAAAGACCGCCGAAAAAGCAACGGACACCGCCCCGCGCGGCGGAAAAGAAAAAATTGCCGACACGCAGCAAAATTTATTGACAAATTTTAAAAATCTGCTATACTATGGGGGTATGCGGCGGGAAAAAGCCGCACCTGCGCCCTTAGCTCAATTGGATAGAGCGTTGGTCTACGGAACCAAAGGTTAGGGATTCGAGCTCCTTAGGGCGCGCCACAAAAAAGGCATGGACTTTTGTCCATGCCTTTTTTGTTGTGTGTCAAAAGCAGGCTCGAGTCGGTTGCCGCAAGGAGAGCAAGGAAAAAAGAAAGCGGGAGCGGAAAGCTGTTCGGAAAAGCAGAGCCCGGCCCCGTCAAACGACGGGGCCGGAGCAAAACGTCCGGGCACAACTTTAACTGCAGGAAGTAAAAAAGGAATTGAAATGCCTGTAAAAATATTGATTTTGTCCACTTCTATACTTGTTTTATCCATTGTAATAGGCTTTTTTTGTGATATAATCAGAACAGGATCGGGTCAGATCATATCGGTGCGAAGCGTCGGAGCGGGCGAAGAGAATAATTTTTTGTGCAGAAAATGCATATTTGACAAGTGTAGCATTGTAAACGAGACCAGAGAAATTATCGAAAGGGACAAAGACGCAACGCCCGCGAAGAGTTACAAGATAAGCGTAATTGAACAGATATGACAAAATAATGAAGGGCAGGTTAATCCATTGTAAAAAATGAGAGGCCGCCGACGAACGGGATTCCGGTCAAGGAGTCTGTCGTTTGTCGGCGGCTTTATTTTTTTACGCAAAAAGATAAAAAAGTTTTTCAAAGGTGTCAGTAGGTGAAACCTTTGAGTATTAAACTGAAGGCAAATAAACGGGGAGGGGAAGTGATGCGAAGCACAGCAGAGCGCCGGATGGCGATTCTGGAATATATGTGCGAACGCAGGCATGAGACATTGGAAAATCTCATGTTTGAGTTTGACGTGTCCAGAAGCACGATCATCCGCGATCTGGATGAGTTAAGCCGTCATTACCCTCTCTATACAAAACCGGGGAAGCTGTGCGTGTGGAACGGCAGCGACGACAAGGCGAACGACTATACGAGCATCTTCAACGTACAGAAGGACGAAACGGGCTTTACGCTCTCCGCACCGGAGAAGTTCGGTATTTACGACGTCTTACAGGCGAAGTACCCGGGGCAGACGGTGGATTCCGGTTCGCTGGACGCGAAGGATTATTTTCTCCTTACGGTAAACGTAGGGGAAAGTAGCGTCGCGTTCTGGTTCGGCACGAGCGCCGCCACGATGGGCATAACGCTCTCGCCGTCCGAGATCGTGTTTTAGAGGAGGTGGTAAAATGGCGAAGAAAACAGCGGAACGTGTTTTCGTGTTGTTTCTTCTCGCCGTACTTGTGTTTTGTATGTATGCGGGAGGGAATCTTCCTTCCCGCGTATATGCGGATACGGGCGGAGAACTCAATTACGACAGCACGAACGTGTTGGACGATCTGAAAAGCGCCACGGTGAACGGACAGCCGTTTAACCTTTCGGCATATCC
>CASDPE010000092.1 GCA_949282395.1 uncultured Bacillota bacterium | reverse complement strand
GCCGGCTTTTAACGGAAATCCGTTTGCCTCGTTTGCTGACGGCGGTTGCCGCCGGAGCTTCAATGGCGATCGCCGGCGTTCTTTTACAGTCGTTTTTCCGTAATCCGATGGCGGATCCGTTTGTATTGGGAATTCACTCCGGTGCGGCGTTTGGCGCGGCGGCAGTCACATTGATTTTTCGTTACGGCGCCGTCGTTTTAGGCGGCGGCGTGCTGATGTTCGGAACAACAGCCGCGGCGTTTGTCGGCGCTCTTATCGGCTCGTTTGCCGCGTGCATATTGGGGTTTGTGTTGTTTGCCTGAGAGAGGGGTGCGGTCATGCTGAACAAACAGGAAAACGAGGTCATGCACGCCGTGTACGATATGTGCGACGGCAAGGACAGCTGCCTTGTCAGCGTATATGACATCCTCGGCATGCTGCCCGCCCGCCGCGGGCACACCGCGGAATCCGTCGAAGAGGTCTTGCATGCGCTGGAATACGACGATTATTTCGATCTGATCCTGTCCGAACGCAAAGGCGAGCGCATGTACGTGATCACCCTGCACCGCAGTGCGGACGCCTACCGCCGCGGCGCCCAGCAGATGAAGCGCAGCGCCGCTTTCAAGATCGCTCTTTCGGCGGCGGGCGCGGTGGTCGCTTTTCTGGTCGGTTTGCTGCTGCGCGCGATCTTCACCTGAATGCGTTTTGCGCCGCCCGTTCCGTTGACAATTTTTCCGATTTGCGGTATAATAAAGGGACAAGAAAGCAAACGTTTGTTTGTAAAGGGAGCGGAACGCATGTTCCGCGTATTCGCATGGAAAAGTTTGAACTTGTTTCGCCTTATCGGCCCACGGGCGACCAGCCGCAGGCGATCGAAAAACTGACCGAAGGGGTAGAGGACGGCATCCGCACGCAGGTGCTCGTCGGCGTCACGGGCAGCGGCAAAACGTTTACGATGGCGAACGTCATCAAAAACATCAACCGCCCGACCCTCGTCATAGCGCACAACAAGACGCTCGCCGCGCAGCTGTGCAACGAGTTCCGCGAATTCTTCCCGCACAACCGTGTGGAATACTTCGTGAGCTATTACGATTATTATCAGCCCGAAAGCTACATCCCGAGCACGGACACCTACATTGAAAAGGATATGTCCATGAACGACGAGATCGATAAGCTGCGCAACTCCGCCACGGCGTCTTTGGGCGAGCGCAGTGACGTGCTCGTCGTCGCGTCCGTCTCCTGCATCTACGGGCTGGGCGCGCCGGAGGAGTACTTCGACCTCGCGATCTCGCTCCGCCCCGGTGACAGGATGGAGCGCGACGAGTTTATCCGCCGCCTCGTCGAACTGCAATACGAGCGCAAGGACATCGACTTCACGCGCTCCTCCTTCCGCGTGCGCGGCGACGCGGTGGAGGTGTTCCCCGCGGGCAGTTCCGAGATCGCCATCCGCGCAGAGTTTTTCGGCGACGAGGTAGACCGCCTTTGCGAGGTGGAGGCGGTCACGGGCAAGGTGACGGCGGAGCTGAAACACATTTGCATTTTCCCCGCCAGCCATTACGCGGTGGGCAGTGCAAAAATGGTGAACGCGCTCGCCGCCATCGAACGCGACCTGGAAGACGAGGTGAAGGCGTTCCGTGACGACGGCAAGCTGCTCGAAGCACAGCGCCTTGAACAGCGCACGCACTACGATCTGGAAATGATGCGCGAGATCGGCTATTGCAGCGGTGTGGAAAATTATTCGCGCTATTTTGACGGCAGGTCGCCGGGCGAGCCTTCTTTTACGCTGCTGGACTATTTTCCCGATAATTTTCTCGTATTCATCGACGAGAGCCACATGACCATCCCGCAGATCCGCGCGATGTACCACGGCGACCTTTCGCGCAAGACCAATCTCGTCAATTACGGGTTCCGCATGCGCTCCGCTTACGACAACCGCCCGCTCACCTTTGAAGAGTTCGACGCGCGCGTGCCGCAGATGATCTGCGTTTCGGCGACGCCTGCCGAGTACGAACTGTCACAGGCGGGGCAGGTGGTGGAGCAGATCATCCGCCCGACGGGGCTTCTGGATCCCGAAGTGGAGGTGCGCCCCGTCAAAGGGCAGATCGACGATCTGCTTGCCGAGATAAAAAAGGTGACCGAAAGCGGCGGCAGGACGCTCGTCACCACCCTCACCAAGCGCATGGCGGAAAACCTGACCGACTTTTTAAAGGAAAACGGCGTCAAAGTGCGCTACATGCACAGCGACATCGATACGCTGGAGCGCATCGACATCGTGAACGGGCTCCGAAGCGGCGAGTTTGACGTGCTTTGCGGCATCAACCTGCTGCGCGAAGGGCTGGATATGCCGGAGGTGAAGCTGGTCGCCATCCTCGACGCGGACAAAGAGGGCTTTTTGCGCAGCGATACTTCGCTCATCCAGACGATCGGGCGCGCGGCGCGCAATGCCGAGGGGCGGGTCATCATGTATGCGGATACCGTTACGGGCAGCATGAGCCGTGCGATCGGCGAGACTAACCGCCGCCGCGCCGCACAGCAGGCGTATAACAGGGAACACGGCATCACGCCAAAGACCATCGTCAAGGAAATAAAGAGCACGATCGGCATCACGCAGAAAAAGCAGGCGGTACCCGCCGACAAGATCCGCCCCGAAGACATCCCGGACGAGATCGAAAAGCTCAAAGCGCTGATGAAGGTCGCTTCAAACCAGCTGGATTTTGAAAAGGCGATCGAGATCCGCGATACCATCAATCTTTTGCGGCGCAGGCTGCGCAAGAACTGAGCGGGCGCGGAAGCGGACGAAGAAACGGAACAAGGCGGCAGGGCATGAAACAGGAAATTTTCGTTAAAGGCGCCAAGGAAAACAATCTGAAAAACATAGACGTGCATATCCCGCGGGATAAGCTCGTCGTCTTTACGGGCGTATCGGGCAGCGGCAAATCCACGCTCGCCTTCGATACCATCTTCGCCGAAGGGCAGCGCAGGTATGTGGAGAGCCTCTCTTCCTACGCGCGCCAGTTTTTGGGGCAGATGGAAAAGCCGGACGTGGAGTTCATCGAAGGGCTTTCTCCCGCCATTTCCATCGATCAGAAAACGACTTCGCACAACCCGCGTTCGACGGTGGGCACGGTCACGGAAATTTATGACTACCTGCGCCTGCTGTTCGCGCGCGTGGGGATCCCGCACTGCCCGAAGTGCGGGCGCGAGATCCGCCGCCAGACGGTGGACGAGATCGCCGATAAGGTCATGGCGATGCCCGAAGGCAGCAGGATCCTCGTCAATGCGCCCGTTGTGCGCGGGCGGAAAGGGGAGTATACCAAGAACCTTGAATCGTACCGCAAGAGCGGGTACGGCAGGGTCAAGATCGACGGCATCGTCTACGACCTGCAAGAGGATATAAAGCTCGATAAAAACATCAAGCACAGCATTTCCGTGGTGGTGGACAGGCTGGTCGTCAAAGACGGCATCCAAAAGCGGCTCACCGACAGTCTGGAAAACGCGCTGCGGCTTGCGGACGGGCTGGTCGTCATCGACCGTGACGGCGAAGAGCAGCTCTTTTCGGTCAAGTACGCCTGCCCGGACTGCGGCATCAGCATTGAAGAGATCGAGCCGCGCCTCTTCTCCTTCAACACGCCCTACGGCGCCTGCCCCGAGTGTTCGGGCTTAGGGTTTAAACAGGTCGTGGACGAGGCGCTCATCTGCCCCGATAAAAACAAGACGCTGCGCGAGGGCGCCATTGACGTCGGCGGCTGGTTTTTGGAGAGCAGGCAGACCAACAACATGTACGTGCAGGCGGTCGCCAAACACTACGGCATCGACCTCGATACCCCCGTCAAAGACCTGCCCAAGGAACAGTACGACGTTCTGATGTACGGTTCGGGCGGGGAAAAGATCCCCATGCAGTACGACGCGTACAACTTTCACGGAACCTATCAGATCAGCTGGGACGGGTTTGTGAATTCGCTCACCCGCCGCTACCAGAACACCGAAAGCGAGGGCGTGAAAGGGGAGATCGAAAAGTACATCACGCAGCTGCCTTGTCCCGCCTGCGGCGGGCGGCGGCTGAAAAAGGAGGCGCTCTCCGTCTATATCGGCGGCAAAAACATCGCCGAATTGTGCGAGCTCTCCGTTTCCGACCTGCTTGCGTTTTTGGGCGGGCTGACGCTCAGTGAAACGGAGCACCGCATTGCGGACGTCATTTTAAAGGAGATCCGCGCGCGGCTGAACTTTTTGAAGAACGTGGGGCTTGCGTATTTGAACCTTGCACGCAGCGCGGGTACTCTTTCGGGCGGGGAGGCGCAGCGCATCCGCCTTGCCACGCAGATCGGCAGCGGGCTGACGGGCGTGCTGTATATCCTTGACGAGCCGAGCATCGGGCTGCACCAGCGCGACAACGAAAAACTTTTAAATACGCTCAAAGACTTGCGCGACCTCGGCAATACGCTCATCGTCGTCGAACACGACGAGGATACCATGCGCGCCGCCGACTACATCGTGGACATCGGCCCCAAAGCGGGCGTGCACGGCGGCGAGGTGGTCGCCTGCGGCACGGCGGAGGAGATCATGGCGGAGCCGCGCTCCATCACGGGCGACTATCTTGCGGGGCGGCGGAAGATCGAAGTGCCGCCCGTGCGCCAGCCGTCGGACGGGCGCTGGCTGACGCTGCGCGGGTGCAGGCAGAACAACCTAAAAAACATCGACGTGCGCTTCCCCGTGGGGCTGATCACTGCGGTGACGGGCGTTTCCGGATCGGGCAAGAGTTCGCTTGTGAACGAGATCGTCTATCCGCAGCTTGCCAACGCGCTCAACGGCGCGCACATGCCGCTCGGAAAATGTGATGGCTGCGAAGGGTTGGAATACTTCGATAAGGTCATCGCCATCGACCAGTCGCCCATCGGCAGGACGCCGCGCTCCAACCCCGCCACGTACACGGGCGTGTTCACCATAATCCGCGAGCTGTTCGCGGCAACGCCAGACGCGCGCGAGCGCGGGTACAAGGCGGGCAGGTTTTCCTTCAATGTTTCGGGCGGGCGGTGCGAGCACTGCTTCGGCGACGGCATCATCAAGATCGAAATGCACTTTTTGTCGGACATCTTCGTTCCCTGCGAGGTCTGCGGCGGCAAGCGCTACAACCGCGAAACGCTGGAAGTGCGTTACAAGGGCAAGAACATTTCCGAAGTGCTGGATATGACCATCGAAGAGGCGTGCGAGTTCTTCAAGCCCGTGCCTTCGGTGTACAACAAATTAAAGACCATCAACGATGTTGGGCTCGGGTACATCAAGCTCGGGCAGAGCGCAACAACGCTTTCGGGCGGCGAGGCGCAGCGCGTCAAACTTGCGACGGAGCTATCCAAACGTTCCACGGGCAAGACATGCTACATCCTTGACGAGCCGACCACGGGGCTGCACAGCTACGACGTGGATAAGCTGGTCAGGATCTTGCAGCGCCTGCGCGGGGCGGGGAACACCGTCATCGTCATCGAACACAATTTAGACGTCATTAAAGTTGCCGATCACATCGTCGACCTCGGCCCCGAAGGGGGAGACGGGGGCGGCACCGTCGTCTGCGAAGGCACGCCCGAACAGGTCGCGCAGTGCGAAAACAGCTTTACGGGGCAGTTTTTGAAACGGATCCTGGATGTCTGAAAAACGAGCAAAAATCTTTAAAAACGCGCCGTATCGGCGCGTTTTTGCGTGTTTTAATAGTACTATGCGACGCATAATCGCACGTTTTTTCAGAAAATATTTTCAAAGGTCAGGGCGTATGTCTGCGGGATCTGGCGGCAGATGACGAGCAGCACGTCGATCTTTGCAAGCGCGTCGCGGTAGAGCTGCGCCTGTATGCAGCCGTCCGCCTCGCCCAGCCAATAATCGATGTACGAGATGTCGTTGTGCGGAATGACGGCGTGCAGTTTTTCCTTTTTGTTCTCCCAAAGTTTTTGCACGGACTGCGTGTCGGCGGCGACGGCAGACTCTTCCCGCACCTTTTCTTCGAGCGCTTCGAGCGCTGCGCGCACATCCGCGAACTGCGTGTTGATAAAGACCGTTTCAAACACGGCTGCGCCGACCAGCAGGGCAAGGCTGATGAGGATGGAGGCGATCGTTTTTACCATGCGCTTCCCTCCGGGAGCGCGACGCGGAAGGAGCGGTACTTTTCGCCGCGCACCTGCAGGTAGATCTTGCCCGTTCCGTCCAGCGTGAGCACGAACACCTTTTTCAGCTTTTTCACGCCCTGCGCTTGCAGGATCTTTTCAAAAAAAGCCTCGCTCGTGCCCGTGAGCGCCAGGTTGTGTTTGTCGTATTTTCCGTCGTCCACGATGAGCACGGGCAGGGAAACTTTATTCTCCTTCGGGCTGTTTTCGCGCGGCATGGCGGTGAACTGCCCGTTCGCTTCGTACAGCGCGTAATCCACTTCGTCCAGAGAAAAGTATCCCTTTGAGCGCATCGACTCGATGAGGTCGGTCACGTCCAGATCGTTGCGCTCCAGCTCGGAAACGTCGATCCCGTTTTTGTTGATGACCAAGGAAGGTTTGCCGCCGATAATCCGTTTGAGCGGCTTTGCTTTCAGATCCAGCAGCAGCATCACCTGGTGCAGCAAAAAGATGGTCAGCATCGAAATGATGCCGTACAGGAGCGGGATGGAAGTATCCGCCATCGGGATGCAGGCGAGCTCGGCGATGAGCAGGGTTATAACAAGTTCAAACGGCTGCATTTCGCCGATCTGCCGTTTGCCCATCAGCCGCATGACGATGAGCAGCGCAAAAAACACGATCGCCGTGCGGAGAAAGATCAGTCCCATGCAAAAAGTATGCGGCGGATAGGGCGATTTATACGGGAAGCCCCCGTTTTCCGCACGGCTGCCGTACGGCGGCGGGGGCGTTTTGCACGGCGAAAAAATAAATTGCGGCGGAGCATGCGAAACGCTTGCTTTTTTTGCGGGATAGGCGTACAATAAAACCAACAAATGCAGAGTATCCGAGGCGCGTTAAGTGTTGCGAAACGGGACGTTGTTCGCAAACGAAAGGGCTTTTCCCTGCGGTGCCGAGGAGCGTCCGTTGCAAGATGAGCGCAAGCATGCAGCGCCCCTTTTCCACGGACCTCGCAGGAATTTTTCCGGAGGTTTTTTTCTATGCTTTCCAAAGTCTCAGGCTGGCTGTTCAGCAGGTATTTCCTGTCCCTCTCCGCCGCAAAAAAGATCGCGTACATCGCTATTT
>CASDPE010000091.1 GCA_949282395.1 uncultured Bacillota bacterium | reverse complement strand
ACCGCCATCAGCTTTTTCGATGTGTTCGCGCGTTTAAGCAGCTTCCCTGCCAAAAAAGAAAACAGCCCCGCTTGCTGAAACCCCTTCATGACCGCCATCAGGGCGAACAAAAGCGCCAGCGTATCCCAGTCAACATAACCGAAATACGCCGCCGACGGCGGGATGAATATGGCGGAAAGCACGGCAAGGAACAGCGCGATGCACAGGACGGCTTCCCGTTTTATAAAGCGCAGTGACGCGCCGAAAAAAGCCTGCATGGGCTCTCCTCATCTTTTGCGAATTTATAGCCGCGGTGCAGCGGTATTGTACCGCGATCGGTTCCGTTTGTCAAAGGGCGGCGCGCCCCGTCCGCACTGAGGAACGGGGCGCGCCGCAAAAGGATAAAGGATCCGTAAAGGATTTAAAGCGGATACTTCTTTTCAATGTCATAGTCCAGCCCGAGTTCTTTGGGGTCATCGTAGAGCTGCAGCATTTCAAGGCATTCCGTATATGCCGTGCGCTCGCCGTATGCAAACGCATCTCTGTCGTTCGCCTTTGCGTCTTTCAGATCTTCCAAATAGTCGGACAAAATTTCGGACATAAGTTTTATGACCTCGATCGCCTTCATCGCTAAGCGGCTCCTTTGAACTTCTTCATGTCGTATCAAATAGTATTATAGATACACAGCTAGTATTATAGATACACAGCGGCGTTCTGTCAACTTTATAAACGAAATTTTTTAAAACAGATGCTGTTCGGGTAAAGCAGGATCGCTGTTTCGTGCCGCGACGTGCAGTATGCAAAGCGGCACCGCATGACCGCGGTGCCGCTTTTGGTAGAGACAGTAGGACTCGAACCTACGACCTCTCGCATGTGAAGCGAGCGCTCTAACCAACTGAGCTATGCCTCCGTATTGGTGCGAGTGACAGGACTTGAACCTGCACGGGATCGCTCCCACTAGAACCTGAATCTAGCGCGTCTGCCAATTCCACCACACTCGCATTTTTGTGCCCGTTACAAAACAAGTTCGGGCTGTATGACGGACTTAACGAGCCTGCCTTCTTCAACGCGGAGGCGGTATGCATGCCCGCCTGCGCTGAGGGAGCGGACAAGTTTGCCGTTGCGGTATTCGACCGCGGCATTGTCCTCCAGCCCGATAGCGTCTTGCATATTATACGAAATAATTTCGTCAAAGTCAAGCGCTCGAAGGTTATAATGCGGAGAAATTGTATCTTTTATCCAATTTAATCCGCTGCGGATCGCATACGGAGCGCCTTCTGTTCCGCCGTCGGCTGCCGCCGAATCGGTATACATCGTTTCAAACCAGCAGATCGCGCCCGCGGAAAGCCCGCAGATCGGTATGCCGCGCGCATAAGCGTCTTCGATCAGACCGAGCATCCCCGTCTTTTTCCAATGCGCGAGCATGAACAGCGTATCGCCCCCGCCTATGTATAAAAAGTCTGCCTTGGCAAACTTTTCTTTCCATTTGGCAAGGTCCATTTCCCCGTAAACGGAGAGCGCGACATCCGCTTTGATATCGAATACAGAGGTATATGTTTTGCGGAAGCTATTAAAGTACGGCATGCTGTCATGGCTGGCGGTCGGGATGAACAGCCCGTACGCCCGCCTGTCCCCTGCCCGCTTTTTGGCAAGCGCGGCAATGTACCCGTCGATTTTGAGTGTTTCTTTTGTTTTGAGTTCGCCTCCGCCGATGAGGATCAGCGTCTTATCCATGCAGTTATTTTGCTCTCCTTGCCCGAAGCTGTTCGTCGCGGGCGATCACGTTGTCCATCACGGAGACGGCGGCGCGCAGATCGCCGAGCGCCTGTTCAAAGCCGCTGAGGTCGTCCTGCTGCCGCTTTCCGTATTTATAAGGCGCCAGACCGTTGCGCGTTTTTTCAAGCAATACGGAAACATTGTCGATGTCTGTATCGCGCTCCTTTCTTGCAAGAGCGGACGCAGCATGGGCAAGTTTGTCGGTCGTGTACAGAAGTTTGGAAACGGCTTTGAAAAAGCGCAGCCGCGCATCGGAGCCGCGCAGCGCCTCCGCCGTCTGTTCCATGTTCTGCAAATGCGCCTGCATCTGCTCGCACAGTTTGCGGTGCGTGGGCAGTTTTCCGACACGCCGCAAAAGAAGGAGCACAACGATCCCCGCGACGATGACCGCCGCATAGATGAGATATTCGTATACGATAGGAAGACCGTTCATGCTTTCTTCTCCTTTGCGGCGGGCGCTTCTGCCGTATCGGCAGGCGTGGGCATGAGGCTGACTTCCAGGCGGTTGAACGGAACAGAGATCCCGCGCGCGCCGAGAACGCCGAACGCAAGTTCGCGCAGAGCGTAAAACGCCTCCCAATAATTTTCGTTCAGTACCCAAGCGCGGACGGAAAATTTGAGGGCGCTGTCACCGAATTCTTCGAGCACGACCGAAGCGGCGGGCGTTTTTACCGTATGTTTGTAGGAATTGACCCCGTCCAGCAGGATGGTTTTGACTTCGGCAACGTCGGCAGAATACGGCACGGGGATGCTGAACACGATCCTGCGCAGCGGCATGGTGCTGTAATTTGTGACGTCCGTCGTCAATACGTCGCTGTTGGGGATGATGACCTCTTCATTGCTGTATGTTAGGATCTTTGTGTTGAAAAGGCGGATATCCTGCACAAGCCCGTCCTTGTCGCCGATCTTAACGTAATCCCCTTTTTTGAACGGCTTTGTAAAAATGATGATGATGCCGTTTGCAAGGCTTGAAAGGCTGTCCTTCAAGGCAAGGATGACGGCAAGCGCGACCGCCGAAAAAGCGGCGATGATGCCCGCCGTAGAAAAGCCGAGCGTTGCGATGAGCAAAACAACGAGGGCGATATACAAGACGATCGTGATGATCGAGATCACGAAGGTTGCCGCTGCGCCGTCGAGTTTGCTTTTGTACAGGGCTGAGCGCAAAATGATGCGCACGAGCTTGACGACGATCAGCCCGAGGACGAAAAACGCGATCGCCCGCACGATGGACAGCCCCGTGTTGTTTACAAATTCGGCTGCGATCTCTTTGATCGTATTCCACATAGGCAATTTCTCCTTATGTATTCCGCTGTATCGAAAACGTGCTTACACAAACGCAGCTTGTCTGCAAAGGCGGCGTTTCCGCTTTTCGCATTGCTCGTAGATCGTGCCGAGCGGTTCGCCGATGTCGTATTTTCCGCGGTCGTACACGATCTTTCCGCCCGCGACCGTCATCAGCACGTTGGATGTATCCGCACTGAACACAAGGTTTTTGCGCAGATCGGAGGCGGGATGCATGTTCGGCGACGAAAGATCGACGAGCACGATGTCCGCAAATTTCCCTGCTTCCAACCTGCCGCCGTTAAAACCGAGCGCCGAATAGCCGCTCTCCGTGGCGGCGCGCAGCGCCTGCTCTGCGGGAACGGCTGCCGCGTCTTTCATCGATTCCTTTTGCAGGCAGGAATACAGGTACATTTCCCGGAACATGGACGCCGCGTTGTTGCTTGCCGTTCCGTCCGTACCGAGGGCAGGCTGCATACCCGCCGCGAGCATCGCCGCGACAGGCGCAACGCCCGAGGCAAGTTTCAGGTTGCTTCCCCCGTTGATCACGGGGGAGACGCCGCACTGCTTCAAAAGCGCAATATCGTCTTTATCGGTGTATGTGCAGTGGGCAGTCAACCCGCCGTTGTCAAAAAATCCGAGCTTGTGCAGATACTGCGGCGGCGTCAGTCCGCCGTGGCGGACGGTGCATTCTCCCACTTCTTTCAGGGTCTCGGACAAGTGGATGTACGTTCTGGCACCGCTCTCTGCGGCAAAATCGGCGACAGCCGCGATTTCCTTTTCTTCACAGGTATATTCCGCATGAAGCCCCGGAAAGTAGCGGACTCTGTCACACATAGTACTGTATTTAAGGTAGTTTTTCTGCAAAAATTCAATAATATCGTAATCAGAATACGAATTTGCTCCGCAGCAGAGCGCCAGGCACAGGTTTGCGTTTTTTGCGGCTGCGCATACGGCGTCGACAAAAAAATACATGTCTGCAAAACAAGTGACGCCGCCGCGGACAAATTCCGCGATCTGCAGCATCGTGCCCCAATACACGTCCTCTTCCGTCAGGTGTGCTTCCAAGGGGAAGACGCGGTCAAACAGCCATTTGTCGAGCGGAAGATCGTCGGCAATGCCGCGGAACAAACTCATGGCGGCATGCGCATGCGCGTTGCAAAAACCGCTCATCAAAAGATTTTTGCCGCAATCTACTTCCCTGTCGGCACGGAACGAGGGATCCGGCTGCCCGACCCCGACGATCGTATCCCCGTCGATGCGCAGCTCCCCTTCCTTCAAAGGCATTTCGGCGCCGCAAAGCAGCAGCGCATTGTACAGGCGAAGTTTCATTGTTTTCTCCGCAGCGCGTCCGCAAGAGACAGGATGTACTTTTTCATCCCGGACGAAAGTTCCCTGTCACGGAGGGCGTATTCGATGTTGGCTTCGAGATACTCCTGTTTGTTGCCCGCGTCATAGCGCTTCCCTTCAAATACGCAGCCCATCAGCCTGTTCTCTTTGGCGAGCAGCCCCAAGGCGTCCGTAAAATACACTTCACCGCTCTTTGAAGGCGGCGTGCGGCGGATGATTTCATAGATGTCGCTGTCTACGACATACCTGCCGATGACCGCTTTGTTTGAAAACTTTTGCGCAGCGGCGGGCTTTTCAACGATCTTTTCGATCCGGTAACGGTTTTTCCCGTCTTCTTCCCCTTTGATGTTTGCATACTTCGGGATATCTGCATCCGAAACTTCCATGACGGCGGCGGTCGGCTTGCCGTTCTCTTCAAAGCAGTCAATGAGCTGCCCGATCGCGGGGCGCTTCCCCTCGGGCGTATAGATGACGTCGTCTCCCAACAGAACGGCGAACGGGTCGTTCCCCGTAAACGTCTGCGCAAGCAGGATCGCATCCGCAAAGCCCGTTGCATGGCTTTGGCGGATGTAATGGATGTTCGCCATTTTTTCCGTGCTGCGGCACAGGTGCAAAAGCTCCTCTTTGTTATCCTGTTCGAGCAGGCTTTCCAGCTCCGGGGCGCTGTCAAAATAATCTTCGAGGATCTTTTTGTTTTTGCCCGTCACGATCAGGATATCCCTGATCCCCGCGGAGACTGCCTCTTCCACGATATATTGGATGGTGGGTTTGTCGACGATGGGCAACATCTCTTTGCAGACGGATTTGGTTACGGGCAAAAAGCGCGTACCGAACCCCGCTGCGGGAATGACGGCTTTTGTGACTTTTTTTACCATATGCAAAGCACTCCGAAAATTTTTTACTTACAGTATTTTTCCTCGATCGCGCCGATCTTATCCACGCGCCGCTGATGCCTGCCCCCTTCAAACCCCGTATTCAGGAAGGTTTCAACGATTTCAAGCATCAGCCCCTCCCCGATGATCTTCTGCCCGAAGGCGAGCATGTTTGCGTCGTTGTGCAGGCGCGTGTACTTTGCGGAATACGTATCGTGGCAATGCGCGCAGCGGATGCCGCGCACCTTGTTCGCCGCGATCGAAACGCCGATGCCCGTACTGCAAATGAGGATGCCGCGGTCACAGGCGCCGCCCGCCACCGCTTCCGCTGCGGGCAGTACATAGTCCGGGTAGTCGCAGCTTTCGGCGCTGTTTGTGCCGAAATCCGTTACTTCATAGCCGTTTTCGGCAAGATATTTCAGAAGCGATTTTTTCAGTTCAAGCCCGCCGTGATCGCAGGCGACTGCAATTTTCATTTTGTGCGTCCTCCGCCAATATGTTTTTTATCGTCTGCCGCGGCTGCTTCCACGGCGAAATACTTCCGTATGACCGCGTCGGCGGTCGCTTCCAACAGTTTTGCCGTCGCTTCGTACAGTTCGGCGCTGCCGCCGTACGGATCGGGCACTTCAAACCCCGTAAGGTCGTGTACGCAGCATACGTTCGGCGCGTCGCCCAAAAGTTCTTTCTGTTCCTTTGTCATGCACACGACAAGAAAGCTTGTTTCCACCATCTTGTTTTTGAGCTGGCGCGGTACAAATTTGGAACAGTCGATCCCGCGGGCGGCAAGGCAGGCGGCGCTCTTGTCGTTGATCGCCGTGTTCCCCTTTGCAAATACGCCTGCGGACGCTGCGTCGACGAACTTTATTTTTTGCTTTTTGACCCGCGCGCGGAAAATGTATTCTGCCATCGGGCTGCGGCACGTGTTGCCCGTACAGACGAACAAGACCTTTCTTCTCTTCATTTTTCCGCTCCGCACGCCTTCCGCAGGCGGTTCAGTACGCCTGCCATCACGCCGCCGCGCTCGCGCGGTTCTACGGCGACAAGTTCGTCGCAGCGCTCCTCCGCCTCGTGCAGCCGCTCGTACAGGTTTGCCGCAAACTCTTTGCCGCACGTTCCGAGGTCAAGCGCCTTTCCTGCGGGAAAGGCGCTCGCCGCCGCATGTTCGCACAAAGCCATTATACGCGAGCCCGCCTGTTCGCGTTCGGCAAAATACGAAACCGCGCCCGCAAGCTCTTCGGCGGGGAACAGAACTGTTTTGCACTGCGGCGCATAATGTTTGTACTTCATCCCGGGCGAGCGCACCTGCTCCCCTTCCTTGGCTTTGTAAACGCCGCAGCTGCCCGCAACGGCGGCGATCTGCTCCCGCGTCACCAACCCTTCGCGCAGAATGACGGGGCTGCTTCCCGTCACGTCGCATACGGTGCTTTCGATCCCGCCCGAACAGGCGCCGCCGTCAAGGATGAGCGGGATACGCCCCGCAAGGTCGCCGTATACATGCTGTGCCGTGACGGGGCTGACGTGTTTGGAACGGTTTGCCGATGGCGCCGCGACAGGTAGCCCGACATATCGCAAAAACCGCTGCGCGCCCGCATGTTGCGGAACGCGCACCGCAAGCGTATCCAGCCCGCAGGAAACGGCGCTGCTTACGGCGGCGCGGCTCTTATATACAAGGGTGAGCGGGCCCGGAAGAAAGGCATCGCGCAGCAATTTCGCATACGGCCGATCGTCAAAAACGAGCTCGTTCAGGTCGTAATCCTGATGCACATGAACGATCAGCGGATTGTCGGAAGGCCGCCCCTTGACTGCATAGATGCCGCGCACCGCTTCGTCCGAGCGCGCGTCGGCGCCCAGCCCGTATACCGTTTCGGTCGGAAACGCGACCGTGCCGCCCGTTTCGAGGATGCGTTTCGCCTCCGCCAAGGAGGAGCCGTCGATCGGGCAGATGCGCGTGATCATTCGTCGTCTCCTTCCACAGGCTCATCCGGAAGATCCTGCGGG
>CASDPE010000090.1 GCA_949282395.1 uncultured Bacillota bacterium | reverse complement strand
GGCCCTTTGCGGTCGTGGCGCGCATCGAGCACCTGCAGAGCATGGTCGTGCAGGCGCAGTACGGGGGAGCGGCTGCGCTGCTCCCTCCCGCCGATTACAAGCTGTCCGTGCCCTGCGGGGATCGCACGGCGTTCACGTTTTGTATGTGCCCGGGCGGCGTTGTCCTTCCTGCCGCAAGCGAGCAGGGCGGCGTCGTCACCAACGGGATGAGCGACCATGCGCGAAGCGGGAGAAATGCGAACAGTGCTCTGCTCCTTTCCGTCGGGTTGGAGGACTTTTATAGAGGCGGCGTATTGGACGGCGTTGCGTTTCAGCGTGCGTTGGAGCAGGCGGCGTATGCCGCTGCGGGAGGCAAGTACGCCGCGCCCGTGCAGCGGGCGGAAGATCTTCTCTGCGGGCGCGTGAGCCGCGCGTTCGGGGAAGTGCTGCCGACGTACGCGGCGGGGACGGCTTTCTGTGACCTGAACGCGCTTTTGCCTGCGCCCGTGGCGGAGTGCATGCGCGCCGCGATCGTGCAGATGGATAAAAAACTGCACGGGTTCGCGCATCCCGACGCGCTGCTTACGGGCGTGGAAACGCGCTTTTCCTCTCCCGTGCGCGTGCTGCGCGGAGGAGATCTGCAAAGCGTGAGCGTGCGCGGCGTCTATCCCTGCGGGGAAGGGTGCGGGTATTCGGGCGGGATCACAAGTTCCGCGGCGGACGGCATCCGCGTTGCGGAAGCCGTTTGTGCAAAATACGAACGGTAGAATTTTTGTTTTGTTCATGTTTTTTTCATACAATGAACATATTCATGCGCTATAATACAGCCATAAAAACAAGCCCACCCAAAACTTTTTTCATATTCTCTCACTATAATACGGCAATCCGCGCAAGCGGTGCGCCGTATTATGGTATTTTGCAGCAAAAAAGCCGCCCGTTTTTGCGGGCGGCTTTGCCGTTTGTTGTTTCAGATCTGTTCGATGTTGATGACGTTGGAGTTGCCCGATTTCCCGTTCGGGTTGCCGCCCGTGATGACGATGCGGTCGCCTTTTTTGACCAGCCCCGTAGAGATCGCCGCGCGCTTGGCGTGATAAAAGAGCACGTCCATCGAAGTGAATTCTTCCGAAAGCACGGGGATCACGCCCCAGGAGAGGTCGAGTTTGCGGTAAGACATCGGCTCGATCGTCATGCCGATGATGTCGATGTTGGGGCGGAAGCGCGAAACCAGCCTTGCCGTGCCGCCCGAGCGGGAGCACACGACGATCGCCTTTGCGCCGATGTCTTCGGCGAGGACGCAGGCGGAGTGTGAAAGCGCGTCCGTCACGCTCTGGATCTTCAGCTGTTTTTCGCCGTATTTCGCGGTGAGGTGTTTTTCCGTTTCCAGGCAGATCTTTGCCATGGCTTCCACGGCTTCTACGGGGAATTTGCCGCCCGCCGTTTCGCCCGACAGCATGACGGCGCTCGTGCCGTCGTACACGGCGTTCGCCACGTCCGAGATCTCAGCACGGGTAGGGCGGGGCTGGTTGATCATCGATTCAAGCATTTCCGTGGCGGTGATGCAGCGCTTGCTCGCAAGGCGGCACTTATCGATGAGCATCTTCTGGATCTGCGGCAACTCTTCGTAAGGCACTTCCACGCCGAGGTCGCCGCGCGCGACCATGATGCCGTTGGCAACGTCTAAGATCTCGTCAATGTTGTTGACGCCGCTCTGGCTCTCGATCTTGGCGATCAGGTCGATGTCGGGGTTGCCGTTCTCTTCCAACAGTTTGCGGATATCGACGATGTCCTGCGCTTTTGACGTGAAGGAGCATGCGATAAAGTCGATCCCCTGTTCGATGCCGAACAGGATGTCGCTCTTGTCCTGCTCGCTCAGATATTTCAGGCTGAGCGTTTTACCGGGGAAGAACATGCTCTTTTTGTCCGAAAGTTCGCCGCCGATCTCAACGACGGTATGCACTTCCGTCTGCGTCACTTCTTTTACCTTGAAGATGAGCAGCCCGTTGTTGAGCAGGATGGTGTCGCC
Source organism: uncultured Bacillota bacterium (assembly GCA_949282395.1). Classification (GTDB taxonomy): domain Bacteria; phylum Bacillota; class Clostridia; order Christensenellales; family Borkfalkiaceae; genus Borkfalkia. Next base: position 5,282 of record CASDPE010000090.1, on the reverse strand, counting down.
CTCTTCCAGATCGTTGACGATGCCCTTGTAGGAAACGGAAACTTTTTCTTGGTCGCCTTCGACCTCGTCGATGGTAAAGGTGAACGGGTCGCCGTTTTTCAAAACGATCTTGTGGTTTTTAAAGGTCTTGATGCGAAGTTCGGGGCCCTTTGTGTCCAGCATGATGGGCAGGGGAACATTGAGCTTTTCACGGACTTTTTTGATCAGGTCGATGTTCTTTTTGTGCTCTTCGTAATCGCCGTGCGAAAAGTTGAGGCGCGCCACGTTCATGCCCGCTTTTACCATTTTGGTCAGCGTCTCTTCATTGCGGCAGGCGGGGCCCATCGTACAAACGATCTTGGTCTTTTTCATAAATGATACGATCTCCGGCAACAGGATTTACGGGCAGCGGGGATCGCCGCGCTCCGTACAAACCTATTGTAATATATTTCGGCGAAAAAGACAAGTGTTTGCGGCAGGTCGGCGGCGGTTCATTTTCGGTTGACAAACCGGCGCGCCGTGTTGTATACTGTTTCCGTTCCGAGCCGATCATACGGTCGCGCGGCGCAAGCCGTGAGGAAAGTCCGAGCACCGCAGAGCAGGACGCCGGATAACGTCCGGTGGAGGCGACTCCAAGGAAAGTGCAACAGAAACAGACCGCAGGTTCTTTGCCTGTAAGGATGGAAAGGGGAGGTAAGAGCTCACCGGCGCCGCGGTAACGCGGCGCGCCGTGTAAACCCCGTCCGGTGCAAGATTGGGCATATACCGCATGGGTCGCTCGCCCGGTATATGCCGTGAACATCGCTTGTGTTCGGCGGCGACGCCGATCCCAGATAGATGACCGTACACGACAGAACTCGGCTTACAGATCGGACTCGGAACTCCATAAAAGAGCGCGCGGCTCCCTTTCGGGAGCCGCGTTTCAGCGTTTTTATAGAATTGCATAGTACTATGTGCGGCATATTCACTGTATAAACAGCGTTTGCGAGCGGCTGGCGGGCTTGCCTGCGATCAGCCCGTAAAGGTCGGCGGCGAGCACGTCCTTTTCGTATACTTCTTTTGCCGCGCCCGAAAGGCGGGAAAGGTCGCCCTTGCGCGTGATCGCGGGGAATGCCGCCCTGCAAAGCTCGGCGAGCATTTCGTCGGCGCGGCTGTTTTTCACGGCGAGCACTTTCAGGTACAGCGGCGCGCGCAGGGCTTTGCGCACCAGCTCTTCCGTGATGCCGAGCGCGGCGGCAGCAAGGATGCGGCGGATGCGTGAGGAGATGTAGCGCTTCGTCGTCGCCTTTTCGATCAGAACATCGTAATCGGGGTTGTCCTTTGCGAGTGCTTTGATGCGGTTTTCCAGCCCCTCGGAGCAATCGAGGGTGCGCGCAAGCTGTTCGGCGCTCTGCGTCAGCGCGGCGTAGACGGCGATCTGTTTAAAAGCCGCTCCGTCCGTCGCCGAAGTGAACAGGTCGTCCGCTACAAATTCCGGCACGTTTTTGCGCACGGCGCGCTCTTTGCCTTCAAGCACCGCGCTGCGGATCGCCGTTGCGGAGGAGAAATTTTTATACAGCTCCGCATCCGAATATCCCGCCCCCGTGCGCTTGACGGGGAGGATGGCGGCGAGACTTCCGCAGGCGAAGAGCGCCTTCTGGTATTCCACGCCGAGGATGTTGTTCGGAGACTGCAAAAGCGCCGCGGCGTCGCCGCTGCCCGTTTCGATGAGCGCGTCCGAACGGGCGCGCGTAAAACTCTTTCCCGCTTTCAGGTGGAGCTTCAATACGCGGCGGAACCCGCGGCTCTCTTCCGAGGTCGTTTTTGCGGCGGAGAGGAAGCGCTCCCTGTCCGCCTCTTCGCTGCCGAAGGCAAGCGTTTCAAATCCCGGGATCGCGTTCAGCAGCCGCACGGCTCCCTTCGCGAATATTTCGGCGGGAGAGAGCGCGAAGACGGTCGGCAGTTCGACGACGGCGTCCGCCCCCGCGAGCACGGCGTGCCCTGCGCGGGTGTACTTGTCGAGGACGGCCGCTTCGCCGCGCTGGGTGAAGTTGCCGCTCATCATGCAGACGAGCGCGTCGCAGCCGCTTTCGGCTTTTGCATGTTCCATTAAGTAGGCGTGCCCGTTATGAAAGGGGTTGTATTCGCAGATGATGCCGCAAATTTTCATTTTTTTCCTTAAAACCTTTTACTTTTCCGTGCGATTGTTATATAATGTTCTATGGGTGCCGCGAGGGCGCCGCATGTGCTTCTGCACATATTATAGCGCACCTGCGGCAAAAAATAAAGCGATTGAGGTACAATTTGTATGGCTGGCTTTTTCGATAAGCTGAAAGAGAAGATCAACGAAGTCAATGACTCGCTTGAACGGCGCATGAACGAAAGTCCCGTGATGCGCGACATCAAAAAACGTGCTTCCGCCCTGAACAAGACCATCGTGCTGTGCGAAGGGGAGGACGCGCGCGTCGTAAAGGCTGCGGCGGACGCCACGGCGCAGGGCATTGCCAAGATCGTTTTGCTCGGCGACCCCGATGCGATCGCCAAAAACAATCCGAATGTCGACCTTACGGGGGTCACGGTCATCGATCCTGCGAAGAGCGAAAAGCGCGCGGAGTATGCCGCGCTGCTGTATGCGCTGCGCAAGGCGAAGGGTATGACCGAGGAAGAGGCGGACAAGCTCTCGTATGACAATACCTATTTCGGGGTGCTCATGCTCAAAGCGGGGGATGCGGACGGGCTGGTTTCCGGCGCCTGCCATTCGACGGCGAACACGCTCCGCCCCGGGCTGCAGATCGTAAAAGCCGCGCCCGGCGTGCCGCTCGTTTCAAGTTACTTCCTCATGGTCGCGCCGTCCGGCGGCGCGGAATACTGCGAAGACGGCGCATTCATCTATTCGGACTGCGGGCTGAATGAAAACCCGAACAGCGAACAGCTTGCCGAGATCGCCATCATGTCTGCCAAAACGGCGGAAAAGATCGCGGGGATGGAGCCGCGCGTGGCGATGCTCTCCTTCTCCACAAAGGGAAGCGCGAAGCACGCGGATATCGATAAGGTGACGGCGGCGCTCGCGCTGGTCAGGGAAAAGGCGCCCGATCTGAACATCGACGGCGAATTGCAGCTGGATGCGGCAATCGTCCCTTCCGTTGCAAAATCGAAGGCGCCCGGCTCCAAAGTGGCGGGGCATGCGAACGTGCTCATTTTCCCCGATCTGGACGCGGGCAACATCGGGTACAAACTCACCGAACGCCTCGGCGGATTCCAGGCGGTCGGCCCGCTTTGCCAGGGCTTTGCCAAGCCCATCAACGACCTGTCGCGCGGGTGCAAGTCTGACGATGTGGTCGCTGCGGTCGCCATAACGGCGCTGCAAACACAGCTGTAAAAAATAAAGACAAGAGGGTAAGGAAATGAAGATCTTAGTCGTAAACGCGGGGAGCTCTTCCCTGAAATACCAGCTCATCGACATGGATACCGAAAGCGTGATCGCCAAAGGCGGCTGCGAGCGCATCGGGATCCGCGGCTCAAAGCTCACGCACAAGACCAGCCGCGGTGAAACGAACATCGAACAGGACATGCCCAACCACAAAGTTGCGCTCAAACTTGTGCTGGACGCGCTCGTCAACGAAAAATACGGCGCGATCAAGTCTATGAGCGAGATCGACGCCGTCGGGCACAGGGTCGTTCACAGCGCGGAAGATTTCAACCGCTCTGTTCTGCTCACCGACGAGGTCATGAAAAAGTGCAGGGCGAACGCCGAGCTTGCACCGCTGCACATGCCTGCAAACATCCTCGGCATCGAGGCGTGCCGCGAAGTTATGCCTTCTACGCCGATGGCGCTCGTCTTCGATACGGCGTTCCATTCCACCATGCCGCCGCGCGCGTACATGTACGCCATCGATTACAATGATTATAAAGAATACAAGGTGCGCCGCTACGGGTTCCACGGTACCAGCCATAAATATGTTTCGCAGGAAGCGATCAAATATCTCGGCAAACCCGCAGAAGAGACGAAGATCGTCACCTGCCACCTCGGCGGCGGGTCGTCCATCAGCGCCGTGCTCGGCGGCAAGTGCGTCGATACGAGCATGGGCTTTACGCCGCTTGCGGGCGTGCCGATGGGAACGCGCTCGGGCGACATCGACCCCGCCGTGCTCGAATATCTTGCGGCAAAGAAGCACTATACCATTCTCGACTGCGTCAATTACCTGAACAAGCAGTGCGGCGTGGCAGGGGTGAGCGGCGTTTCCAGCGACTTCCGCGACCTGACCAAAGCGGCGGCGGAGGGGAACGAGCGTGCAAAGCTCGCCATCGATGTGTTTGTGTACAACGTGAAGAAGTACATCGGCTCGTACATTGCCGCCATGAACGGCATCGATTGCCTTGTGTTCACGGCGGGCATCGGTGAAAATACGTGGCAGGTGCGCCGCGCTGTTTGCGAAGATATGAACTTTTTCGGCATCAGCATCGACGCGCTCAAAAACGAGCAAAAGAACGACGGCACCATCCACGACATTTCGGGCGCGGATTCCAAAGTCAAAGTGCTGGTCATCCCCACGAACGAAGAACTTGTCATCGCGCGCGAAACGAAGGAGCTCGTTGAGGGCAAAGCCAACTAAACTTTTGTGTTTATGCGTAAAAATGAGTTGACAAAGCGCTTTGAATAAGGTATAATTCTGCAAGTCAGCAGTCAAAACAGATAGAAGAGGTGAACGGAGATGGCAGTACCCAAGTCCAAACAATCCAAACAGAGAACCAATACCAGATATGCGAACTTCAAAGCGGCTGCGCCTACGCTTGTAGAGTGCCCGCATTGCCATGAACTCAAGCAGCCCCATAAGGTTTGCAAGAACTGCGGGTATTACGACGGAAAGGAAGTCGTAAGCACCGAAGAAAAGAAATAACCCGGAAGAGCGGCAGATGTTATGCCGCTCTTTTGTTTTGCGGAAAGAAGGGGAAAAGGCGGTCATCCGATATGACCGTCTTTTTTCATGCTGCAGAAAATTTGCATATATTTTGTGTCGGATTTTATGTTATATTGAAAATAAAGGGCGGAATGTGTTGTATCTTTACACGGCCGCTGTCTGTTTTGTGCAACGGGGAACGTACACATAATTTCACAGGGTGCGGCTTGCTTTTTCGGGAAGTATATGGTATCATTTAGTAACCTTAAAGTATACCCTTTTTCGGGTCATATAAAAAACGGGCGTTTGCCCGGGAGGTCAGACATGAGAAAGAGATGGCTGTTGGCTGCTTTATCGGCCCTGTGTTTTGCTTTGCTGTTTGTCGGCTGTACCGCACAGAAACCGGTATACACCGTGACGTATATC
>CASDPE010000089.1 GCA_949282395.1 uncultured Bacillota bacterium | reverse complement strand
CTTCCGCAGGAGCGGAGGGGAAGAAAAAGGAGACAGGCTTTGAAACAGACACAAAAACAGGCACCTACACAGGAAAAGAGAAAGCGCGGGCACATGCTGCCGCAGTACGCGGGCAGGGCTTCCGACGCACAGCCCGCGGCAAAGGGAACGCCGAAGGGGGCGCCGCAGGGAGCGCGCGCCGCGGCGGAGCAGAGGGCGAAACGCGCACAGCCCGCGCCCGCCCGCGATGAGCAGGAAAAGGGCAGGCAGAAAAAGCAGAAGGGCAGGGTGAAAAACCCCGTCAAGGTCATCTTCCTCGGCGGCGTGGGCGAGATCGGCAAGAACATGACCGCCCTCGAATGCGGCAACGACATCATGATCATCGACGCTGGGCTGACCTTCCCGGACGAGGAACTGCCCGGCATCGACCTCGTGATCCCCGATATCAGCTACCTTGTCGCCAACAAGAACAAGGTGCGCGGGCTGGTCATCACCCACGGGCACGAAGACCACGTCGGCGGCATCGCCTATCTTTTAAAGGAGATCAACTGCCCCGTTTACGGCACCAAGCTCACGCTGGCGCTGGCGGACAACAAGCTGCGCGAACAGCGCATCAACAAGGCGCAGACGGTCTGCGTCAAACCCGGCGATAAGATCCGCCTCGGCTGCTTCGGCGTGGAGTTTATCAACGTGAACCACTCCATCGCGGGGGCGGTGGCGCTCTCCATCGATACGCCGCAGGGCAGGATCTTCCACAGCGGCGACTTCAAGATCGACCTGACGCCCGTCGCGGGCAAGCCCATCGACCTTTCGCGCATTGCCGAGATCGGGCAGGAGGGCGTGGAGCTGCTCCTGTGCGAATCCACGAACGTGGAGCGGCAGGGCTATACCATGAGCGAAACGGTCGTCGGCACCACGCTCGACCATCTGTTTGCCGAAAACGCGAACAGGCGCATCATCGTGGCGACCTTCGCCTCCAACGTGCACCGCTTGCAGCAGATCGTAGACATTGCCGCCAAGTACCGCCGCAAGGTCGCGCTTTCGGGGCGGAGCATGCTCAACGTGGCAGACGCCGCCGCCAAGATCGGCGAGCTGATGATCCCCGAAGGCGTGCTCATCGACGTGGAAAAGATCAAAAATTATTTTGACAGGGAGATCGTCATCGTCTCCACGGGCAGCCAGGGCGAGCCGATGAGCGCGCTCACCCGCATGGCGGCGGGCGACTTCAACAAAGTCACCATCGGCGCGAACGATACGATCATCATTTCGGCAAGCCCCATCCCGGGCAACGAAAAGATGGTGTACAAAGTCATCAACAACCTCTACCGCAAAGGCGCGAACGTCGTGTACGAAACGCTGGAAAAGATCCACGTTTCGGGGCACGCCTGCCAGGAGGAATTGAAGATCCTGCACACCCTGTTGAAGCCGCGCTTTTTCATCCCCGTGCACGGCGAATACCGCCATCTGAAGCGGCACGCCCGCCTTGCGACGGAGCTGGGCATGAGCGAGAACAACATCCTCATCGCGGATATCGGAAACTGCGTCGAGCTTGCGCGCGGCAGCATGCAGTTCGGCGAAAGCGTGTCGTCCGGCTCCCGCCTCGTGGACGGCGGCAGCTTGGAAGACAGGGAGAATAGCTTAGTCATGAAAGACCGCAAGCACCTCTCCGAGGACGGGATCTTCGTCATCACCGCCTGCGTTTCCGAGCGCAGCGGCGATCTGCTCAGCGACCCGTCCGTCGTGGTGCGCGGCTTCGTCATGCCCGAAAACGCCGATTACGCCGCCGAGGTCAAGCGCATTGCGGTGAATTGCTGCGACCGCGCGCTCATCCAGCGCGATACCGACAACACCGAACTTTGCGCCGCCATCAAAAAAGCGGTCAAAAACTTCATTTATAAAAAGACGAAGCAGAACCCCGTCATCATGGCGAACATCATACGGCTGTGACGGGCGCAGGGCTTTCGGCGGGCGAACGGCTCTTCGCGCTCGCGCAGGCAGACGGAGGGGAGCTTGCGGCGCTGCCGCGGGAACTTCTGCGCCTGCGCGAAGCGGCAAAACAGGTGCGCGACCCTACGGCGGCGGACGGCACGCTCGCCGTGCTGCTGCGGTTGGGCAGGGCGCTGCCCGCGCGCCGCATATTGGAGATCGGCACGGGCGAGGGGTATACCTCGCTCGCTTTGGCTCTTTCCTGCCCGCAGGCGGAGATCGTCACCGTCGAATCGGACGCGGAACGTTATGCCGCCGCCTGCGCGCATTTTACACGGTTCGGCGTTTCGGAGCGGGTGAACGCGCTCTTCGGCGACGCCGCCGAGGTACTGAACGGGCTGCAAGGCCCGTTCGATCTCATTTTTCTGGACGGGCCGAAGGCGCAGTATGTGCATTGGCTGCCCCGCCTGAAAGGGCTGCTGCGTATCGGCGGCGTGCTCGCCGCGGACGACGTGCTCCTGTACGGCTGGGTGGACGGCAGCGTGCCCGTCCCGTACAAGCGCCGCTCCATCGCCGCGCGGCTCGGCGAATATCTCGCCGCCGTGCAGGCGGATCCGCAGCTGGAAACGCTCGTGCTGCGCATCGGCGAGGGATTGGCGTTGTCGAGGAAACGAACGGAGCAGAGATGATATGTACGGTCGCGCAGCGCCTTTGCGCGAGATTTGCGTGAAAGGAGCTTTATGTCCGTCGAACTTCTTGCCCCGGCGGGGGACTTTGAAAAACTGAAAACGGCGCTGTATTTCGGTGCGGACGCGGTGTACCTCGGCGGCAAGGCGTACTCTTTGCGCGCCTTTGCCGACAATTTTACGGGCGAGGAGCTGGAACGCGCCGTCGTCTATGCGCATGCGCGCGGCAAAAAGGTGTACGTCACCGTCAACATTTTCGCCAAAAACAGCGACTTTGCGCAGCTCGGCGGATATTTCTCCTTTTTGCAGCACATCGGCGCAGACGCCGCCCTCGTCACCGACGCGGGCGTTTTGTCCGTGGCGAGGCAGGCTGCGCCCCGCCTGCCCCTTCACCTCTCCACGCAGGCGAACACGACCAACAAATACGCGGCAAAATTCTGGCAGGAGCAGGGCGTTTCCCGCGTGGTGCTCGCGCGCGAACTTTCGCTTGCGGAGATCGCCGAAGTGCACGCCTTCTGCCCCGGTCTGGAGCTGGAAGCCTTCGTGCACGGCGCCATGTGCATCTCGTACAGCGGCAGGTGCCTTTTGAGCAGCTACCTTGACGGGCGCGACGCAAACAGGGGCGCATGTGTGCAGGCGTGCAGGTGGCGCTACGAGGTGCGGCCGGAAGGGGGCAGGGCGGCGCTGCCCGCGGAAGAGGACGCGCGCGGCACATACGTATTCAACAGTAAGGATTTAAACATGCTCCCGTACCTTGCCGAACTTACGGCGGCGGGGGTGTGCTCCTTCAAGATCGAGGGGCGGATGAAGAGCCGCTATTACGTGGCGGACGTGGTGAACGCCTACCGCCGCGCGCTGGACGGCGCGCCCGCAGGCGAAATGGCGGCGGAGCTGGAAAAGTGCGCGCACCGCGATTTTACGGCGGCGTATGCCTTCGGCGGGAACGCGCACACTGTAAGCTATGAAAATGCGCAGCGCGGCGGCACCCGCGAATACGTTGCCGACGTTCTGGAGGGCGGGGAAGTGCCCCTCGTACAGATGCGCGGCAGGTTCCGCGAGGGCGACGTGCTGGAAGTATTGTCGCCTTCCGCCTCCTTCAATGGTACGTTTACGGCGGCGGGCGTGACCGCCGAGGACGGAACGCCCGTTGCGGACGCAAAGCTGGTGATGCAGAAGCTGCGCCTTCCCTGCCCGTACCCGCTGCACGCGGGGGATATCCTGCGGAAGGCGCCGTAAGGGAGCGTGAGGGGAAAGTGGTCGTACTGCATTCCGATCTGAATAATTTTTACGCGACGGTGGAGAAAAAGCTCTTCCCCGAACTTGCGGGCAAGCCCGTCGCCGTCTGCGGTGACAAGGAGGCGCGCCACGGCATCGTGCTCGCAAAGAGCGAGGAGGCGAAGGCGTTCGGCGTAAAGACGGGCGACGTGATCTGGGAGGCGCAGCGCAAGTGCCCGAACCTCGTCATCCGCCCCGTGCGCTTCCCCGAGTATGTAAAATTTTCCCGCGCGGTGCGCGGCATCTACGCGCGCTATACCGACCTCATCGAGCCGTTCGGCATCGACGAGTGCTGGCTTGACGTCACGCACAGCCGCATTTTCGGCAGCGGGGAAGAGATCGCCGAGCGCATCCGCCGCGAGGTGAAGGAAGAGCTTTCGCTCACCGTGTCCGTCGGCGTCTCCTTCAACAAGGTGTTCGCAAAACTTGCGTCCGATCTGAAAAAGCCGGACGCGGTGACCGTCGTTTCGCGCGAAAATTATAAGGAAAAGATCTACCCGCTGCCCGCAAGCGATTTGCTGTACGTCGGCAAAGCGACGGCGGAGCGGCTGCGGAAGGTGGGGATCGCGACCATCGGCGCGCTCGCCGCGGCGGATACGGCGATGCTCGTGCGCCTGTTCGGCAAGTGGGGCGCGATGCTCTCGCGCTATGCGCGCGGCGAAGACGTTTCGCCCGTGCGCAACATGAACGACAAGCCGCCGCTCAAATCCGTCGGCAATTCGCTCACCTATTTTGAAGACCTCTACAAAACGGAGGACATCAAGCGCCTTTTGTACGTGCTGGCAGAGAGCGTTGCCGCGCGGGTGAAGGACGCGCACCTCGGCAAGGCGGATACCGTGCACCTGTGGGTGCGCGACAAGGAACTGCAAAGCTATTCTTGGCAGAAAAAGGTGCGCCCCACAGCGCTCGTCGGCGAGATCGCCGAAGCCGCGTTTTCGCTCTTTTTGGAGCGGTACACGGCGCGCCGCGCCGTGCGCGGGCTGGGCGTGACCGTTTCGGGGTTCGATATGGGCGTGGAACAGCTCACGTTCGATTCTTTGGGCGGCAGTTATGAAAAGAAGGCGCGCGCGGAGGAGGCGGTGAGCCGCATCCGCGAAAAGTACGGGTATTCCAAGATCCAGCGCGGCATCATGTACGAGGACAGGGCCGCGCTCAAAATGGACGTGCGCGGGGAGCGGCTGGTGCGCCCCGGCGGGGTAGACGGCGACGTCGCCGACCCCTTTGAAGAGGAAGTACGGCAGGTGCCGCCGGACGGCGAGGAGGAATGATGGCGGAAAAGAGCACACAAAAGAAAAAGAAGTACGACCTTGCGGGCTTTGCCGCGGCATACGGGCTGGAGCGCGGCAAGCACTGCTGCTACGGGGTGTGGAACGGGTACCGCGTGCACGTCAAACGCGTGCCCTTCGGCAACCCGTCCTGCCTCGTCACCGTCGTGACGCGCGCAAAGGGGAAGGAAGAGCAGCTCAAAAAGTGGCTCGTCCGCAAAAAAAAGGAGCTGTGCATCACCGATTCGGGCGTGGTCGGCATTGGGCTGATGGTCTGCCCGAAGAGCGGTACCGATACCTTCCGCCGCGTCGCGCACATTCTGGACAGCATCACGGCGCACCTTGCCAAGGACGGGTTCGCGGGGGATGGCGTCTGCCCGTACTGCGGGGAAGAGCTCGCAAAAAACGCCGTGTACATGAGCGATTCGGATATCCCGTTCTACGCGCACGAAGCGTGCTTTGAACAGGCGTATCTGCAGATCAAGGCAAAGCGCGAAGCCGAAGCCGCCCGTAAAGACAACAAGCTGCTTGCAAGCGTCGGCGCGCTGCTCGGCGGCGTGCTGGCGGCGGCGCTGTTCGCGGCGTTTTGGTGCTGGTTCTCCTTCGGGGCGGTCGGCGCAGCGGTCGGGCCGTTCGCGGGCGCGTGGCTGTACAAAAAATTCGGCGGGAAGGATACGGCGTTCAAAGCGGCGGTCTGCTTTGGCATGACCCTGCTGTGCACGGCGGCGGGGTACCTCGTCTGCCTGTACGTGTCTGCGGCGGGCGATCCCGGCGGGTATGCCTCCGCGTTTGAAAAGATCGCCGCCGACCTTGCCACGTCCGGCGGGGCGACCAACTTTATCCTGAACGTTGTGTTTTCGGCCGTGTTCGCCGCCGCCGCGTTCGCATGGCTGCTGCGCGGGTATTTCAAGAACAAAAAGAGCGTGGGCAGCGTAAAGCGGCTGGATTGAACGTGAACGGAGAGGCGCGGAATTTTTTGCAGGCATCGGGGCGAGTCCCATGTCATCCCGAGTCTATCGGGGAGTGAGCCCCCTGTCATCCCGAGCGCAACCGATGGATTTGAGCCAAATAGTTGAAAGCCACATGCAATCCGTCAAGCAGCACTGACTGCATCCAACCTTCGTGCGGCGGGGTAAAGACCCGTTCGACTGCGCGGCGGCTCCGCCGCCGCTCCGCTCAGGGTGACACATAGAACCCCTGTGTCATTTCGACCGAGCGCAGCGAGCGGAGAAATCTTTGGAATGTTGCCGCGAGAGTTCTATACAGTTTATGTGGCAACACTATCTGTATCCAACCCTCGCGCGGCGGGGCAAAGACCCGTTCGACTGCGCGGCGGCTGTGCCGCCGCTCCGCTCAGGGTGACACAAAAGGGCTGCTGCTCTCCTGTCGTCCCGAGCTTGTCGAGGGATCTCTATTCGAATATCGTCTTTATTTTTATAGAGATCCTTCGACTCCGCTTCGCTCCGCTCAGGATGACAAAAGATTTTGCACCTTAACTCACGGCATTCCGCAGCGCCTTTGCGCGAGGAATGCGTGAACGGAGTTTTCATATGCTTATCGATTTTCATACCCATGCCTGGACAGACAAACTTGCGGCGGGGGCGGTGCGCTCGCTTGCGGAAAAAGCGCACATCCCCGCCTTTACGGACGGCACGCTCGCGGGAACGCGCGCGCTCATGCACGCGCAGGGCGTAGACGTGTTCGTACTGCAAAACATCGCCGTGTCGCCGCGCACAGAGCGGCACGTCAACGACTATGCGATCTCGCTCGTTCACGAAGCGGACGTCATCCCGTTCGGGTCGGTGCATCCCGATTCGGAGAACGCGCTCGCCGAGCTTGCGCGCCTCAAAGCCGCGGGCATAAGGGGCGTGAAGTTCCACAACGAGTACCAGAACTTTTTCGCGGACGACGAAAGGGCGTTCCCCGTCTATGAAAAATGCGCTGAGCTCGGGCTCATCATGCTCTTCCACGGCGGCAAAGACCTCGGGTTCGGCCCGCCCGTAAAAACGAGCCCCGCGCGCCTGCGCAGGGTCGCGGAGCGGTTCAGGGGCGCGAAGATCGTCGCCGCGCATCTCGGCGGGCAGCGCATGGAGGAGGAAGCGATCGAACAGCTTGCCCCTACGCAGGTGTACATCGATACGAGTTACGCCGCCTGCTGC
>CASDPE010000088.1 GCA_949282395.1 uncultured Bacillota bacterium | reverse complement strand
TTTGGGCGACAGCATTACGGAGGGCGCGATGGCAAGCCGCCCCGAAAACGTGTTTCATCAGGTCGCGGCGCGGCTTTTGGGGCTGGGCGCGGCGTACAACTGCGGCATCGGCGGCACGCGCATCGCGCGGCAGCGCGGCGTTTCTGCGGATACCCGCTGCGACCTTGACCTGACCCTGCGCGCCGAGCGGCTGCCGCAGGATGCGGAATTTGCGGTCGTGTTCGGCGGCACGAACGATTTCGGGCACGGAGACGCGCCCTTCGGCGAGGCGGGCGACCATACCGTGGATACCTTCTGCGGGGCGTGCAACTGCCTGCTTGACAAACTGTGCGCGCAATTCGGCGCGGAGAACGTGCTTGCGATGCCGCCGCTGCACAGGGTCGGCGAGGAAAACCCCTTCGGCGACGGGTGCAAAAAGCAGGCAGGCAAGCCGCTGCGCGCCTATGCCGAGGCGTTTTTGGCGGCGGCGAAGGCGCACGGCGTGCATACGCTGTGGCTGTGGGAGAGCGCGTTCGACCCCAATTGCAGCGAGGGCGCGGCGCGGTTTGCGGCGGACGGGCTGCACCCGAACGACGAGGGGCACCGCCTGCTCGGCGAGCGCGTCGCCGCGTATCTGCGGGGGCTGTGAGCATGGAACGGCTTTGCGGCTGGCTCCCTTTGCAGGCGGAGGGGGAGCGGGCGCTCCTGTTCGGGGCGCCCTTTGCCGAGATCCGCGTCGCGGGGCGCAACTGCGCCAACCACCTGGGCGCAAAACACGTGCAGCTTTCCGAAAGCGCGTCTTTGCGCCTTGTTTCGTTTGCGCGGGAGGGGAACGTTCTGCGCGTCGAGCAGAAAAACGACCTGCTCAAAGTGACCACATATTTCACAACGTATGCGGATAGCGGCGTCATCCGCGTGCAGACGGAGGCGGAAAACATCTCCGCCGAGCCGCTCACGCTGGAAAGCTGCTCCGCCTTCGTGCTGCCCCGTATCTGCGGCAGGGGCGAAACGGAGAGCGCCTTCCTCTGGCGCTTTTTCCAAAGCCACCACGGCGAATGCCAGCCGCGCAGGAGTTCGCTCTCCGCGCTGGGGCTGTATGACGTCACGTTCGCAGGGCAGCAGCGCCTTGCCCGCGCAAATGTGGGGAGCTGGTCAACGAAGGAGGAACTGCCGCAGGGGATCGTGGAGCACGCTGGGGAGTACACGATGTTCCAGATCGAGAGCAACAATTCGTGGTATTACGAGATCAGCGACGCGGGCGGCGGGTACTACCTGTATTTGGGCGGCGCGGAAGAGACGTTCGGCGGGTGGAGCAAGCGTTTGCGCCCCGGGGAGCGGTACAAAACGGTGCCCGTCGCGCTGGCGCGTGCGGGGAGCCTGGAAGGCGTGCTCGGGGAAATGACGAAGTACCGCCGCCGCATCGCGGGGCGGTGCACGGCGGACGAAGGGCTGCCCGTCATCTACAACGAGTACATGCACCTTTCGTGGGACAGCCCGTGCGAAGCGAACACGCGCCGCTACGCTGCGGCAGCGGCAGCGGCGGGCGCGGAGTATTACGTCATCGACTGCGGCTGGCATGACGAGGTGCCGGGCAGCGAAGTGTACCCGTATGTGGGGGTATGGAAGGAGAGCAAGGCGCGCTTCCCGCACGGGCTGCGCGCGGCGACGGACTACATCCGCTCGCTGGGCATGAAGGCGGGGCTGTGGATCGAGCCGGAGGTGATCGGGCACAAGTGCGCGGAAATGCTCGCGTATTACGGGGAGGAGTGCTTTTTCCGCCGCCACGGGGAAAAGGTGTGCGTGCAGGGCAGGTACTTTTTGGACTTCCGTGCAGAGAAGGTGCGCTCGTACCTGAGCGAAACGATCCGACGCATGGTGGAGGAGTACGGGGCGGAGTATATCAAGCTGGACTACAACCAGGACGCGGGCGTGGGGACGGAAGTGCGGGCAGACAGCTTCGGCGAAGGGCTGGAACAGTGCGCGGCGGCGTACCTCGGCTGGATCGACGAAATGCGCGCGCGGTTCCCGCAGGTGCTGTTTGAAACGTGCGCGTCGGGCGGGCTGCGGATGGACTACGAAACGCTGAAACACTTTTCGATCGTGTCAACGTCCGACCAGACGGACTACAAAAAGTACCCGTACATCGCGGCGAACATTATTTCGGCGGTGCTGCCCGAGCAGGCGGCGGTGTGGAGCTACCCTGTGGGGAGCGAAGCGGAGCCGAACGGCGGGTTCATGCCGACAAGGGAATGGGCAGCGGCGAACATCACAAGGGAACAGGTGGAAATGAACATGGTGAACGCCTTTTTGGGGCGGATGCACCTGGCAAGCCACCTCGGGCTGCTGCCGGAAGAGAAGTTCGCGCTCGTGCGTGAGGGCGTGGCGTATTATAAAACACTGCGCGCGGCGAAGAAGAAGGCGCTGCCCGTGTTCCCGCTGGGGTTTGCGTCGTTCGGGGATACGCGTGCGGCGGCGGGGTTTAAAGCGGAAGGGAAGGCGTACCTTGCGGTTTGGAATTTAGGCGGGGCGGAAGAGCTGCGCATCCCGCTCGGCGCCCCTGTGGCGGAGGTCCGCGTCACATACCCGCAGGCAAGCCCCGTGCGCGTCCGCGCGGAAGAGGGCGCGCTCGCCGTTTCCTTCACAAAACCGATCCAGGCGTGCTTTTTGGAGGCGGTATACAAGTAAGCGGCGCCGCCGCGGAAAAAAAGAAGGTGCGCGGCGGATGCCGCGCACCTTCATCTGTCTTTCAGGGTGTATTTGTACAGTTCGCTCTTCGGCACGCCGCGGTCGCGCGCGGCGGCTTTGAGCGCGTCCTTTTCGCTCAGCCCCTGCGCCGTATAGTGCGCGATGTGTTCGGGCACGGGCAGGGCGTTGAGCGGGTTTTCCGCCGCCTTTGCGCCTTCCACGACCAGAACGTATTCCCCGCGCTTTTCGCCCGTCAGCCCTTCCGCCAAGCGGAAGGGCTGCACTTCTTCGTGCAGTTTGGTGATCTCGCGCACGGCACAGGCGGCGCGGTCGCCGAACGCTTCGTGCAGCAGGGCGACGTCGCCGTCCACATCCTGCGGGGCGGAGTACAGCAGCAGCGTGCCTTCAAAGGCGGCGTACTTGCGCAAAAAGGCGCGCTTTTCGCTGTTTTTGCCGCGCAAAAAGCCCAAAAACGCACACACGTCGGCTGGGAAGCCGGAGAGCACCAGCGCCGAAACAAAGGCGCACGCGCCCGGCGCCAGCGTGTAGGGCACCCCCGCTTCGCGCAGGGCGGAAACGAGCAGGCTGCCGGGGTCGGAGATGACGGGCGTGCCCGCGTCGGTCACCACGGCAACGTTTTTGCCCTCCGAGGCAAGCGCAACAAGTTTTTCCGCCGCGGCGCGCTCGTTGAATTTATGGCAGGCGACGAGTTGTTTTTTGATCGAAAAATGGTTCAGAAGCCCGAGGGTATGGCGCGTGTCCTCGCAAAAAACAACGTCCGCGCCGCGCAGCGCCTCTAAGGCGCGCAGCGTGATGTCCCCCAAATTCCCGATGGGCGTTGCTACAAATGTGACCATATCGCTCCTTTTTGTTCAGCCCGATGCCCCTTCGCACGGCGTGTTTACAATGTCGCTTAAAAGTTCCGTGCCGGGCTTTCCGCCCTTTACCCCTTCGCACAGCAAAAGGTACGGCTTTGCGCCCGCCCTGCCGCGCACCAGCTGCACGCGCTTTGGTTCGATGCCGCAGCCCTTCATGGTGTACAGCACCTCGGCAAGGCGGTCTGCGCGGTTGCACAGCGCCAGCCTGCCGCCGAATTTCAGGCATTTTGCCGCGGCTTTGGTAAGTTCGGGCAGGGTAAGGGTCAGTTCCTTGCGGCACACCGCTTTTTTGTAGTCGGCGTTTTCAAACCCGCCGCGCTCGTAGGGCGGGTTGCACAGGATGAGCGAAAACGCTTCGTTGTACGCGCTGCCCAGTTCCTGCACGCGGCTGCAGACTGCGGTGAAGCCCGTAAGCCCGTTCAGCGCAATGCTGCGTTCGCTCAGCGCAAACAGCTCCGGCTGCATTTCGACCAGGGTGACGTGCTTTACAAGCGCTGCGTGCAGCGCGTAAAAATGCAGCCCCACGATGCCGCTGCCCGCGCAGAAATCGGCAACAACGTCCTGCGCCTTTGCCGAGGCAAAGCGCGAAAGCAGCACCGAATCGCTCGTAAAGCGGTACAGGGCGGGGGCTTGCAGGATCTTTATGCCGCCCGGCAGCTCGTCTAAGGTTTCCCCTTCGTGCAGTTCCATGCCTCTATCATACCATAGTTTCGCGTGAAATTCAATCATGCGCGCACGAAATCCTATCGGATATTGACAAAACGCGCTTTTGGTTGTAAAATGGTAAAAAAACTTTTGACGGAAGGGAAGCCTATGCAGACGATGGAAGCCATCCGCGCACGCCGCAGCGTGCGCAAATACAAAGCGGACGCGCGCATCCCGCGCGAACAGATCGAAAAGCTGCTTGCGGCGGCGATGCTTGCGCCGAGCGCGGTGAACAGCCGCCCGTGGGAGTTTTTTGCCACCGATAAGCGCGAGATCCTTGTGCGGCTGAACGAGGCGCACCCCGCAAGCAAAATGCTGCTCACTGCGTCCTGGGCGATCGTCGTGTGCGGCAGGCCCGATCTGCAGCCGAAGCACAACTTCTGGCAGCAAGACTGCGCCGCTGCAGTGGAAAACATCCTGCTTGCGGCAACGGATATGGGGCTCGGCACCTGCTGGTGCGGCTGCTACCCCGCCGAACCGCGCACGGGCGCGGTGCAAAAGGTGCTGGGCACCACGGCGGTGCCCGTGGCGCTCATCGCCGTGGGCATAGCGGACGAATCCCCCGCGCCCAAAGGGTTTTACGAGGAGAGCAAAGTCACTTTTTTATAAAGGCGGAAAAGTGCAGTATAAAGCGGAACATACGGCTCCGATCTGCCGCACCTGTGCCGCGTTTGAGGGGGACGGCTGCCGCTGTTTTTTGCGGGCTGGATCGTCCTCTGCGGAAAACGGGCCGGAGCAGTACATCCGTCGGATCGCATAGGGGCGCAGGCACGCCCGTTAGACGTATGGGAGACCGCCGCAGGCGGGCGCGCCCGCCGAGCGCGCATACAAGCGCATAAAAAACAAGCGTATAAACAAGCAGGGCAGCGGATCACCGCCGCCCTGCTTGTTTGCTGTATGTGTTTTCAGATCATTAAAACAAAAACGGCATATTTTTATAAAAAAAGTTATAATTCAATACCTTTTTTCGGCAGATTTTGGGCGGAGACAAAAATCTGCCGAAAAATCGGCGGCGCGGCGGAGGGTCACGTCTGTTTTGCTGCCTGCCCGATCTGCGCCGCCGCGGCGCGCAGGAAAAAATTCCCTCGTGAAAAATGCGGGTTTGCGGAGGGAATTTTTTGTTTTTTCTTGACGAATCGGCACGAATGGGCTACAATAGACCATATAGATGAACCGTGCGGCGCGGATGTGTTTTTTGCCGCCGTTTGCCGCAGCGCGGCAGGGCAGCGCCTGCGGCAGGGGAACGTTTCGGGTATATGGATACGCTTACAGATTACGAACCGTTGGAATATTATACGGGCACGCTGCGCGCCGCCTTTGAAAAGAACGCGGCGGAGTACTTTGACGCGCTCGTCAAAACTTCCGGGGTGAACGAGCGGGAAAACGCCGCCACCGTCACCCGCTACAATGCGGCGTGCACAAAGGCGCAGCACGCCGAAAAGAAGCTGAGTTCCTGCAAAGTTTTGCGCGGGTTCATGATCTTTTTCACCGTGGCGGCGTTTGTTGCGGCTGCCGTTCTGGCGGTTTTGTATTTCACGGCGGAACAGCCGGATTGGATCTTTTTGCTGATCGCGGGGATCTGCCTGCTCGCAGGCATCGTGCTCGTCGCCCTTCTCTGCACAAAAATAAAGCAGGTGCTCGCCGCGCGGCAAAAGAAGTATGACAAAGCCGTTGCCGTTGCGGAGGGGATCAAGGGCGAGGCGCTTGAACAGATGGCGCCGCTGAACGCGCTGTTCACCTGGAACATGACGCGCGAACTCATTCAGAAGAGCGCACCGTTTTTGCAGCTCGACGAGCGGTTTGACGTGAAAAAGCTCGACCTGATGACGCGCAAATACGGGTTTGTTGCGGGCGCAGACCCGAACGCTTCCACCGTGTTCCTGCTTTCGGGCTCCGTTGACGGCAACCCGTTCCTCTTTGAACGCGTGTTCCGCCGCACGATGGGCACAAAGACGTACACGGGCTCCATCGTCATCCATTGGACGACGCGCGTGCGCGATTCGAACGGCAACACCCGCATCGTGCACCATTCGCAGACGCTGACCGCCTCGGTCACCAAGCCCGCCCCCTATTACGGGTACGAAACGCGCCTGTACTACGGCAACGAGGCGGCGCCCGACCTGCGCTTTTCGCGGCAGCCCACGCACGCGAACGAGCTGGACGAGGGCGAGATCGAAAAGCAGGTCAAACGCGGCAAAAAGAAGCTGGAAAAGAAGGCGCGCAAAGCCGTCGGCGCGGGCACGGGCTTTACCGAAATGGGCAATGCGGAGTTTGACGTGCTCTTCGGCGCCACCGACCGCACCAACGAGGTGCAGTTCCGCCTCATGTTCACGCCGCTCGCACAGCAGAACATGCTCGACCTCATCAAATCGGATGAAGGCTACGGCGACGACTTCGCCTTTTACAAAACGGGCTGTATCAACTGCATCCGTTCCGAACACGCCCAGCGCTGGCAGACGGAGACAGACCCGTCCCGTTACAGGAGCCACGACCTTGCGGCGTCGCGCGCGGCGTTCGTCGCCTGCAATGCGGAGTACTTCAAGTCGCTGTTTTTCGACCTTGCGCCCGTGCTCGCGGTGCCGCTGTACCGCCAGACAAAGCCGCACGAATTCCTGTACAAAGACGTGTATCCGCACAACTACACGGGCGGCGAAGCGGAAGTGCTTGCCAACCGCCTCGGCGATCAGCCTTTCCGCCCCGCCGAAGCCAAAACGCACAGCATCTTAAAGGCGACCGCCGTGCGCAAAACGGGCGGAGCGGACAGGGTCTCCGTCACGGCGGCGTCCTTTGACACCCGCGAACATGTAGACATCGTTTCCGTATTCGGCGGCGACGGGCGCTCGCACAACGTGCCCGTGCGCTGGACGGAGTACATACCCGTCTCCGCCACGAGCGAAATGGCGCTCAAAGCGGTCGGCGGCACCCGCGAAGGGTATGAAAACGTGCGCTGCGGTTCGGCGTTTGCGTCCTTTGTGCGCAGGTTCGCGCCGAACGGCGAATCGGCGTACTGCGACGGGCTGCTCGCCTTCCCGCTCGGGCAGGGCAGCGCGTTCGGCGCGCAGGCAGACGACGAGCTTTCGGGCATGTTCGGCTTGCGGGCGGCGGCTGCGGCGGGGGCT
>CASDPE010000087.1 GCA_949282395.1 uncultured Bacillota bacterium | reverse complement strand
GACGCACCTGCGGCAGAGGATGCACTTTTCGTTATCGCGGACGAGGTAAGACGTAGAATCGTCCTCTTCGTACGCCGTGCGCTCGCCCTTGAACCTGTTTTCGTCACAGCCGTACTCGTTGGCGAGCTTCTGCAATTCGCAGTTGGTGGAGCGCACGCAGGAGAGGCATTCGCGCTTGTGGTTGGAAAGGAGCAGTTCGAGCGTGGTCTTGCGCGACTTTCTCACCATTTCGGTATTGGTGAACACCTCCATGCCCTCGTTCACGGGGTACACGCAGGCGGCGACGAGCGAACGCGCGCCCTTGACTTCGCACACGCAGATGCGGCAGGCGCCGATCTCGTTGATGTCCTTCAAATAGCACAAGGTGGGGATGTTGATGCCCGCGACGCGCGCGGCTTCGAGAATGGTCGTCCCTTCCTTCACTTCGACGGGGACGTTGTTGATCTTCAAATGTACCATAATAATGACCTACCCTCCTTGTCAACCCTTGACGATCGCGCCGAAGCGGCACTTTTCCATACACACGCCGCACTTGATGCACTTTTCGGGGTCGATGACGTGCGGTTCCTTGACGTTGCCCGTGATAGCGCCGACGGGGCAGTTGCGCGCGCACAGCGTGCAGCCCTTGCACTTGTCGGCGACGATCTCGTACCGCAGCAGCTTTTTGCAGACGCCTGCAGGGCACTTTTTATCGCGCACGTGCGCTTCGTACTCGTCGCGGAAGTAGCGCAGCGTGGAGAGGACGGGGTTGGGCGCCGTCTGCCCCAGGCCGCAGAGGGAATTTTCTTTGATGTAGTGGCACAGCTCTTCCATCTTGTCAAGATCCTCCATCGTCGCGGTGCCGTCCGTGACTTTGCAGAGCATCTCGTACAGGCGCTTGGTGCCCACGCGGCACGCCGTGCACTTGCCGCAGCTTTCGTCTACCGTAAATTCGAGGAAGAACTTGGCGATATCCACCATGCAGTTGTCCTCGTCCATGACGATCAGCCCGCCCGAGCCCATCATGGAGCCGATGGCGATGAGGTTGTCATAGTCGATCGGGGTATCGATGAGGTGCGCGGGGATGCAGCCGCCCGAAGGGCCGCCCGTCTGCGCCGCCTTGAACTTTTTGCCGTTCGGGCAGCCGCCGCCGATGTCGTAGATGATCTCGCGCATCGTGGTGCCCATCGGGATCTCGACAAGCCCCGTGTTGTGGATCTTGCCGCCGAGCGCGAACACCTTTGTGCCGCGGCTCTTTTCGGTGCCCATCGACGCGAACCAATCCGCGCCCTTCAAAATGATCTGCGGGATGTTCGCATACGTTTCCACGTTGTTGAGGATGGTCGGCTTGCCGAACAGCCCTTTGACCGCCGGGAAGGGCGGGCGGGGGCGCGGCTCGCCGCGGGTCCCTTCGATCGATGTCATCAGCGCCGTCTCTTCGCCGCAGACGAAGGCGCCCGCGCCGAGGCGGATGTCAAGGTCGAAGTTGAAGCCCGTGCCGAAGATATCCTTGCCCAGAAGCCCCATTTCACGCGCCTGCGTGATGGCGATGGAGAGGCGTTTGACGGCGATGGGGTATTCCGCGCGGACGTACACATAGCCCTGATCCGCGCCGATCGCATAGCCCGCGATCGCCATCGCTTCGATGACGGCGTGCGGGTCGCCTTCCAGAATGGAGCGGTCCATGAACGCGCCGGGGTCGCCCTCGTCGGCGTTGCAGCAGACGTACTTTTTGTCGCCCTTGCTGTTTTTGGCGAACTGCCACTTCCTGCCCGTGGGGAAGCCCGCGCCGCCCCTGCCGCGCAGCCCGGATTTTGTGATCTCGTCAATGACCTGCTGGGGCGTCATTTCGGTGAGCACCTTGCCGAGCGCTTCGTAGCCGTCATACGCGATGTACTCCTCGATCTTTTCGGGGTTGATCACGCCGCAGTTCCTAAGCGCCACGCGGTGCTGCTTTTTGTAGAAGTTCGTATCGTTGAGCGCCTTGATGTTGCCGTTTTCGCCCACCGTTTCTTTATACAGCAGGCGGGTGACGATGCGCCCTTTGATGATGTGCTCGTTGACGATCTCGTCCACGTCCTCGACCTTCACCTGCGAGTAGAAGGCGCCTTCGGGGTAGACGATCATGATGGGACCGAGCGCGCAGAGCCCGAAGCAGCCCGTCTGCGTGACGTGCACTTCCTTATCCAGCCCTTCTTTATAGATGCGGTGGACGAGCGCTTCGTAAATTTTGATGGAGTTGTTGGAGGTACAGCCCGTACCGCCGCAAACAAGAATGTGCGATCTGAACATGTGCGCCCCCTTTTAGCTGTTCTCGCCGATGAGATAGTCCGTGCACACGTTGCCGTTGACAACGTGATCCACGATCACCTTGCGCGCCTTTTCGGGCGTCATAAGGATGTATGTATACTTCTGCCCGTCCTTGAACACTTCGACGATGGGTTCGAGCCTGCACAGCCCGATGCAGCCCGTCTGCGAAATGCTGACGTTGTGCAGTTGCCGCTTTTCCGCCTCGTCGAGCAGGGCGTCCAGCACGGGGCGCGCGCCTGCGGCGATGCCGCAGGTCGCCATGCCGACCTTGATCACCGTCTCATCCGCCCCCGCAACACTGCGGTTGTCCGTCTGCGACTTCATTTTTTCGCGCAGGGCGCGGAGTTCTTCCAAACTCTTCATAACCTACCTCCGTAAATACTGACTAAATTCTCCTGAATGTACTCTTTCAGGAACGCGCGCACTTCGGGCGCGCCGAGAGGGATGTCTTCCCCCAAAATTTCCTTTACTTCGCGCGTGTCGAGCACGCCTTCCCGTTCGCCGCAGCGCACCGTGAACAAAAAGTCCGTCTGCGGGTTCATGGTCACAAGCTGCAGCGCCACCCCGCCGAAATCGCCCAGCGGCATGCGGTCGACGTGGCTTATTTTGTACGTCGCGGTGACGCACGTGCCTTCCCCCACTTTGGAGCGCAGGGAAAAGCTGCCGCCCGCACTCTCTGCCGAATACTTGAACAGCGGCACGCCCATGCCCACTTTGCGCGTGGTGCGCGTGGTCGTGAAGGGATCGGCGACGCGCGCCGCCATCTCTTCGCTCATGCCGCAGCCGTCATCCTCGACGGAGATGCGCATCTCGTCCTTGGCAAAGTCCGCCGCCAGCGTGATGCGCACAAGTTTTGCGCCCGCCCGCAGCGAATTTTCCGCTATGTCGAGGATGTTTAAGGCAAGTTCGCGCATCAGGTGCGGTATTTGGCGAGGATCTTGGGCACCTCGTCGGGCGTGACCTTGCCGTACACGTCGTCATTGACGGTCATCACGGGCGCAAGCCCGCAGCAGCCGATGCAGCGCGTCGCGTCCAGCGAAAATTTCAGATCGTCCGTGCATTCGCCGCCCTTGATCTTCAACTCGTCGCACAGCTTCTGGTACACGTCGCCCGAGCCCTTCACGTAGCACGCCGTGCCGAGGCACACGCCGATCTTGTACTGCCCCTTCGGGTACAGCGAGAACTGCGCGTAGAACGTGGCGATGCCGTACACTTCGGCAAGGGGGATGCCCAGCTCGTCCGCGATGATCTGCAGCGCCTTTTCGGGCAGATACCCGAAGATCTCCTGCCCCTTTTGCAGCGCCGCGATGGTCAGCCCCTTGCCCGCGTGCGCCGCCCTGATCTCGGCAATGCCGGCGCGGAGCCGCTCTTCCTGTTCCTTGGTGCCGTTGTAAGGAACTTCCAGTTTTTTAGCCAAAATAACCTACCTCCGTGATCGCCGCGGGGGATCGTTTCGCCCCTGCCGCGTTTCTTCCGACTGAATACATCTATTTTAACACATATACGCGGAATTTTCAATAAGAATGTTGCCGAAAGGGGGAATATTTTTTTGTGCGGAACGCCGAAAATGCGTGCCGCACCCCCTGCACACCCCCTGCGGCGGCGCATCCGTCGCCGCAGCTTGACAGATTTGGCAATTTGTGATATAATTAACAACCCAAACACCGCTTCGGCAGCGTTTCCCCGTGCGGGAAACACCGTTTGGCGCAAAGGCGCAAGGAGGTACAAGACCATGCAATTACACGAGATCCGCGAGACCATTCTCAAAAAATACGCAGAGTACGCGCAGGACATCGCCGCCCTCTCCAAAATGGCGGCAAAGAGCGACGTCATCAACCCGCGCCTGTATGAAAAGTACGACGTGAAGCGGGGGCTGCGCGACGTGAACGGCAACGGCGTCGTCTGCGGGCTGACGGAAATTTCCGAGATCATCGCCTTCGGCAGGGATAAGGAAGGGAACAAGATCCCCGCCGACGGGCAGCTGTACTACCGCGGCATCGACATCCGCGAACTCGTCAAAGGCATGCAGGGGCGCCGCTTCGACTTTGAAGAGGCGACCTTTCTGCTGCTGTTCGGGCACCTGCCCACGGTGAGCCAGTTTGACCGCTTCCGCCAGATCCTTGCCGACTTCCGCATGCTGCCCTCGTCCTTTGTGCGCGACATCATCATGAAGGCGCCTTCCAAAGACATGATGAACATGCTCGCGCGGTGCGTGCTCTCGCTCTATTCCTACGACCCGCGCCCGGACGACGTTTCCAAAAAGAACGTGCTGCGGCAGTCCTTACAGCTCATCGCGCAGTTCCCGCTGCTCGCCGTGTACAGCCAGAAGGCGTACAGCTATTACCATTCGGACGCGTCGCTGTTCATCCACAAACCGCGCAAAGAACTTTCCACGGCGGAGAACATCCTGTACATGCTGCGCGAGGACTGCAAGTACACCGAACTCGAAGCGGAAGTGCTGGATCTTTGCCTGGTGCTGCACGCCGAACACGGCGGCGGCAACAACTCCACGTTCACTACGCATGTGGTGACCTCTTCGGGAACGGATACCTACTCCTCCGTCGCCGCCTCCCTCGGCTCGCTCAAAGGTCCCAAACACGGCGGCGCGAACATCAAAGTGTGCGAGATGTTCGACAACATCAAAGAGCACGTCCCCTCCTTCGAAAAGGG
Organism: uncultured Bacillota bacterium; assembly: GCA_949282395.1. Classification (GTDB taxonomy): domain Bacteria; phylum Bacillota; class Clostridia; order Christensenellales; family Borkfalkiaceae; genus Borkfalkia. The sequence continues at coordinate 2,415 of CASDPE010000087.1, read as the reverse complement.
CAAGCTCAAAGATTACGTGGCGAAGATCGTCGACCGCGAGGCGTACGACCACACGGGGCTGGTGTACGGCATGGGGCATGCGGTGTACTCCCTCTCCGACCCGCGCGCGGACATTTTGAAGAGCTTTGCCGAAAAACTTGCCGCCGAAAAGCACATGGAAAAGGAATACGAAATGCGCGGATACGTGGCGCAGGCGGCGGCGGAGATCATCGCCGAAAAGCGGCGCATCTACAAGGGCGTGGCGCCCAACGTGGACTTTTACTCGGGCTTTGTGTATGACATGCTCGGGCTGCCGCGCGAGCTGTACACGCCGTTCTTTGCCGTATCGCGCATCGCGGGCTGGTCGGCGCACCGCATGGAGGAGATCACCAACGGCGGCAAGATCATCCGCCCCGGCTACCAGGCGGTCGCCCCGCGCCAGAAGTACGTTCCCCTCGAACAACGCGTAGAAGAGGAATAGACTAAAGCGCCCGCTGCGGCTTCAAAAAGCAACGCGGGCTCCCCCACAAACCTTTAAAAAACGCAAACGATATACGCGCCCCGCGCGGCAGCTGCCGCGCGGGGCGCGCAATTTTGTTGTTCGGCTATGGTTCCGCCCTTTCTGCCAAAAGCAGAACGCCCCTATTCCAGATACGCCTTTACCGCGTTCAGGCTTTCGGCGACCGCCGCGGGCGTATCGGAGGCGGGAAGGGCGGCGACCTGCTCCGCGCAGCACTCCCCGCTCAGCACCAGAAGGGTGCCGAACCCGTTGTTGTTCCCGAAGCGGATATCCGTATACGGCCGGTCACCGACCATCGCAACGCTCTCTGCGGGCACGCCCAAAAGGCGGGTAAGGCACTCCCCCATCACCGTATACGGCTTGCCGCAGATCACGTCCGGCTCCCGCCCCGAAGAACACTTCAACAACTGTATGAACGACCCCGCGTCGGGCGGGTACACCCCTTCGGCGGGGCAAACATCGTCTGCATGGGTGACGATGTACGGTTTGCCCTGTACGAGCATGCGGTTGATGCGCACCAATTTTTCGTAGGTGAGCGAGGTATCGTACCCGAGCACGGCAACGTCCGCGTCCCCGTCGCTCTCCGCAAGCGGCACGCCCGCCGCGCGGAACTCCGCTTTGAGTGCGTCCGTCCCCACAAGGTATACCCGCCTGCCCGCGTGATGCGCGTCGAGGTACGCCGCAGCCGCCATGCCCGAGGTGAACACCGTATCGCGCGCGTCAAACAGCCCGAGCCTGCGCAGTTTCTGTTCATACCTTGCGGCGCTGCGCGAAGAGTTGTTCGTGCAGTACACGATGCGCCGCCCGCTTGCGCGGACGGCGGCAAGCGTTTGCGCCATCTCGCCGATCGGGCGTTCGCCGACGTAGACGGTGCCGTCCAGATCCAGCAAAAACACCTCTGTGCGCCGGATAAGCGCGCGCAGTTTTTCCTCATCGCAGAGATCTGCACCCTTTTTCATATGTACCGCACCTCATCCGTCCGTATTTTACCCCTGCATTGCCGCCGCGCGCATATGTTCCGCGCTGCACACATCTGCGGGCAGATCGGCAAGCAGCCCGAATTCACGCTGCATGGCAGGCAAGGACAGCAGCGGCGAGAGCTCCGCCGCGCATTCGTACAGCAGCGCGCACCGCGCGTCCGTTTCCGCACGGATGCGCCCGCCGTGCGCGGTATACAGCCGCGCCGCCTTCCCCGCGAACACACGCAGCAGTTCGCCACGGGCGCGCAGTTTTGCGCGTGCCTGCGCAAAAATGTCTGCGCGCGCCGCGCACTCTTCGGCGGTGGGCACTTTTACGCCCTTTAAAAGCGACGGCGCACATACGCCGCACACCTGCGCCGCATGCAGCACCCTGCCCACGTGATCGGGCACGAAAAACCTGCGCGGCTCCTCCCGCTCCAAAAACCGTATATAGCGCGCCGCGAAATACGCGAACAGCGGAAAGGCGTCCTGCCCGTATGCCGCAGCCGCCTCTCGGCTGTATGTGCAAACCACCGGCCTGTATATTGTCCCCTCCGGGGCCAGCTATGTGGACCCTGCGGACACGGCCACCCGGATTACCATCAGCGACAGCGAATTAACCCTGCTCCAGGGCGGGGAATACACCCTGACCACGGCGGTCTACCCCTGGACGTTGGCGGACAAATCGGTTACCTGGACCACCAGCGACGCCAGCATAGCCACCGTGGAAGACGGCCGGGTTGAGGCTCGGGGCGTTGGCCGGGCGGTGATCACCGCCACCACCCACGCTGCGCCCAATCTCACGGCGGCCTGTACCGTTACCGTGGAAACATTGCCGCCCCTGACGCTGAGCGGCCTGATTTATGACAAGTCGGGGGATGCCCACTGGGCGGAATTCACCACGGATAACCCGGCCGGCTGGCAAACGGTGCAGGATGCGGCAGGCAGCTATTACGG
>CASDPE010000086.1 GCA_949282395.1 uncultured Bacillota bacterium | reverse complement strand
AGCGCGTTTTTCGGCTCGGTCAGGATCTTCACGAGCGCCGTTTCGTCCAACGGCTGCAAATTCACCACGATGGGCACGCGCCCCACAAATTCGGGGATCAGCCCGAACTTGGTCAGATCCTGCGGCTTGACCTCCTCCAAAAGGCGGTAATCGGTCTCCTGCGCGCTCTTGATCTTGCCGCCGAACCCGAGGGAAGCGTCGTCTTTGCGCGCCTGCACGATCTTATCCAGCCCCACAAAGGCGCCGCCGCAGATAAAGAGGATGTTCGTCGTGTCGATGCGCATGCACTCCTGCTGCGGGTGCTTTCTGCCGCCCTGCGGAGGCACGTTCGCAACGGTGCTTTCGATGATCTTCAAAAGCGCCTGCTGCACGCCCTCGCCGGATACGTCGCGCGTGATGGAAACGTTTTCGCCCTTGCGCGCGATCTTATCCACCTCGTCGATGTAGATGATGCCGCGCTGCGCCTTTTCGATGTCGTAATTGGCGTTCTGGATGAGCTTTAAAAGAATGTTTTCCACGTCTTCGCCGACGTAGCCCGCCTCGGTGAGCGTGGTCGCGTCCGTCGTGGCGAAGGGCACGTTCAGGATGCGTGCCAGCGTGCGCGCGAGCAGCGTTTTGCCGCAGCCCGTAGGCCCGAGCAGCAGGATGTTGCTCTTTTCGATCTCGATGTCGTCATCCTTCGACTTTTCGCTGTTGATGCGCTTGTAATGGTTGTAGACGGCGACGGAGAGCACGCGCTTCGCCTTGTCCTGCCCGATGATATACTTATCCAGCTCTTCCTTGATCTCGGCAGGCTTTTTGAGGGGGACGCGCTCGCTCTGTACGGCGCCGCCTTCGCCCTTCTCTTCCCCTTCGGGCGGGGCGAGCGCGTGCAGCATCTCGATGTTGCACAATTCAACGCACTCGTCGCAGATGGCAACGCCGTCCGGCCCGCAGATCATAGCCTTCGTGCGGCTTTTGGGTTTGCCGCAGAAGGAACAGCACTGTTCTTCTTCCATTTTTTATCTCCTTCCTTGCGCGCAGAGCGCGCTGACCCACGGGGGCTTACCTCTTGTAATACACCTTGTCGATCAGCCCGTAAGCGCGCGCCTCTTCGGCGGAGAGATAATTGTCGCGGTCGGTGTCGCGCTCGATCTCTTCACGGCTCCTGCCCGTGTTTTCGGCAAGGATGCGGTTCATTTTATCCTTTATTTTCAGGATGTGTTCCGCCTGGATCTTGATGTCGCTCGCCTGCCCCTGCGCACCGCCGAGCGGCTGGTGGATCATGATCTCGCTGTTGGGCAGCGCAAAGCGCTTGCCTTTGGCGCCGCTGGAGAGGATGAACGCCCCCATGCTCGCCGCCAGCCCCACGCAGATGGTGCACACGTCGCAGCGGATGTACTGCATCGTATCGTAGATCGCGAGCCCTGCCGTAACGCTGCCGCCGGGGCTGTTGATGTACAGGCTGATGTCCTTGTTCATGTCTTTCGCTTCCAGGTAGATCAGCTGCGCCACGACGGTGTTCGCCATTGCGTCGTTGATCTCCCCGGAAAGGAAGATGATGCGGTCTTCCAAAAGCCGCGAATAGATGTCGTACGAACGCTCGCCGCGGCTGGACTGCTCCACGACCATAGGGATGAGGTTCATCTGCATATCCTTCATGTCTGTTTACTCCGCTTTGTCTTCTGCGGGCTTTTTCGCCGTCTTTTTCGCGGCGGGTTTTTTGGCGGCGGGCTTGTCCCCTTCCGCTTCGTCCGCCTTCTTCGCCGTCTTTTTCGCGGCGGGCTTTTTGGCGGCGGGCTTCTCCTCTGCCTCCGCTTCAACTTCCAGCGTGTTCTCCTTCTTTAAAAGGTCGAACAGCTTGTTCACGACGATGTCGTCCGCAATGTATTCGCGCTGGGAATCGGTGACGTCCTTTTTGTACTCTTCAAGCGTCTTGTTCGCGGCTTTGGCAAGTTCTTCGAGCTTGGCTTCGATCTCGCTCTCTTCCGCCTTGATGCCCTCCGCCTTGACGATCGCCTCCACCACGAGGCGGCTCTTCACGTTCTCCTGCGCCTGTTCGCGGTAGCCTTCCCGGAAGGACGCCACGTCCGTGCCCATATAGCGCAGGTAGTCGGCGAGCTTCATGCCGCCGTACTGCATGCCGAGGCGGTACTCTGCCGAGCGCACCATGTTGTCCATTTCGTTTTCGATCATCGCGTCGGGCAGCTCCACTTCCGCGTTGGCGCTGACCGCTTTGACGATGTTGTTCTCCGTCTCCGCGTCGCCGCGCTCCTTCGCCTGCTTTTCGAGCTTTTCGCGCGTTTCCTTTTTATACGCTTCCACGCTTTCGGCGCCGGCTGCGTCCTTGATGAACTCGTCGTTCACTTCGGGCAGCTCCTTGCGGCGCAGCTTGTGCAGGGTGACGGCGAACACGGCGTCTTTGCCTTTCAGCTCCTCCGCCTGGTAATCGTCGGGGAACTTCACGTTCACGTCCTTGCTGTCGCCGACGTTCATCCCCACGACCTGCTCTTCAAACCCGGGGATAAAGGAACCGCTGCCCAGCACGAGGTCATAATTTTCCGCCGTGCCGCCCGCGAACTTTTCCCCGTTCACGCTGCCGGAAAAATCGATGGTGGCGGTATCGCCGTTTTCGGCGGCGCGCCCCTCCACGTCCGCAAGGCGGGAATTGCGCTCCTGCAAACGGGTGAGCTCGGCTTCGACCTGCTCGTCCTTTACATTATACTCCGCTTTTTTGACCTTTATACCCTTGTACGCGCCCAGCTTGACTTCGGGCTTGACGGGTACGGCCGCCGTGAGCACGGCGCCTTCGGCGCTGATGTCTTCCACGTTCAGCTGCGGCTGCCCGACGACGGTGAAGTTGTCCTTCTCCTTTTCCACGATCTCTTCAAAATGGTCGTTGTAGAGGTCGGTGAGCGCGTCTTCGTAGAAAACGCCCTTGCCGTAATTCAGCTCGATGACGTGCTTGGGCGCCTTGCCCTTGCGGAAGCCGTTCACGGCGTACCTGCCGCGCGTGCGGAGGTAGGCTTTCTGGTTCGCCTCGTCCCATTCTGCCTTGTCAAAGGTCATGGTGATCTTGACGGTGCTCTTTTCGGAAGGTTCGGTTTTGTACTGCATGATTTTTCTCCTGCGTCCGATCTTAATATTTTTCGAAGTAACATTCTACCACAAACAAAACGATTTGAAAAGCGTTTTACGGTGTTTGCGGAAAATTCTGTGCGGCGGTTGCATTTTTCTTGCAGGGGCGGTATAATAAAAGCGCCTGCGCCCGACGGGGCGCGCAAAAGGAGGAGCCATGCCGCAGGACGCTTTTACGCTGCGCCACATCGCGCGCGAGCTCAACGCCGCCCTTGCGGGCGGGAAAGTGAACAAGATCATCCAGCCCTCGCGGGACGAGGCGGATATCCTGCTCTATGCGGGAGGAAAGACGCAGAAGCTGCTTTTAAACACGCACGCGTCCTTTGCGCGCGCGCTCATTTCCGCGCAGCCGCGCACCGCGCCCGAGACCGCGCCGAACTTCTGCATGCTGCTGCGCAAACACCTGACGGGCGCCACGCTGCTTTCGGTAAAGCAGCTCGGGTTTGAACGCATCCTCGCCTTCACCTTTGCCTGCAACGGCGAATTTACGCGCGCCGAGCGCGTGCTGTACGCCGAGATCATGGGCAAATACTCCAACCTTGTACTGACAGAAGAGGGCGTCATTACTGGCGCGCTCAAAATTTCGTCTTTGCAGGAAAACTTCAAACGCGTACTCTTCCCCGGGGTAAAGTACGCCCCGCCCGCCGCACAGGACAAGGCAGACCCGACCGACCGCACGGCGCTCGCCGCGCGGCTCTCCGCCTTTGCGGGCGGCGACCTTGCGCACTTTCTGGCGGAGAACGTAGCGGGGCTGGCGTACCCGACCTGCGCCCTGCTTGCGCCGCAGCTGCCGCAGGATGCAAACGGGGAACGGCTTGCGGACGCGCTGCGCGCGCTCCTGTTTTCAGACGAAACGCGCCCCGCCGTGGAGCGGATCGGCGGCGAGGCGGCAGACTTCCATGCCCGCTTTGACGGCGGGCAGCGCTGCAAAAGCGTGCTCGAAGCGGCGGACATCTACTACACGGAGCGCGAGAACAAGCGCAGCTTCGCCGAACGGCAGCGCCGTTTGGAGAGCGCCCTGCGCGCGCGCCTGAAAAAGGAAGAGAAGAAACTTGCGCTGCTGGAAGAGCGCAGGCGCGGCTGCGCGGATATGGAAAAGAGCCGCGTATTCGGCGAACTTCTGACGGCGAACCTATACGCCGTGCCGCGCGGCGCGGAGCGCTGCACGCTTGCGAATTATTACGAAGAGGGCGCTCCCGAAGTGACCATCCCCCTTGAACGGCAGCTCACCCCCGCGCAGAACGCGCAGAAATATTACAAAAAATACAACAAACTCAAACGCACGCTTGCGGCGGTGGAGCCGCAGATCGCCGAGGCGCAGGCGGAACGCGATTACACGCTGAGCATGCTGTTTGAAGTGCGCCGCGCCGAAACGGAGGCGGACTTCACCGAAACGGAGGAAGAGCTGCGCGCGGCGGGGGTGCTCCCTTCGCCGCCCAAAAAGAAGAACGCGCCCGCGGCGCAGAGCCCCTTCCGCGCCTATGCCGTGAACGGGTGGCGCATTTTTGCGGGCAGGAACAATCTGCAGAACGACCGCCTGCTGCGCGAAGCCGCGCCGCACGACCTGTGGCTGCACGCACAGCGCTACCACAGCGCGCACGTGCTCATCCGCACCGAGGGGCGCAGCGTGCCGCCCGACGTTTTGCAGACGGCGGCGGAGATCTGCGCGTATTATTCGGACGCGCAGAACGAGGAACGCGTGCCCGTGGACGTGTGCCAACGCCGCTTCGTGAAAAAGCCGCCCAAGGCGCGCGCGGGGTTCGTTGTGTACACGGATTTTACGACCGTTGCCGCAAAACCCGACCAACACCCCGAACTTGCCGCAGGTACTGCGGCAGAAAACTGACCGCAGCGCGCAAACACTGCGGCAGAACACTGACCGCCGTGCGCAGACACCGCGGCAAAACACCAAGCCGCCGCGCAGGCACCGCGGCAAATACCAAGCCGCCGCGCAGGCACCGCGGCGGCACAGCTTTCTCCAAGCAAAAGGAACGTATCTTTCCACGACGCAAGGCGGGCGCGGCAAAAGCCGCGCCCGCCCCTGCATATCCTTTTTGAAACCGGCTTTGCCCCGCAAAAAGCGGGCGTTCGGGCAAAGCCCTGCCCTTTATTCGCTCCGCAGCGCCACGACGGGGTCGCGCTTCGCCGCCGCCGAAGCGGGGATCAGCCCAGAAATGAGGGTGAGCACGATGCTGATCGCCAGCATGATGAGCGCGCTCGTGAACGGCAGCGCCGCCAGCCCCGCAATGCCCGTCAGCGGCAGCAGGATCGCATTGATCAGCAATTGCAGCACGTATGCGACGACCACGCCCAACAGCCCCGAGCACAGCCCGACGATGAAACTTTCGGCATTGAATACGTGCCGTATATCCTTTTTGCGCGCGCCGATACTGCGCAGCACGCCGATCTCTTTGGTGCGCTCCACCACCGAAACATAGGTGATAACGCCGATCATGACGGTAGAAACGACAAGCGAAATGCCCGTAAAGGCGACCAGCACATAGGTGATGGCGTTGAGGATGACGTTCATCAAGCCCATCAGCGTGCCGACGGTATCGGTATAGGTGACCTCGGTCGGGCCGTCGTAGCCGTCGTACGTTCCGTGCTCGTCAAAATAGGCGAGGCGCTGCTCTTCCACAATGGAATTCCAGCCGTCGAGGTAGGCGAGCATTTCGTCTTTGGAGTCGAAGTCTCTTGCGTACACCCCCACGGAATTGGGCGTATTGTCGCCGCCGAGAGCGCGGATGACCGAACGCAAGTTGGTCTTGGTGACGTTGTTGTACACAAAGGAAGAGGCGTTGGCGGGCAGCGCCGTGAGCGCGACCTCCGTGATCTGATCGAGCTGTGCGTCGGTCAGCCCGTTTTCACCGATCATCTCCTTCAATTTTTTCAGCATCTCTATCTGCTCTTCCGTCACCCAATCGGGCGGGGTCACCGCGCCCGCATCGTCATTCAGATACGTTTCAAGCAGGTTGCGCACGGTATACGTGGTCAGAAGCGGAACATACTCGCCGAGGTTCATGGAGGTCACGTTTTCCTTGGCGTCCTGTTCGAGCAGGTACTGCACGATATCGGACTGCATGTTCCTTGCGATGTATTCCTGAATGAGCTGTTCGGTGAGCCCCAGCCCCTCCTCCATGCAGCCGTACGTCAGCCCGTCTTTGAGGCGCAGCACGCCGACGATCTCCAGCTCCACGCCGATCTCGTTGCCGTCCACATCGGTCATGACGCCGTTTTCGTCCGTCGTTTCGCCGTCCCAGCCCCGATCATACCCGTTGTACGTGTAATCCCCGTTCGACCCCGTGAACACGGCGTCGTTGTCGTACAGTTCAAATTTTGTGCCGAGGATGCCCTGCTGCGTAACGTTCCCGTCCGCGTCCGTCACGCTCTCAAAGGGGATGCTCATCGTTTCGGAGGTGCCGTCCTGCGAGTTGAGGAAGAGATCCAAAAAGTCGTCCTCGTCGATGAACCCGAGCTGGGCGAGCGTGAGGTCGGTCGCGTCGTTCTGTTCGCCCACGACGAACACGATCTCGTTGGACGCTTCAGGGAATTTGCCCGCCACGACGTCGTACTGCGAAAGGATGTATTCGCCGAAGCCCTCTTCACCGACCGCCGCGGTGCCCGGCATCGCGTTCACGACGTCCGTGAAGAAATCGACGAACTGCACCAGCGAAGCGTATTCGTCCGCCGCCGTCATCAGGATCTGCGTATAATATTCGCGCAACATGCTCATCGAAAGGTGCACGCGCTCCTGCGGGATACCGAGGTGGCTCGTCACGTCCGACCCGACCCCCACGCTCGTGAACAGGTTGTTCGTGAGCCCCACGCCGTAGCCGTAATAGATGGCGTAGTAGAGCTCTTCGGGCATGGACGCGACGTAATCGAGGTAGCTGACCTTGTTCCCCGCCTCATCCGTATAGGCGTTGCCGCTGCTCAGATCGTTCGACGTCGTCATGCCCTGCGCGAGCTGCGAAAGGAAGGAGTTGACGTACACTTTATCCTCGATCTTATCCAGCTCGATGTTGGAAGTGGAACCGCTCATGAAGCTGGACATCGCCGCCGTCAGATCCATCGTCGTTTCGGTGACCTGCACGGGGTAGTACGAGAGCATATCCTCTTCCGTCTTGTTTATGTAAGCGGAAAAGCCGCTGGAAAGCGCCAGCACGAGGCAGACGCTGATGATGCCGATGCTGCCCGCAATGGCGGTGACCGCCGTGCGCGCCTTTTTGGTGAGCAGGTTGCGCCCGCTGAGCAAAAAGGCGGTGATAAGGGACATGCTC
>CASDPE010000085.1:7449-12437 GCA_949282395.1 uncultured Bacillota bacterium | reverse complement strand
TCGCAGGGCGCAGCCCGAGATTTTTGGGAAGAAGGAGTTGCCGGCGTCAACGCGAACAGCTTGCGCTTTGCGCGAGCTGTTGCGATTTTCGCCGTGCAAACTTACAAGGGCTCCCGAAAATCGCAACGAAGTGAGATTTTTGGGAAGAAGGAGGAACCGACGCCAATGCAAAGAGTTTGCGCGCAGCGCAGACTCTTGCAAAACGCATCGCGTTCCCTTACTAGGGCTCCCGAAAATCGCAGGGCGCAGCCCGAGATTTTTGGGAAGAAGGAGTTGCCGGCGTCAACGCGAACAGTCGCAGGGCGCAGCCCGAGATTTTTGGGAAGAAGGAGTTGCCGGCGTCAACGCGAACAGCTTGCGCTTTGCGCGAGCTGTTGCGATTTTCGCCGTGCAACGACGTGGTTGCGGGGGCAGGATTCGAACCTGCGACCTTCGGGTTATGAGCCCGACGAGCTACCGAACTGCTCCACCCCGCGATAAACCGCCCTTCAAAGGAAAGCTATCTAATTTTATAGCATGAAAGCGGGTTTGTCAACTGTTTTTGCTCTCCTTTTTTGCGCCGAAAGCAAATTTTTCCGTTTGCCGCCCCTTCCGCCCTGCCGCGGCGGCAGGCGAAACGCTTGACACGGCGCCGATTTTGGAATACAATAAGAGAACTATCTTTCTATATATAAAAACGCAGAAGAATGCTCCCGCTAAGCGCCGCCCTCCCGTATGCGCGCCATACGGCAGGCGCAAGGCAGAGCAAAACGGAGCATCCCGCGGCGGGCGGCACACGCCCCGCGCGCAAACGGAAGGAGAACGAACATGAAACTGACCGGTGCAGAGATCCTCATCCGCTGCCTGAAAGAACAGGGCGTGGATACCATTTTCGGATACCCCGGCGGCACGGTGCTGGATATCTACGACGCGCTGTACCGCGACGGAACGCTCCGCCATGTACTGACGGCGCACGAACAGGGCGCAGCGCACGCGGCGGACGGGTATGCGCGCGCGACGGGCAAGACGGGCGTATGCCTTGCGACTTCCGGCCCCGGCGCGACCAACCTCGTTACGGGCATCGCGACGGCGTACATGGACTCCGTTCCGCTCGTCGCCATCACGGGCAACGTGACGGTCGCCAACCTCGGGCGCGACAGCTTCCAGGAAGTGGACATCGCGGGCATCACGATGCCCATCACAAAGCACAACTACATCGTCAAGGACGTGAAAGAGCTTGCGGACACCATCCGCGAAGCGTTCTATATCGCGGGTTCGGGGCGCAAGGGACCCGTGCTCATCGACATCCCCAAAAACCTGCAGACCGAGCTGTGCGAGTATGAAGAGAAGGCGCCCGCCGCCTATGTGCCCAAGGGCGTTTCCACAGACAAGCTGACCGAGGTCGCGCAGGCGATCGCAAAGTCCAGGCGCCCCCTCATCATCGCGGGCGGCGGCTGTATCCGCGCGGACGCTTCGGCGAACCTTCTGGCATTTGCGAAAAAGATCCAGGCGCCTGTGTGCTCCACGCTGATGGGGCTGGGCAGCTACCCCGCCTCCGACGAACAGTTTTTGGGGCTGGTCGGCATGCACGGCACGGACGCGGCGGCGAAATCGTTCCGCCGTGCGGACACGATCATCGCGTGCGGCATGCGCTTTTCCGACCGCGTGGCGGGCGACCGCGTAAAATTCCGCGCGGGCAAGACGATCATTCAGTTCGACATCGACACCGCCGAGATCGACAAGAACGTGCCCACCGACCTCTCGGTCATGGCGGACGTGAACGAAATTTTAAAGACGCTCGTTCCCCTCTTAGAACAGGCGGACCGCAAAGAGTGGCTCAAAGAAGTGACCGCCTACCGCGATTACGAAGCGGGCAACTTCGACAGCACCCTGCCCGCCTATAAGATCCTCTCCGCGCTCGGAAAATTCACCGACGCGGACACGCCCGTCGCGACGGACGTGGGGCAGCACCAGATGTGGACGGCGCAGTACTGCAAGTTCGAAAAGCCGCGCACCTTCCTTTCGAGCGGCGGGCTGGGCACGATGGGCTACGGCATGGGCGCGGCGATCGGCGCGTGCATCGGCACGGGCAGGAAGACGGTGCTCGTGACGGGCGACGGGTGTTTCCACATGAATCTGAACGAGATGAGCACCGCTGTCAAAGAAGGGCTGCCGCTCGTGATCCTGCTGATGAACAACAGCGTGCTCGGCATGGTGCGGCAGTGGCAGACACTCTTCTACGGCAAGCGCTATTCGCAGACCATGCTCGACAAGAACACCGACTTTGTGAAACTTGCCGAAGCGTTCGGCGCAAAGGGCATGACCATCGCGGGCGAAAAGGACGTCCTGCCCGTGCTGACCGCGGCATTCAAAGAGGCGGAGGGCGGCCCCGTGCTGGTGGACTGCAAGATCGGCATGGACGACAAGGTGCTGCCCATGATCGCACCGGGCAAGTCGTTCGACGACATCATGACAAAAGTCTGAGAGGAGCGGAAACCATGGAAAAATATACGATCACGGCGCTGGTCGCCAACAAGAGCGGCGTGCTCACCCGCGTTTCGGGGCTGTTCGCGCGCCGCGGGTTCAACATCGAAAGCCTTTGCGTGTGCGCGACGGAGGACAAACACCTTTCGCGCATGACCATCGTGCTCAACGGCGACGAATACATCCTTTCGCAGATGACGAAACAGCTCGACAAGCTGATCGACGTAAAGAAGATCGCGTTGGCGGAAGAAGCGGACTCCATTTACCGCGAACTGCTGCTCATGAAGGTCTCCGCACCCGCCGAAAAGCGCTCGGAGATCATCGAGATCAAGGAAATTTACAAGGCGAAGATCGTCGACCTCTCCCCCGAAACGCTCATTCTGGAGATCACGGGCGAGCCGAGCAAGCTGGACGCGTTCGTCAAGGTCGTCGAACCGTACGGCATCCTGGAGCTTGCGCGCACGGGCACGATCGCCCTGGCGCGCGGCGAAAAATGCCTGAACGACCTCGTGGATTACAACGAATCCATCTGAGCATGCTTACCCTGCGCAAAACAAATGCCGCCGACGCGGAATTCTGGCAGCGTTTGGGCAAAACACTGCCCCGAAGCGGCGAAGCCTTTGTGATCGAGGACGGCGGGAAACAGGTCGGCGTCCTGCACTATACCCTGCTGTGGGAAGAACTCCCCTTTCTGAACCTGCTCCTGCTCTGCGGGGATATGCAGGGAAAAGGATACGGAAAAAGCGCGCTCGCGGCATGGGAAACCATGCTCCGCGCCGCGGGGCACAAAACAGCGCTGCTTTCAACACGCGCGGACGAAAAGGGGCGAACCTTTTTCGGGCGGTACGGCTATACCGAATGCGGTTCGCTGAACATGCGCGGCTTTGCCGCCCCGCAGGAAGCGGCGGAATTGTTCTTTTATAAAAATCTGTAACGGCGCACGGCTGTACGCAGCAATGCCGAAAGCCGGAAAGCCGCTGCCAAAACAAGAAAATTTAATTCGGACGGAAGGGAACACTCATGCAAAACATCTTTTCGGAAGGCACGGCAATGTCCTCCCAGCGCTCGCTGATGCGCGCGCTCGGCTGGACGGACAGCGAGATGAAAAAGCCGATCATCGGCATCATCTGCGCGCAGAGCGACATCATCCCGGGGCACATGTACCTCGACAAGATCGCCGAGGCGGTCAAAGAGGGCGTCATCGCGGCGGGCGGCAAACCCGTCGTCGTGCCCTCCATCGGCGTGTGCGATGGCATCGCGATGGGGCATGCGGGCATGCGCTACTCCCTCCCCTCCCGCGAAGTCATCGCCGACAGCGCGGAAATTTTGGCGCGGGCGCACGCCTTCTCGGGCGTGGTGTTCGTGGGCAACTGCGACAAGATCATCCCCGGCATGCTGATGGCGGCGGTGCGGCTGGACCTGCCCTGCGCCTTCGTTTCGGGCGGACCGATGCTCGCGGGCAAAATGCACGGGCAGCGCCTCTCCCTCTCCTCCATGTTCGAGGCGGTGGGCGCTTTCAACGCGGGGAAGATCGACGAAGCGGAGCTGCATGAATACGAATGCTCCTCCTGCCCGACCTGCGGCAGCTGCTCGGGCATGTTCACGGCGAACAGCCTCAACTGCCTCACCGAGGCACTCGGCATTTCGCTGCCCGGTAACGGCACCATCCCCATGGTCTATTCCCGCCGCATCATGATCGCCAAAGAGACGGGCGAAGCGGTGATGAACGCCGTTAAAAACAATATCCGCCCCTCTTCCGTCATCACGCCCAAGGCGCTGAAAAACGCCGTCGCGGTGGACAACGCGATCGGCGCGAGCTCGAACAGCGTGCTGCACCTTCTGGCGCTCGCAAGCGAGATGGGCATGAGCGAAGAGGAGTTCTCCATCGACGCGTTCAACGAGATCAGCGCAAAGACGCCGCACATCTGCAAGCTCGCTCCCGCGGGCGCGGACTACATCGAGGACCTGAACGAGGCGGGCGGCATCTCCGCGGTCATCAAAGAGTTGGAGGACGCGGGCCTCTTCGACGGCACCGCCATGACCGTTTCGGGCGTGACGCAGGCGGAGCGCGTAAAGAACGCGCGCGTGCTCGACGAGCGCGTCATCCGTCCCCTCTCCGCCCCTTATTCCAAGACGGGCGGGCTGGCGATCCTCAAAGGCAACCTCGCAAAAGAGGGCGCGGTCGTCAAAAAGAGCGCGGTCGACCCCGCGATGCTCCGCCACAGCGGCCCCGCGCGCGTGTTTGACAGCGAAGAGGCGGCGATGGAAGCCATTTCGACGGGCAAGATCGTGAAGGGCGACGTGGTGGTCATCCGTTACGAAGGCCCGAAGGGCGGCCCCGGCATGCGCGAAATGCTCTCCCCTACCTCGGCGATCGTCGGCGCGGGGCTGGGCGCGGACGTGGCGCTCATCACGGACGGCAGGTTTTCGGGCGCGACGCGGGGCGCTGCGATCGGGCATGTATGCCCCGAAGCCGCGGCGGGCGGCGCGATCGGCGTGGTGCGCGAGGGCGACATCATCGACAT
>CASDPE010000085.1:0-7414 GCA_949282395.1 uncultured Bacillota bacterium | reverse complement strand
GCCGCGCGGCTGAACGCCTTCACCCCGCTCGAAAAACCCGTAGACGGGTACCTAAAACGCTACCGCGCGCAGGTCACGAGCGCGAGCAAGGGAGCGGCGTTTCGGAAGTAACGTGCTCGCGGATTTCTCGGCAGGCTGCTGCCTGCGAAATCCTGCGATTTGAGGACAACCCCACCACTCTCACTTTGTTCGAGATGGCGGAGGTTTTCCTCAGCGCCGCACCTTATAGGGCACACCATTATAGAAGTGCGGCGCATTCACCTTTCCTGCAAGAGGCAAGGAATTGCCAAATTGGGTTGCGCTGCGGAAAAATGCGATTTTCCTTGCGCGAGTTATTATTTTAATAATCTTACTGCGCGTGCCAAAATCGCAATTTTGGCTAAGCGCACTCAATTTGCCGAAAACTTTCGGCTCACCCGAAAGAGGTGAATGCGCATGACTTATGATAAGAGAGCCTTTAAAGGTCATGCGCAGAGGGGAAAACGGCTGTCCCGACCAATTACAGGGCTCCCGAAAATCGCAGCGTGCGAAGCACTGCGAGATTTTTGGGAAGAGGAGAAGCGGAGTACGCCTGCGAGCTTTGCTCCTTGGGGCAAAGCGAGAGCGCAGCCGACTGCTCCGACGAGGGCAGCGGTTGTCCCCTCAAATCACGGAAAAAAGTTTTATCTCTTTTAAAACTTTTTTCGTGAAAGGAACACACCTATGGAACACAAAAAACTTCTGACATTCGACTCCACCCTGCGCGACGGCGCGCAGGGTGCGAACATCTCCTTTTCGGTGGAGGACAAACTGCGCGTCATTGACACGCTGGACAGGCTGGGCGTCGACTTCATCGAGGCGGGCAACCCCTACTCCAACCCTGCGGAGGCGGAGTTCTTTCAGCGCATTGCGGGCAAAAAGTTCGAACACGCAAAGATCGTCGCCTTCGGCTCCACCCGCCGCAAGGGCATAGCGCCCGAAGAGGACGCGAACCTGAAATCGCTTCTGGCGGCGAACACGGAGTACGTTGCCATCTTCGGCAAAAGCCACATCCGCCACGTGACCGACGTTCTGAAAGCAGAGCCCGAAGAAAACCTTGCCATGATCGCAGAGAGCGTGCGCTTTTTGGCGCAGCACGGCAAAAAGGTCGTGTTCGACGCGGAGCACTTTTTTGACGGGTACAAGGCGGACGCGGGCTACGCGATGCAGGCGCTTTCCGCCGCGGCGGAAGCGGGCGCGGAAGTTTTATGCCTGTGCGACACGAACGGCGGCATCTTCCCCGACGAGGCGTACACGATCGTAAAGACGGTATGCGAGGCGTTCCCCGCAAAGATCGTCGCCATCCACTGCCACAACGACGGCGGGCTTGCCGTTGCGGCGTCCATCGAGGCGGTGCGCGCGGGCGCGCGGCAGGTGCAGGGCACCTTTTTGGGCTTCGGCGAACGCTGCGGCAACACGAATCTGTGCACGCTGATCTGCAACCTGCAATTGAAGCGCGGTTACGAGTGCATCCCGCCCGAACATCTGAAAGACGTTTACGAGGCGGCGATGACCATTGCGGAAACGGCAAACGCCGCCATCCCCGCCAACAGCCCGTACGTGGGCATGAACGCGTTCGCGCACAAAGCGGGCATGCATGCGGACGGCGTGCTCAAATACTCCTCCTCCTTCGAGCACATCGACCCCGCCTCCATCGGCAACAAGCGCAAATTCCTCTTATCCGAAATTTCGGGCAAGAGCGCCATCTATGAAAAGCTGAAAAACTACTTCCCGCAGCTGGACAAAAACGGGAAGGAGATGACACAGATCGCCGCCGCGCTCAAAGAGCGGGCGCTTGCGGGCTACCAATACGAAGCGGCGGAAGCGAGCTTTGTGCTGCTTGTGAAAAAGATCCTGGGGCAGTACAAAAACTCCTTCGACCTCATCAATTACAAGGTCATCAACGAACAGCCCGCCATCGAGGGCAAAGTCGCCTCCGCCATCATCAAAGTGCGCGTAAACGGCGTGACCAAGATCGCCGCTTCCGACGGCGAAGGCCCCGTGCACGCCATGGACTTGGCGCTGCGCTCCGCCCTTGCCGACTTTTACCCCGCCGTGGCGCGCGTATCCCTCACCGACTTTAAGGTGCGCGTGCTCGATTCCGCCAAGGCGACCGCCGCAAAGGTGCGCGTGCTCATCACCTCGGCAGACAGTACCGACAGCTGGACGACCGTCGGCGTTTCGGAGGACATCATCGAAGCGAGCTGGCTTGCCCTGACCGATTCCATCGACTATGCGCTGATGACGCGCCGCTGAAACACGAATGTTCTGCGCCTTCCGCCGTTTGGCGGAAGGCGCTCTTTTTATCCACAACCCTGCGGTCGGCGACGGGCGCCGCCCCGTTCTTTGTAAAAAATCGGCTGAGCTTTTCTACAAATATTACAAAATTTTACAAATACAGTCCTTTTTTGCCCTTTTTTCTCCCCGCCGCTGCGGTATGTCACAAAAAGTTATCCACATTGTGCAAATCTTTTGGGGATAAGTGCAGAACATGCGAGAAACCATCGCGTTGCACAGATTGTTTTAAATTGTAATTTTTTGACATTTCTTTTCATTTCCGTCTTGCGCTCGCAAATTTTTTATGGTATACTTGTGTTGTAAAAAATTATAGGAGGAAAACAAGATGAAAAGAATTAAAATGTATCTGATGCACTTTGCGAGTATTTTACTTGCTCTCTCCCTTGCCCTCATCAGCATTTATGTCATTTCTTCTCCTCAAACGGCAATCGCCGCAGAAGCACCTGCCTCACAAAAAGAAATACACCAACCGCAAACTGCATGTGACGGGAAATTGACCGCTTCGGTATTATCTTATACGAACATTCTTTCGTCAGACAACATTTCGTCTGAAAACATAACCGAAGCAATCCATGAAGTTCCGCTTACCATAGAAGAGGAAACGCAGCTTTTTACAGCAATTTATACTCTCGGCTCCCAAGAAGATCGCTTCTTCACCATACAAAATTACGCCGTAGAAGATATCCATTTTTCGGATGAATCTTGGGCTGGATACATAATTGAATTTACAACATCACAAGAAAACGGCTATGCAATTTTCTTTTACATAGAAAACAACTATCATCTGATCGAATTGCGCTTCGGTACATTCTCCCCCTATTTCGGGAAAGACGGTATGTATATCTATCCCGCCATCGGCTACTACATAATTAAACAGAACGGACAATACTATAATGCTGAAAACATGGGCGCTTTCACATTTACTGCAACCGAAGACCCAATATTTTATGCAGCATGTGGCGGCGATTATCGCGTCCCCTATACCAGAACGATTCCTTTCCGTTATAGCGGACTCTATGAATACGCGATCCCTGATTTTCATTGCAATTACTCAACATCGTTAACTTCAAACACAAATCCGAACAACTGCGCAAACGCAGCGGGCGTAATCATGCTCAATTATTGGAACAAAAAATATGACAATAATATTTTAAATCTAGATGCCTCTGAAATGATCAATGGCAATATGAATGACTCCGCAGCCATTCAATATATGAATATATTCTACGACTATATGAATACAAATTGGATTTTCGGAACCGGTGGAACGCTTCCTGATGATTGTTACAATGGGTTCAAACGGCTGATTGAAGAAAAAGGGCGTACCATCAGTATTGAAAAAAATTTGAATTTTGATAATATGATGTCGCAATTATCAAGCGGACGCCCGATTTTTATAACTTCTACCGATTATTATTTTACTCAATCTACATCTTCACCCTTACCTGTTCCGGTAGATAATACATCGCTAACGATCAACTATTACCATTACAGCGGACTGGCAAATGCTCATACGTTTGTTGCTTACGGCTACTCCTATTATCATTTACAATTTGAAGACGGAAGCGTTCAAAGAGAAGAACTCCTCAAAATCGCGGACGGATGGGGCAATTCTCGTTATTTCAATTATACGATCAGCGGCGTTTATAGTAATGCAGCAGTCGTTGTTCTCCCTTGGTAATCAAATCTTTCAAAAAGGTAAATTTCTATGAAAAAATTTCTGTTCTGCATCGTTACACTGTTGCTTTGCCTCACGCTGCCTTCCTGCGCCTTGACGATCTATCCCGAACGCGGCATCGAGACCGCCGAAGAGATCGCAACGGAAGAGTTCGGCATGCAAAAAGTGTATACGATCGGAACTGCCCCCGAAAAGTATTGGCCCGAAAGCTCACGCAGCCACTACCTGATGGCGGTCATCGGCGAAAAGGACGGGGAAGAGCTATTCTTGATCGTCCCCGGCAATTATGACGAAGCCCCTTTCCTTGCGCCGTGGCCTTTTGCGCTTTCTTTTAAAGAAATGATCGATTTGCTGAATAAGACCGATCCTGCTACCCCCTGCACGGAAAGCGACTACAGGGATATCGACATTTCTCCGCAGGCGCATTACTATCTTGCAGATATAAATTGGAACGAGCTTTTGGATTTCAATTATCTTATGATCTACAAGCGCGATCCATCGCACTATGTTTTGGGGCAGTCAAACGGCGAAGTCATCGTTATAGACACGGCAACACAAAGCCCCGTTCTCTGATCTTCACTTCATAAAAAAACGAAGGGCACCCCCTCCGCTTTTTATGCCCTGCCCCGCAAGAGCTCTTCCGCAAGCGCGTTCCCCTTTTTATAGGAACAGTGGCAGACGAGCTCCGGCGCGGAAAAGCCGAGCGTGCGCACCACTTCCAGCCTGCCTGCGGCGATCTCCCGTTCCGCCATTTTATAGGGCAGAAAGCTGTACCCCTGCCCGTCCACAAGGTACTGCGTGAGCTTGCTGCTGTTATCGATCTCAAAGCGGAAGGCGTGCCGCGGCGGGAACAGCGAGCGCACGTATTCGCCCGCGTCGCCGAAGGCAAAGTTGCACATCAGGTATTCGCAGCCCGCAAGCTGTTCCTTGCGGATGCCCTCCCTGTATTCGTTGCGCGCGGGGCTGACGACGAGCACGAGCCTGTCCGAAGAGAACTTTTTGCACACGTATCCCGCCTTTTTGAGGGGCAGGTAGCAAAAAGCGACGTCGAGCATGCCCTCCTGCAGCATCTGCAAAAGGTCGGCGGAATGCCCGAGCACCACTTTGAGCGCCACGCCCTGTTCGCGCGCGAAAAAGTCGCGCAGAAGCGGGTACAGCCCGCTTTCGTACACGGCGTTGATCGCGCCCGCGCGCAGCGTGCGCGCATAGCGCGACGCGGCGTTGACGTCGCGGATAAAGCTCTCCTCCAGATCGCTGATGCGCTGCGCGTAACTTAAAAACAGGACGCCCGCCTCCGTCAGCTCCACGCCGCCCTGCCCGCGCACAAACAGTTTTTTGCCCGTTTCCGCCTCTAATTCGGCGATGCGGTTGGTGACGGTGGACTGCGCAACGTACATGCGCTCCGCCGTGCGCGTGAAGTTTTTCAGTTTGGAAAGCATCAAAAAGGTGCGGATGGCTTCGCTGTTCACCGCTCTTCCCCTCCGATTCGCCCGCAATCGAAAAATCGAATGAAGACGATTAAAATTATCCATTTTATAAATTGTTTACAAAAGTATAGCACCTGTGGTATAATGCTGTCAACAAAAAGCAAGGAGAAAAGGCTATGGGAATGACAATGTCGCAAAAGATCCTCGCCGCGCACGCGGGCTTAGAGAGCGTGAAAGCGGGTCAGCTGATCAATGCGGAGCTGGATATGGTGCTGGGCAACGACATCACTTCGCCCGTGGCGGTCAAAGCGTTTGAAGGCGCGGGCTGCCCCTGCGTGAAGTGCCCCGAGCGCGTGAGCCTGGTCATGGATCACTTTACGCCGAATAAAGACATCAAAGCGGCGGAACAGGTAAAAACGGTGCGTGGGTTTGCGCACAAATACGGCGTGGAAAACTTTTTCGACGTCGGCGAAATGGGCATCGAACACGCCCTGCTGCCTGAAAAGGGGCTGGTGGGCGCGGGCGACCTGGTCATCGGCGCAGACAGCCACACCTGCACCTACGGCGCGCTCGGCGCCTTTTCCACGGGCGTGGGCTCGACGGACATGGCTGCGGGCATGATGAGCAACAAGTGCTGGTTCAAAGTGCCTTCGGCGATCAGGTTCGTGCTCAAAAACAAGCCCGCAAAATACATCTGCGGCAAAGACATCATCCTGCACATCATCGGGCTGATCGGCGTGGACGGCGCGCTGTACAAGTCGATGGAGTTCACGGGCGACGGCGTGCAGTACCTCTCCATCGACGACCGCTTCACCATCTGCAACATGGCGATCGAAGCGGGCGCGAAGAACGGCATCTTCCCCGTGGACGACGTGACGCGCGCATACCTGAACGGCAGGTTCAGGCGCGAGATCCGCGTGTATGAAGCGGACCCCGACGCCGAATACGAACGCACGATCGAGGTCGACCTCTCCGCGCTCAAACCGACGGTCTCCTTCCCCCACCTGCCCGAAAACACCCGCACGCCCGAAGCGTGGGGGGATGTGAAGATCGACCAGGTCGTCATCGGCAGCTGCACGAACGGGCACATCTCCGACCTGCGCATCGCGGCGGACATCCTGCGCGGCAGGCACGTTGCCAAGGGCGTGCGCTGCATCGTCATCCCCGCGACCAACACCATCTGGAAGCAGGCGATGCACGAAGGGCTGTTCGACGTGTTCATCGACGCGGGCGCCGTCGTCTCCACCCCGACCTGCGGGCCCTGCCTGGGCGGGCACATGGGCATCCTTGCCGCGGGCGAGCGCGCGGTGGCGACCACCAACCGCAACTTCGTCGGGCGGATGGGGCATGTAGACAGCGAAGTGTACCTCGCCTCCCCGTACGTTGCGGCGGCGAGCGCGGTCGCAGGCAAGATCGCTACCCCGGATCAGATTTAAGTCCGCGTAAAAAGGTTTAATTGGAGGAAACCACCATGACTGTAAAAGGAACTGTTTTCAGATACAAGAGCGACGTGGATACGGATGTGATCATCCCCGCGCGCTACCTCAACACCACCTCCGAGCAGGAGCTTGCCTCGCACTGCATGGAAGACATTGACAAAGACTTCGTGAAAAAGGTGAAAAAGGGCGACATCATCGTGGCGGAAGACAACTTCGGCTGCGGCTCTTCGCGCGAGCACGCACCCATCGCCATCAAGGCGAGCGGCATTTCGCTGGTCATCGCCAATTCCTTTGCGCGCATCTTTTACCGCAACTCCATCAATATCGGGCTGCCCATCCTCGAATGCCCCGCCGCCGTGAAGAACATCAAGGCGGGCGACGTTGTTTCCTGCGACCTTGCCAAGGGCGAGATCGTGAACGAAACGACGGGGCAGCGCTTTCAGGCAGAGCCCTTCCCCCCGTTCATACAGAACATCATCGACAAGGGCGGGCTGCTCCGATCGCTGCAGGGCTGAACCATGGAAGAGAGACCGACAAGCAAAAAAAATCGCAGC
>CASDPE010000084.1 GCA_949282395.1 uncultured Bacillota bacterium | reverse complement strand
GCAAGGAATTGTACGACCGCAAGGGGCTGATCGGGGATCTCGTGCTGCATGATCTCGGTTACAACGCGTATTCCAAGTGTTTCGGTTACCGCATGTACGGGCTGAGCATGGAAAAACTTCCCGCTGCGTTTTGCGGGAAGGCGCAAAAAAACTGCCCCGCCTTTTACCGCTACACCTTTGGCTGCACCGCGCCGTGCGACGCGCTGCTGCGGCTTGCGGGGTTCACGCGGGGAGCCGTGTTCCTGAACGGGTTCAACCTCGGCAGGCATTGGGAGATCGCGCATTCCGAAAACAAGCTGTTTATCCCCGCCCCGCTGATGCGCCGCGGCGAAAACGAGATCGTTATTTTCGATGTGCTGCACACCGAAAAGGGGAAGCGCGTCTTTTTCAGCGAAGAATAAGAAAAAAGCGCAGGCAAAAGCCGCGGCGATGTCGCCGCGGCTTTTTGCTTTGGCGGGCTATGGTTCCCGTATCGGCAAAAACACGGCAAAAACAGAGCTGCGCATACTTGTTTTTTTGCCGATAGTATATCGGTGATCGGGGAGTTGTTCTATGAAATATATATCCGTGCCAAAGCGTATGTTTGTTTAAGAAAAAGATTTGATAAAAGCCTTGACATCCCCTATTAAATAGGGTATAATGTACATGGAACGGGGAGAGAAATTATGCGGCGAGAATTTGTAGAATTACCGATATTCAGGACGAGATGGGAGGATTTAGGGTTAACGGATACGGATTTGCGGAGGTTGCAAGATGAATTGCTTGCCGATCCGAAAGTAGGGGCCGTAATGCAGGGGACGGGCGGCGTTCGCAAGATGAGATTTGCGTTTGAACATAGAGGTAAGAGCGGTGGGGTTCGTGTGATCTACATAGACTTCGAGGTGTACGAGAAGATCTATCTGCTTACGGCATATACTAAAAACGAGAAAGAAAATTTGACGAAAGAAGAGAGGAACGAGATCCGCAGATTGGTAGCAATACTTGAGGAACAGCTAAAAAGCGATCCATAAAAGAGAGGTAAAAACGTATGAACATTTATGAGGATATCAAGAAGGGGTTAGAGCAGGCGATCGAATACAATAAGGGGAATTTATCGGCAAGGAAAACAGTCAGGGTCGTTTTGCCGTTGGAAACGTTTACGCCTGCCGACATCAAAGAGATCAGGCGCAGCACGGGGATGACGCAAGCCTTGTTTGCAAAGTATATCGGTGTGTCGGTCAAAACGGTTGAGGCGTGGGAATCCGGCAGGAATCAACCGGACGGGGCAGCGAGACGGTTGTTGGCGATCACAAAGAAAGACCCGACGTTTCCGATGGGATCGGGGATCGTCGCAAAGTAAGAATTTTAATTTTGTGTTTCTTATAGAAAATTTTTGTAGGAAAATTGATAGCATACTTTAAAAAGCAGAGTCGTTAAGCGGCTCTGTCTTTTTTAGAATTTTAAGTGACAAATTTTAGTAACATTTTACGAAATCTCCCATGATTTTGGCACTGTTTTGTGACAAAAAATCAATATATAGTATAAAATAGCCCGCAACACACTGTATATTGTGTGTTACGGGCTCTGGCGGAAGGTGAGGGATTTGAACCCCCGGAGGCTCATCACCTCAACGGTTTTCAAGACCGCCGCGATCGACCGCTCCGCCAACCTTCCGTAAAAAGCGTATTCCGTTTGCCGCGCCATGCGCGCCGATGGTATTGTAACAGAATGCGCTTGGTTTGTCAATGAAAATCCCTTCGCCGCGGCGTTAGCGCAGGCGGATGGCGGTGCGGCGCACGTTCCCAGCAAGGATATCTGCAATGCTGTATTTGCCGTTGGCGATGTACACTGTCGTGCCCTGCAGCGCCGCTTCCTTTACGTAGCCGAGTTTGGCGCCCGCGCCGTTCGCCCCTTTGCGGGAAGCGCCGCAGCAGTGCGATTTTGCCTCTTCGATGTTCTGTTCCAGCTCGTAAGCGTCCTTCCCGCCGATCTCTTCGATGAGCGTGGCGGGGTCGTTCGGGTCGGCGTAAATGCCGTCCGCGCTGGTCAGGATGAGCAGCGTTTGGGCGTGGACGAGGCAGGCGACCTGCGCGGCTGTCTCATCGTTGTCGTAATATTCGTGCACGTTGGGGTTCGCGCGCGAGAGCGCGGCAAGCTCCATGCGGCGGCTCTCCGCCGAAGAGAGGGGGTCGTTGTAGTTGATGATGGGGATGGCGTTCTGGTCACGGCAGCGCAAAAGCAGCCGCAGCAGGTGTTCCCTGCGCGCCTCGTCGTTGAAGTGGTTGTGTTCCAAAAGGATCTGCCGTACGGAATACTTGCTGTCCACGAACTGGCGGTACGTCTGCATGAGGATCGCCTGCCCCTGCGCGGCGTAGTCGGTTTTCGCGTCCTCCGTGTCGGGCAGTTCGTGCCCCGCGCGCATCATATAATCCAGCCGCCCGATCTCCGTTGCGCCGCTGGATATCCAGATCCAGCCCGGGCGCAGCTCGCGCGAAAGGCGCGCGACCCGCGTGTAGTCGATGATGTTGTCCTGCCGGTCGATGAGCGCCATCGAGCCGATCTTTCCCACAAGTTCTACGTCGAATTTCATGTCTTCCTCCGCCGCATAAAACGCGCCCCGCTCCGCATACTGTATGCGGAGAAAACGCCTTTGTACCATTATACAGTCAATTCGGGTAAAAAGCAATCAAAAAATGCGGGGCACGGCATTTTGCGTGTTCTTTTGGCGGCGGGCGCCGCGGCGGGGCTGCTTGCCTTGCTGCTGCTCGCCTTCTTTTCGCTGCTGGCGGCGGGCGGCTGCGCGGCGGAAAAGCTGACGCCGCTGCGCACGTTTGCGGGCGTGCACACGGGCGTGTATGCCTGCGAGAGCGCCGCTTTGAACGGGGAAGACGTTCTGCGGCAGTACCGCAGCGTCACCGTGGAACTGCGCGAAGACGGCACGTTCCTGCTGCGTGCGGCGCCCGCCAAGGGCGAGGCGCGGCAGGCGGAAGGGGAGTACGGCTTCGACGAGGAGAGCGGCATATTGGAGCTGCGCGGCAGCCTGTACGGCAGGCGCTTTGCCAAGCGCTGCGTGTACGAAGACGGCGCGTTCACTCTCTTGCACACGTCGCCGGGGCTGCGCTTTGCGGCAAAGTTCCGCATGCTGCCGTAAAAGTACGGGCGCTTTGCCGCGCCCGCGGTACACATTTTCCGATACGTTTTAAAAAAGCAGGCGCCGCGGGCTTTGCCCGCGGCGCCGCGGTGTTTTTGACAGGGTCACACTTTGTTCAGCGAACGGAACGCCTTTTCGACGACGTTCTCCGCCGTGAAGCCGAACATTTCGAACAGCTTGTTCGCGGGGCCGCTCGCGCCGAAGGTCGTCATGCCGATGATCTCGCCCGCATCGCCCGCGTATTTGTACCAGGAGTAGGGGGAACCCGCCTCCACGCACACGCGCGCCTTGACTTCGGGCGGGAGCACCTCGTCCTTATAGCTCTGCGGCTGTTTTTCGAACTCCTCGAAGCAGGGCATGGAAACGACGCGCGCGTCGACGCCCTTCGTTTTCAGGATCTCCTTCGCCTGCATGCACTGTTCCACTTCCGAACCGCTGGCGATGAGCAGCACGTCGGGCGTCTCCTTTTCGCTGTCGGCAAGCACATAGCCGCCCTTGAGCGCAGCCAGCCCCGAATTTTCGTACTGCGGCAGGTTCTGGCGGGTGAGGACAAGACAGGTGGGCGCGTTCCCTTCGAGCGCGGAGATCCACGCCGCCGTCGTCTCTTTGCCGTCGGCGGGGCGGTACACCTTCATGCCGGGGATGGAGCGCAGCGCAATGAGCTGTTCGACGGGTTCGTGCGTGGGGCCGTCCTCGCCGACGCCGATGGAGTCGTGCGTCAGGATGTAGATGACGGGCTGGTGCATGAGCGCGGAGAGGCGCATTGCGTGTTTCATATAGTCGGAGAAGATAAAGAAGGTGGAGCAGTAGCATTTCAGCCCGCCGTGCAGCTGCATGCCGTTGGTGATCGCCGCCATCGCGTGCTCGCGGATGCCGAAGTGCATGTTCGACCCGCTCTTATCCTCCGCGGTGAAGTCGCCGCGCTTTTTCATGTTGGACTTGTTGGAGGGCGCGAGGTCCGCCGAGCCGCCGATGAGGTTGGGGATGAGGTCGGCGAGCTTGTTGAGCACGGCAAAGCTCGTGTTGCGCGTCGCGTCGGGTTTTGCGAACTCGAAGAGGGAGGCGTTGTTCTTCAGGTCGGGCAGCTCCCCGCTCATGAACAGCTTGTACTTCGCCGCAAGGTCGGGGTACTTCGCCTCGTATTCCTTGAACATCCTCTTCCACTTGCCCTGGCGGGAAACGCCCTTTTTGGCGATCGCCGCGCAGTGCGCCGCGACCTCTTCGGGGATCTCGAAGGGCGCACACGTCCAGCCGAGGTTGTCCTTCAGCTTTTGCAGGTTCTCCGTGCCGAGGGGCGCGCCGTGGCACTCGTGCGAGCCTGCGAGCGGCGAGCCGTAGCCGATGACCGTTTTGCAGATGATGATCGAGGGGCGCTCGGTATCCGCCTTCGCCTTGCGCACGGTGCGGCGCAGCAGGTCAAGATCGTTCGCGTCGTCCACTTTCAGCACCTGCCAGCCCTGCGCCTTGAAGCGCATGGCGACGTCCTCTTTAAAGGTGATGTCGGTATCGCCTTCGATGGTGATGTCGTTGTCGTCGTAGAAGAGGATGAGTTTGCCCAGCTTATGCGTGCCCGCAAACGAGCATGCCTCGTAGCTGATGCCCTCTTCCAGGCACCCGTCGCCGCACAGCGCATAGGTGTAATGGTCGACGATGGGGAAGCCCTCGCGGTTGAAGGTGGCGGCGAGGTGCGCCTCGGCGGCTGCCATGCCCACGGCGTTCGCGATGCCCTGCCCGAGCGGGCCGGTCGTCGTTTCGATGCCGGGCGTGTGACCGTATTCGGGGTGGCCGGGCGTCTTGTACCCGAGCTGGCGGAAGTTCATCATGTCCTCTTTGGAGATGTCATACCCGAAGAGGTACAAAAGCGAGTAGTTGAGCATGGAGCCGTGCCCCGCGGAGAGGATGAAACGGTCTCTATCGTCCCACTTCGGGTCCTTCGGGTTGAACTTCAAAAAGTCCGCGAAGATGGTGTACCCGATGGGCGCGCTGCCCAAGGGCAGCCCGGGATGCCCCGAGTTCGCCTTCTGGATCGCTTCCGCAGAGAGCACGCGGATCGCGTTTACCGTTTCCTGCCGTACGTCGTTCATTGTATCATTCTCCTTGAACTATAAATTTTTATGTTTGTTCCGCGCGGCGCGGGCGCGCCGCGCCGCGCGGCAGTTTTCCGTTTTCGTCCGCCTCCGCGAAAGGGGGAGGGCTTACAGATATTTTTCGAGGTTCGCCGTCACGAGGAAGGGGTACCTCTTCAAAAACGCATACAGCGCCGCCGCGATCTTCGCGTTGCCGCCCGCCGTGTTACTCTCGAAGTTGATGGGCATGATCGGCTCGTGCAGGCTCATGCGCACCAGCGCCCAGCCGTCGCCATGGTCCTTGTCGAAGTTGATGCGCACGCCCTCGAAGTTGTCGGGCGCGAGCGAAAGCCCCTCCGCCGTCGGAACATACGCTTTCAGCTCTTCGATGGCGGCATTCCCCAGCGTTTTGAAGTCTGCGCCCGCGGTAAAGGTCAGCCGCGCTTCCGCCGCTTCGGCGGGTTCGGGCAGGTCCGCGATGAGGTCGGAAACGCTCCTGCCCTCCTTCGCGAGCTTTGCGACGGTGATGAGGATGCGCGTCACAAGGTAGGCGCCGTCGTCGAGGAAATAGTTCTCTTCGAGGGCCGCGTGCCCGCTCGTTTCGATGCCGATGGGCGCGTATTGTCCCGCCGCGCACAGCTCTTTCGCCTTGTCGATCACGTTTTTGTACCCGCGCTTGTAGCGGCAGTGCTTTCCGCCGTGCGCCGCGATGAACTGCGCCAGCCCGTCGGACGTGACGGAGTCCGTCACGATGGTCGCGCCGGGGTGCTCTTCGAGCAGGATGGCGGCGATGAGCGCGATCAGGCGGTTGCGGTTGATCTCTTCGCCGTTTTTATCCACCGCGCCCGCACGGTCGACGTCCGTATCGAAGATGATGCCGAAGTCCGCATGCGCGCGCTGCACCGCCTCGCATACGGAGCGCATCGCCTCCTTATTCTCGGGGTTGGGGATGTGGTTGGGGAATCTGCCGTCGGGGTCTAAAAACTGGCTGCCCGCGGTGTCCGCGCCCAGCGGTTTTAAGACCTTTTCGACGTAGAATCCGCCCGCGCCGTTGCCCGCGTCGACGACGATCTTTTTGCCTGCGAGCGGCGTTTCCTCGCCCGTCTTTTCGCGCACGAACGCAACGAGGTTTTCGCTGTAACGCCCGATGTAGTCCGTTTCGCGCACGCTGCCCTTGCCCGTGAGCGCCTTCCCTTCGGCGGCGAGGGTGAGCAGGGCGGTGACGTCCTTGCCTTCGAACCCGCCCGAGGGGAGAAAAAATTTCAGCCCGTTCTTGTTGTAGGGCAGGTGGCTCGCCGTGATCATGACCGAGGCGTCTGCGGGGGTATCCTTTTCTTGCAGCAGCATGAACATGCTCGGCGTGGAGGAAAGCCCCGTCAACAGCGCGTCGCACCCGCTCTCCGTCACCGCCTTTGCCGCCGCCGCGCAGATGCGCTGCGCCGAAAGGCGGGAATCGTGCCCGATCGCAACGGTCAGCTTTGTTTTGCCGAGCTTTTGCGCGAGCATGTATACGAGCGCCTTTACGATGCCTTCCACCGCCTCGTCGGTCAGGTCGACGTGCTCGCCCGCCACGCCTTCCAGCGCGGTGCCGCGCACGTCCGTTCCGCTTTTGAGTTTCAGCCAGTCGTTCCGTTCCATATCCGCCCCGTACTGCAAAATTTTTCAAATACAATTATACTTCAAATCCGCCGCATTTTCAAGCGCTTTTCGGAAATATCCCCGTATCCGCGCAAAAAAACCCGCCGCGCGCGCCGTATGGAAGAAAAAACCTTGCCTCCGCGCGCCGCAGGCGCGCCGTAATTCTTTACATTGCGCAAAGAATATGGTAAAATACGTATATTCTGCGCGGGTGAGCGCGCGGGTGAGCGGCGCTGCGCCGCAGGAGAGAGTATGGAAAAGTTTATCGTTTCGTCCGATTCCACGTGCGATTTTTACGCCGCGGACATACGGCAAAGGGATCTGAAGGTGCTCGCCTTCCCCTTTGTGATGGAACAGGACGGCCGCATCACGGAAGGGGAGGACGCCTTTACCGAGTATGCGCAGTACGTGGATTTTTACGAGCGCGAGCGCAGGGGCGGCAAGCCGCGCACGTCGCAGATCAATTTTGAACGGCATTACGAGCATTTTTCGGCGCTGCTTTCGGCGGGCGCGGCAGAGATCCTGCACGTTTCGCTCTCGGGCGGGCTTTCGCCCACGGTGAACGTGGCGCGCGCGGCGGCGGAAGCCGCCGTAAAGGAGCACGGCGGGCGGATCCTCGTGCTGGACTCCCTGTCG
>CASDPE010000083.1 GCA_949282395.1 uncultured Bacillota bacterium | reverse complement strand
GCGGGCATCACGCCCGTCATGATCACGGGTGACCATAAGGCGACGGCGCTCGCCATTGCGGAGCGGCTGGGCATTGCCGAAGGGGAGCGCGAACTGCTGACGGGCGCCGAGCTGGACGCGATGGGGGAAGCCGAGCAGGCGCGCCGCATCCCCGCCTGCCGCGTGTTTGCGCGCGTCACGCCGCGCCACAAGCGCATGATCGTGGAACGGTTCCAGAAAGCGGGCAACGTCGTCGCCATGACGGGGGACGGGATCAACGACGCGCCCGGCATCCGCAAGGCGGATATCGGCATCGCCATGGGCGTTTCGGGCACGGATGTGACCAAAAGCGCTGCCGATATGGTGCTCGCGGACGACAACTTTTCCACCATCGTCACGGCGGTGGAGGAGGGGAGGCACGTCTTTTCCAACATCAAAAAGACCATTCTGTTCTTTTTGGCGACCAACCTTGCGGAAGTTTTGAGCATCCTCTTTGTGACCCTCGCACTTTGGCGGCTGGATTTTCTCACGTCGACGCAGCTTTTGTGGATCAACCTCATTACCGACAGCCTGCCCGTCCTTTCCTTGGGGGCGGAGCGTGCGGAAAAGGACGTGATGCTGCGCCCGCCTTCGCGTGCGGCAGAGCTGTTTTCGCGCCCGTCCATGTGCGGCGTGCTCTTTTACGGGCTTGTGCAGACGGCGCTGTGCGTGGGCGTGTTCGTATTTTGTGCCAACAGCTACGGCAACGCCGCCGCCGTCAGCGTCACCTTCTTCACGCTCTCCTTTTTGGAGCTGTTCCACTCCTTCAACATCCGCTCCGAATACGGTTCGGCGTTCGGGAAGGGCTTTTTCTCCAACAAAATGCTCTTTCTTACGGTGTTCATCGGCGTGGCGGTGAACCTGCTCTTGTGCGTGTTCCCGCCCGTGCGCGCAGCGTTCGGCATCACGCCGCTCACGCCCGTACAGTGGGCGGTTGTGTTCGGCGCGTCGCTCGCCGTCATCCCGCTTGCGGAGCTGTACAAAGCGCTCTGCCGCGCGCTGCAAAAGGCGCGCGGGCGGCGGGGCGGTGCGCTTGCCGCCCCGCTGCGCGCAGCCGCCCGCAGACCGTAAAAGCATCCGCCCCGCGCAGAATGCGCGGGGCGGATCGCCGTAAAAAATTTATTCGGGTTTTACGATGACGGTGATCTTGCAGGCGACGCCCTCCATCAGGCGGATCTCCACATTGTACTCGCCCGCCTGTTTGATGGGTTCCTTTAAAAGGATCTTCTTTTTATCCACCTCATAGCCGAGACCTTCAAGCTGCGAGGCGATCTCTTTGGAAGTGACGCTGCCGAACACCTTCCCGTTCTCGCCGCAGCGGATGGGTACGGTCACCGTCGCTTTGTCCATCTTTTTCGCCGTTTCGCGGATGGCGGCGATCTCTTCCGCGCGCCTGCGCGCCGCCGCTTCCTTTTGCATGTTCAGCACGTTCACCGCCGTAGAAGAGGCGACTTCCGCCAGATTTTTTTTCAGCAAAAAGTTTTTGGCGAAGCCGTCGCTCACGTCCAGCACGTCGCCCTTTTTGCCCGTTCCTTTTACGTCCTGCTTCAAAATGACTTTCATGCCATGTTCCTCGCTTTCTTTGGTTTGGAAACATTGTACACCAAAACGGCGGAAAAGTCAACCGCTCATAAAAAAACGGCGGGCGCACATACTGCCCGTCGGAGGTGGTTTTATGGAAAAGGTCAATCGCGCCATCGGCTGCGAAGTTTCCGAATGCGTTTTCAACTGCGACGGCAAAAACTGCACGTTAGACAGGATCGTTGTCGGCTGCGGCTGCAACGGGGAAAACTGCACCTGCTGCGAAAATTACAGGAGCAGATAAAACGCAGGCAAAGCAACGGCGGGGCGGCGCATTCGGCGCCGCCCCGCGGTGTATGGAAGGGCCGTTTAAAAACGGCCCTTTTTCAGTTCGGTCACATCCGAATTCAGAAAGAAGGCAGCAGTGGAATCGCCCGTCACGGTTTTGAGCGCTTCGTCAAAATCGTACCAGCCCGCGTCCGTGATCTCTTCGGGGTTGCATTTCAGTTCGCCGTCCGTCACGCTCACAAGGAAGTTGAGCATGAGCACGTTGCGCGGCTCATGGTAGCGCGAAGCGACGTACTTTGTTTTGACGACGTTCAGCCCCGTCTCTTCGCGGATCTCCCGCGCGATCGCCTTTTCGGCGGATTCGCCTTTTTTGACGTACCCGGCGAGCAGCAGCATCTGCCCGTTCGTGTGCCGCGCCAAAAGGATCTTATCCAGCGCGCGGTTGACGACGCACATGCTCACCGCCGTTTTAAAGGGCGGGAAGCGGTATTCCCCGCACGTTTCGCAATAGGGGACGAGCCCCTCGTTTTCACAGAATTTTAAAATGAGTTTGTTTCCGCATTCCTGGCAGTGCATAGTTTCCTCTCCGTTTGGGCAGGCGCGCCCGCGCCCCGCGATCTTTGTCCGTATTTATAATAGAATACTCCGTTTGCGCCGAAATGTCAACGGGTGTTTGCTTTTTTTCGCAAAATTTTCAAATTTTACGGCGTTTCCGTACATTTTACTGCCCGTAAAAAGCAAGACCCGCATAGATCCTTTGCTTTTTTATCGGATCGTGCTATAATTAGGGCAGCAAGATTTTTCGGGCTTTTGTATGAAACGCACTTTTCTGAAAACGGTGACGCGCAGCGTGCGCGGCAACACGGCGCGGCTGCTTTCGGTCGCGTTCATCATCCTGCTCGGCATCGCTTTCGTTTCGGGGTTGGGCACCCTTTCGCCGACCATCCTCCGCTCTTTTTCGGAGGAACTGCGCGCGGCGAACGTATCGGACGCGATCGCCGTATCCGAAAGCGGGTTTTCGGAAGAGGAGATCGAAGCGCTTGCGGACGTCGCTTTTGTCACGGCGGCGGAGGGCGCGGCGCTCCTTGAAACGGGCGGGGAGGAGAACGTGCGCCTATATCTGCTGGGCGATACGCCGCGGCAGGTGAATACGCTCACGCTTGCGGAAGGGGAATACCCCGACGAGGAGAGCGAAGTCCTGCTCGACCGCGCCTGCGCGGGCGGCTATGCCGTCGGCGATACGGCGGAGCTTACATTGTTCGGCATGTCCGTCACGCTGACCGTAACGGGGATCGCGGAGAGCCCGCTCCTGTTTTCGCAGGAAGGGGAACCCGGGGCGGACGGGCAGCCGCTTTCGCTCGTCGCGTATCTGCCCGCGTCCTCGCTGGGCGCGTTCGCGTCCTTCGTGCCCGTCACGCAGGTGTACCTGACCTTTGAGGGATCGGCGCGGTACGAATACCTTTCGGAGGAGTACGACGCCTTTATAGAGGAGCGCGTTTCGCAGCTCGAAGAGCAGTTCCCCGCATACACCTTTCTCACCTCGGAGGAGAACGCGAGCTGCGTCACCCTCGAATCGTACTGCGACAAAGTGTCCGTCATCACGCTCATCTTTCCCGTGTTCTTTATCGCGGTCACGGCGCTCGTGGTGCTCACCACGATGACGCGCATGGTCGAGGACGAGCGCGCCGTCATCGGCTGCTACCGCACGCTCGGGTTGGGCGGCAGAACGATCGCGGGCAAGTACCTGCTCATCGCGCTGGGCTGCGCGCTGCTCGCCTGCGTCGTCGGCATAGCGGTGGGGCTGACGCTGCTGCCCGTCGTCATCTATCCCGCTTTTGCGGCGATCCTGTTCCTTCCCGCCATGAGCGCGTTCGTGCAGCCCGTGCCGGGGCTTATCTCCGTCGCGGCGATGCTCGCCGTAACGCTCGCGGTCACCTGGTACGTCGTGCGGCGCTCTCTCGGCGCGCAGCCTGCGGAGCTTCTGCGCCCGCGCGCGCCCAAGGCGGGCAAAATGATCTTTCTCGAACATATCCCGTTTTTATGGAAGCGGCTCGCCTTCCGCTATAAGTCTTCGCTGCGCAACGTGTTCCGCTACAAGGGGCACCTGCTGATGACGGTCATCTCCGTCGCGGGGTCGACTGCGCTCGTGTTCGCGGGCTTTTCGCTGCGCAACATAGCGGACAGGCTCGCCGCAACGAGCGGCGCGGCGATCGCGGATACGCTCATCCCCATTTCCCTTCTTGTCATCGTGTTCGCGCTACTGCTGTGCGCCTTCGTGGTGTACAACCTCACGAACATGGACATCAGCGAGCGCGTGCGCGAGATCGCCACGCTGCGCGTGCTCGGGTACCGCGGCAGGGAAGCGGCGGGGTACATCTACCGCGAAGTGCTCATCATGGCGGTGATGGGCATCTGCATCGGCATCCCGCTCGGCGTGGGGCTGGTGCAGTTCGTGGTCGCCTATCTCGAATTCGGCGCGCTGGCAGACGTGGCGTGGTACGCCTATCTGCTGACGGCGGGGCTGGTGCTCGTGTTCGTGGCGCTGGTCGATCTGCTGCTTTTGCCGAAGCTCCTTTCGGTGAACATGACCGAAGCGCTCAAATCGGTGGAATAAAGGGGCGCGCTTGCCTGCGGGTATAAGGCGGGCGAAAGCAAAACATAAGCAAAAACAGGGGGCGGGATTCCCCGCGCGCGGTTGCCATTTTACGGAATGTGTGCTATAATCGACAGTATGAATAAACGCGGTACGCTCACGGCGGCGGTCTTTGACCTCGACGGCACGCTGATCGACAGCATGCGCATCTGGCAGGAGGTGGACGAAGAGTTCTTCGCCCGCCGCAATATGCCCGTCCCCGAACATTACCAGGCAGAGATCGCGCACCTCGGGTTCCGCGCGAGCGCGGAATTCACGGTGGCGAAGTATCTCCCGCAGGAGAGCGTGCCCGCCGTATTGGAGGAGTGGCGCGCGCAGGTCGCGGGAAAATACGCTTCGGCGGACGCGGAACGCTACTTCAAAGCAGGCGCACAGGCGTATGTGCGCGCGCTGCATGCGGCGGGGGTGCGGCTGGGCGTTGCCACGGCGTCCGCGCCCGAGCTGTTTTTGCCCGTTCTGGAAGCGGGCGGCATACGGGAGCTGTTTTCCGCATTCACCACGGTGGACGAGGCGGGCGCGCATAAGGGCTGTACGGACATCTTTTTCCTGAGCGCGCAAAAACTGGGCGCAGAGCCTGCGCAGTGCGCCGTGTTCGAGGATAACCTCACCGCTCTCCGCGCCGCAAAACGCGCGGGCATGTTCACGGTGGGGGTGTTCGACGAAGCCGCGCGCGATACGGTGCCGCAGCTCATGGCGGAGGCGGACGTGTTCGTCCGTACTTTTTCCGAACTTGAAAACTATCGCCTGTTCGGCGAACGGGCGCAGAGGGAAGCATATGTACACACCGAAACTCAATCTCATTGAAACAGAACATGCCATCACGCAGATCAAGCGCGAGTTCGAAGCGCAGCTTTCGGCGGCGCTCAACCTGACGCGCATCAGCGCGCCGCTCTTTGTGTTGAAGGCGAGCGGGCTGAACGACGATCTGAACGGCGTGGAGCGCCCCGTGGCTTTTGATATCGGCGCGACGGGCGAGATCGCGGAAGTCGTGCATTCGCTTGCGAAGTGGAAGCGCTACGCGCTCGCAAAATACCGCTTCGGGCCGCGGTTCGGGCTGTATTGCGACATGAACGCCATCCGCCGCGACGAAACGCCCGACCGCCTGCATTCGCTGTACGTCGACCAGTGGGATTGGGAGGCGGTCATCACCCGTGCGGACAGGACGCAGGCGTTTTTGCGCGAAACGGTGAAAAAGATCTACGCGGCGCTGCGCGAAACGGCGGAGCGCATCTGCCGCCTCTATCCCGCGCTCGACAACTTCCTTGACGAAGAGATCGGCTTCGTCACCTCGCAGGAGCTGGAAGACAGGTATCCCGCCCTGACCCCGAAGGAGCGCGAAACGGCGTATGTGCGCGAACACGGCGCGACCTTTATCATGCAGATCGGCGGCAAACTTGCGTCGGGCAAAAAGCACGACGGCCGCGCGCCCGACTACGACGATTGGGAACTCAACGGCGACATTATGCTGTATTACCCCGTGCTTGACTGCGCCTTCGAACTTTCGTCCATGGGCATCCGCGTGGACGAAAAGAGCCTCGTCCGCCAGCTCGAGGCGGAGCATTGCACGGAGCGCCTGTGCCTACCTTTCCACAAGGCGCTCGAGGCAGGGGAGCTGCCGCTCACGATGGGCGGCGGCATCGGGCAGTCGCGCCTGTGCATGTTCCTTCTGAACAAACAGCACATCGGCGAAGTGCAGGTGTCCGTCTGGGATAAGGCGAACGAAGACGACTGCAAACTGCACAACATCCCGCTGATGTGAGCGGTGTGCCGCGCGTACCGGTACAAAGGACGGGAACGGGCATACCGCTTATTCGATACGAAACAAAACCACCCGCCGCAGGGTTTCCCTGCGGCGGGCGGTCGTTTCTGCGTTCCGTTTTCCGTCATCCAAAGTCCCGCGAGAGATAAGCCCATGTCATCCTGGGCTCGCCCTTTCCGTCATCCCGAGCCGCCCTTTCCGTCATCCCGAGCCTGTCGAGGGATCTCTATGGAAATGTTGTCCTTATTATTAGTAGAGATCCTTCGACTGCGCCGCCCTACGGGCGGCTTCGCTCAGGATGACCGGAAAACGGTTGCTGCACCGCCTTGCGTTCGGCTCCGCTCAGGGTGGCACAGAAATTGCGCGATTGAATAAGAGCCGCCGCAGGGAAACCCTGCGGCGGCGAATATTCGCTTGTCTCTCAAATCACGGAAATTTCTTTCATCTCTTTTGAAAGAAATTTCGTGAACACTTCACCCTATTTTCCTCACAAACGGGTGATAATTGAGGATGCGTTCGATCTCGTCAAGCGCGTCCTGCGGGATGTGCAGCCCGCTGGCGGCGACGTTCGCTTCCGGCTGTTCGGGCTTGGAAGCGCCCGTGATGACGGAGGAGACCTGCGGCAGGCGCAGGATCCATGCAAGGGCGAGGACGGAAAGGCTCACTCCCAGCCCGTCCGCAATGCGCGAAAGCTCGTCGACCTTCGTCAGGTTCTCGTCGGTGAGCAGCGCGTTGATCTGCCTGTCT
This sequence comes from uncultured Bacillota bacterium, assembly GCA_949282395.1. Lineage (GTDB taxonomy): Bacteria > Bacillota > Clostridia > Christensenellales > Borkfalkiaceae > Borkfalkia. The sequence goes on along the minus strand of CASDPE010000083.1, from coordinate 550 downwards.
GCCTGGTGTGTGGCGCGCGAGCCTGCGGGCAGCGGCTGCCCCTTGCGGTATTTCCCCGTCAAAAGCCCCTGCGCCAGAGGGGAGAAGGGCACGATGCCCGCCCCGTTTTCGGCGCAGATCTGTACGATCTCGTCTTCGATGTAGCGGTCGACCATGTTGTACTGCGGCTGTATCACGCTCAAAGGGCGCAGGCGCAGTTCTTTTACCGCGGCGAACGCCTTGCACAGCTGCACAGGCGACCATTCGCTCACGCCGTAGTAGAGGATCTTGCCCGCCGCCACCATGTCGGAAAGGACTTGCAAAGTCTCTTCGACGGGCGTCGTCGGATCGAAGCGGTGGCAGAAGTAGAGGTCGAGGTAGTCCAGCCGCATGTTTTTGAGGGTGGTATCGATCTGTTCGACGATGTGCTTGCGTGAAAGCCCCCAGTCGTTCGCGCCCCTGCCCATCGGGAAAAAGACTTTGGACGAAACGACGTAAGACGAGCGCCTGTAATCGCGCAGCGCCGTGCCGAGGAATTTTTTCGCCTCGCCGCCGCTGTATGCGTCCGCAC
>CASDPE010000082.1 GCA_949282395.1 uncultured Bacillota bacterium | reverse complement strand
CCGCAGTCATCTGCGCAGGCACGTGCACGTCGCCTCGTTCCGCGGCGGCGCCTACGGCGAGGGCGAGGGCGGCGTCACCGTCGTCACCGTAAAATAGAGCGGCGTCACCGTATAATAAAGCGGCGGGGAAGGGGCTTTGCTGCCCGCCCGCGGGGAACGGGTGTTTGCTCTGCCGTCACATAAACCGCCCCCTTTGAGAATACAATACAGCGGAAAGTTTTTGATCTTTCCGCAAAGTATTCGCGAAGAAGGGGTAAACTGTATTGAAGAGGAAGACCGCGCTCGCGCTGTGTACAAACGCCTGCCTGGCGCTGTTGGTGCTTGCCGTCGCAGCCGTCTGCTTTTTGCCCGCGGGCGTGCCCGCGGCTTCGCTGGCAGACAGGGTGTATTACAACGGGAACAGGGAAGGCTGCCGCGTTTCGCTGATGTTCAACGTCTATTGGGGCGGCGAGTACCTCGGCGGCATTTTGGACGCGCTGGATGAGTTCGGCGTACGTGCGACCTTTTTTATCGGCGGGTGCTGGGCGGACGACAACGCCGCGCTCGTCAAAGAGATCGCCGCCCGCGGGCACGAGTTTGGCAACCACGGCTATTTTCACAAGGATCAGAGCGCGCTCTCGCTGGAAGAAAACAGGGAAGAGATCGCCGCGTGCGGCAGCCTCGTCGAAACGCTTACGGGGCAGGCGCCGTCGCTGTTTGCGCCGCCTTCGGGCGCGTATGCCGAGCAGACGGTGCGCGCCGCCGAAGAGCTGGGGTACAGCGTCATCCTCTGGTCAAAGGACACGATCGACTGGCGCGACCGCGACGCGTCGCTCATCTACCGCAGGGCGACGCAGAACGTGCAGGGCGGCGACCTCATCCTCATGCACCCGACCAAAGAGACGCTGGAAGCGCTGCCGTCCGTGCTCGGGCATTATGCGCGGCTGGGGTTGGTGCAGAGCGCCGTTTCCGCGACCATAGCGGGCGGCGGGGCGTAAGTTTACGGCAAAGCGCGGCAAAAAGCGGTGCGGGAACGCAAGCCGCTTCGCCGCGGGAATAAAGATCACGGAGAAAGGATATGCAGGGTAAAGAACATACGTACGGAAAAACGTACCCGAGCGGGCTGCGGCTCGTCGTCAAACGGATGGAGGGGTTGCTTTCGGTGAGCATGGGCGTGCTCGCGGGCACGGGCTCCTCGCACGAACGCGCGGAGGAAAACGGCATTTCGCATTTCCTCGAACACATGATGTTCAAGGGCACGAACAAGCGCAGCGCCTTTGCCATCTCGGACGCGATGGACAGGATCGGCGCGCAGGTGAATGCTTTTACATCGAAGGAGCTGACTTGCTATTACGCAAAAGCGACCTCAGAGCATGCGGGCGAGGCGTTCGGCATCCTTGCCGATTTCGTGCTCGATTCCGTCTTCCCGCAGGAGGAGATGGAGCGCGAAAAGGGGGTCGTGCTCGAAGAGATCGCCATGAATGAAGACACGCCCGACGATCTGTGCCTCGACGTGCTGGCGGAGGCGTATTTCGGCGCCGAAGGGTACGGCAGCACCATTTTGGGGCCTTCTGAAAACGTGAAAAAGTTCACGCGCGAAGACCTGTTCGGTTACGTGCGTGAGCGCTACGCGCCCGAAAATCTCGTCATCTCCTTTGCGGGGAACATATCGCCCGCCGAGGCGGAAGAGCTGGTGGAAAAGTATTTTGCGCCGCTTTTGCGGCCGCGCCCGCTTGCGCCGCGCACCCGTCCGTTCACGGTGCGCGGAGGAAGTTTGTTCCGCACCAAGGATATTGAACAAGTGCATATCGCCTTTGCCTATCCCGCGCCCGCGCGCGACGACGCGCTCTCCGACGCGGCGCTTGTGGCAAACATCGTTCTGGGCGGGGGGATGAGCTCGCGCCTCTTTCAGCGGGTGCGCGAACAGCTCGGGCTGGCGTATACCGTCTATTCCTATCTGACTTCGTATACGGAGGGCGGCGTGCTCACCGTATATGCGGGGGTGAACCCAAAAAACGTGGAAAGGGCGCAGGACGCCGTTTTCACCGTGATACGCGACCTGTGCAAGGACAAGCCGTGCGGCGCGGAATTTCTGCGCGGCAAAGAACAGCTCAAATCTTCCCTCATCCTGGGGCAGGAGAGCACCGCTTCGCAGATGATCCTGTACGGCAAGCGCATGCTCTTCAACGGCGACGTGCTCGATTTTGCGGGGCGGATCGCGCAGATCGAAGCGCTCACGGAGGAGGATATCGCGCAGGCGGCAGAGCAGGTTTTTGCGGGCGGGGTGCGTGCGGCGGCGATCGTCGGCAAAGTGAACGCCGCATTGCAGATATAGAAATTGCGAGCCGTAAGGCAAGCAATAAGCGCTGAAAAGGGTATTTTTTACGAAAAGTGAAGTACTTGCGTGACATATTTATGGGCTTTCCGCCCGAATTTACGGCGGGGAGCAGCGTGCTCATCCTCGGCAGCTTTCCCTCCGTGCAAAGCCGCAAACAGTCCTTTTACTACGGGAACAGGCAAAACCGCTTCTGGAAGATGTTGTACGGCTTTTTCGGCGAACCGCTGCAAGAGGGCGTGGAGGAGAAGCGCGCGTTCCTGCGCGCGCACGGCGTTGCGCTGTGGGATATCGTCGTCCGGTGCGAGATCGAAGGTTCGGCGGATGCCTCCATCAAAAATTACGAGGTCGCGGATATCCCGTCGCTCCTGGCAAAGACGGCGGTGCGGCGCATCCTGCTCAACGGCACGGCTGCCTACGATATTTTCCGCGAGCGCTATGCGGGCATCGGCGTGCCGTATTTCCGCATGCCATCAACCAGCCCCGCCAATCCGCGGTACAGCGAAGCGGTGTGGCATGCCGCCCTTGCGGAGACATTCGGCGCAAAATAGCCGTCGCGGCGGGCGGCTTTCCGCTGCGTGCTTCCCGTTCGGCAGGCTGTTTGCGGGGGAACGGGGTTATTGCAAAAAATCATAAACGGAGCAGATACATGGTCACCTATGAAGAGCTTCTGGCGCAGCTTCGCGCACACAAAGACGAGGCGTACCGCCGTTTCAACGAGCGCATCGTCAACATACCGGAAGGCACGAGTATCGGCGTGCGCACGCCTGTTTTGCGCGCGCTCGGCAAAGAGCTTGTAAAGAGCGAAGGATTCTCGCTCGATACGCTGCTTGCCTTCCCGAGCGATGTGTTCGAAGTGCGCCTTTTGAAGTGTTTCGCGGTGGGTTACAAAAAAATGCCCTTTGCCGAAAAGGTGCGCCGCATCGACGCGTGCCTGCCGGTCATCGACGGCTGGGCGGTCTGCGATCTGTTTTGCTCCACCCTCAAAGAGATCAAAAAGCACCGCGAGGAATTTTTTCCGCACATCGAAGGGTACATCGCGCAGGGCGGTGAATTTTCACAGCGGTTCGGGTATATCCTTCTGCTCGGCTGTTACATGGCGGAAGAGTATCTTCCGCACATCTTCGCCCTTGCCGAACGTGCGCATACGCAGTACTATTATACGCATATGGGCGTTGCGTGGCTGCTCGCGGAAGTGCTCGTAAAATTTTTCGACCGCGGCGCCGCCTTTCTGCGAACCACGTCATTGGACGCAAAAACGGTCAACAAAGCCATACAGAAAGCGCGCGAAAGTTACCGCCTGACGGATGAACAAAAAAATTTTTTAAAATCTTTGAAAAAGTAATGAAATCGTAAAAAAGATATGGTACAATAATACAAGATACCGCGCTTGCCGCGCGCCGCGTTTTTGCCGCGCCGCGGCAGGCAGACAACACTGTGGGGAGAACCATGGACATACTCAAAAAACTGACGGAGGAATTTCCCTCCGTCCGCGCCGACAGGGCGCAGAACATTGTAACGCTCATCGATGACGGGAACACCATTCCCTTCATTGCGCGCTACCGCAAAGAGATGACGGGCGGCATCGACGACCAGCTTTTGCGCGAGTTCAACGACAGGCTCGTGTACCTGCGCAACCTTGAAAAGCGCAAGGAAGAGGTCGCCGCATCCATCGAAGAACAGGGCAAGATGACGGATGAGATCCGCGCGGCGCTGGACGCGGCGGCTACGCTCACCGAGGTGGAGGATATCTACCGCCCGTACAAACAGAAGAAAAAGACGCGCGCGAGCGTTGCGATCGAGCGCGGTTTGCAGCCGCTCGCCGAGTTTTTGCTCGCGCAGGATAAAAATGCGGACGTGCAGGCGGAAGCAGCCAAGTACGTCGACGAAGAGAAGGGCGTTGCGACCGCGGAAGACGCGCTTGCCGGCGCGAAAGATATCATTGCCGAGATCGTTTCCGACGACGCGAACGTGCGCAAAAAACTGCGCAACCTCTTTATGAAGAACGGCGAACTGACCACGCGGCTCATCGATCCCGAAAAGGAGGGTGCCAAAACGTACGAGATGTACGCCGATCACAGCGAGCCCGTCGGCGAGATCAAAAGTCACCGCGTGCTCGCCGCCAACCGCGGCGAAAAGGAGGGCTTCCTCAAAGTTAGGATCGCCGTCAATGAAGAGATCGCCAAGCGCATCGCGGGCGCGGGTTATATAAAGGACGGCGGCGAAAGCACCCGCCTTGTGCGCGAGGCGGTAGACGACGGCTGCACCCGTCTGCTGCTGCCCTCCGTCGAGCGTGAAGTGCGCGCGGCGCTCACCGAGGCTGCGAGCGAGCAGGCGATCAAAATGTTTGAGGTGAACCTGCGCCCGCTTCTGATGCAGCCGCCCGTCAAGGATAAAGTGACGCTGGGGCTGGATCCTGCGTACCGCACGGGCTGCAAGATCGCCGTGGTGGACGGCACGGGCAAGGTGCTGGATAAAACGGTCGTCTATCCCACGCCCGGCCCCAAGCAGAACATTGACGACGCCAAAGCCAAACTCAAAGCGCTCATTGCAAAGTACGGCGTAGAGATCGTCTCCATCGGCAACGGCACCGCATCCAAAGAGAGCGAGATCTTCGTCGCCGAGCTGATCAAAGAGATCAAGGAGGAGACGGGCAGGGAAGTTTCGTACATCGTCGTGTCCGAGGCGGGCGCGTCGGTGTATTCGGCAAGCCCGCTCGCCGCCGAAGAGTTCCCCGATTTTGACGTAGCGGAGCGCAGCGCGGTATCCATCGCGCGCCGCTTGCAGGATCCGCTGTCCGAGCTGATCAAGATCGACCCCAAGTCCATCGGCGTGGGGCAGTACCAGCACGATATGGACAAGAAGCGGCTGGACTTCGTTCTTGCGGGCGTGCTCGAAGACTGCGTGAACAGCGTCGGCGTGGACGCGAACACGGCGAGCGTGTCGCTCTTGCGCTATGTGGCGGGGTTGAATGCGGGCGTGGCAAAGAACATCGTCGCCTACCGCGAGCAGAACGGCAAATTCACCGACCGCAAACAAATCCTGAAGGTGCCCAAGCTCGGCGAAAAGGCGTTCACGCAGTGCGCGGGCTTTCTGCGCATCCGCGACGGGGATAACATTCTGGATAACACCGCCGTGCACCCCGAATCGTACGGGGCGGCGGAAAAACTTTTGAAGCTGTTCGGCTATACCGATGAAGACGTGAAGGCGAACGCCATCTCCGATCTGCCCAAAAAAGTGAAGGAGTACGGCGAAGCGCGCGCCGCCGAAGAGACGGGGCTGGACGTGCCGACGCTCAAAGACATCGTTGCCGAGCTCATCAAGCCGGGGCGCGACGTGCGCGATTCACTTCCGCAGCCCGTACTGCGCAGCGACGTTATGGACATCAAAGACCTTGTGCCCGGCATGGAGCTGATCGGCACCGTGCGCAACGTCGTCGATTTCGGCGCGTTCGTCGACATCGGCGTGCACCAGGACGGGCTTGTGCATCTTTCCGAGATCACAGACCGCTACGTGCGCCGCCCGTCGGACGTGCTTGAAGTCGGGCAGCGCGTCACCGTCTGGATCAAGGAAGTGGATCTGAAACGCAACCGCATTGCGCTGACGATGAAAAAGCCGCAGGCGAAAGCGCAATAAAGGCGTGAAGCGGCAAAACAGAAAAAACGGGGCGGCGGGTTGACATTTTCCGTCCGAACCTGTAAAATAAAAGCAACAACGCAGGAGGAAAATATCGGTATGTTTGAAAAAGTGCGCGAAATGCTTGCAAAGCAGTTGGGGATCAAGGCGGAGGTCATCAAGCCCGAAAGCGATGTGGTCAAAGACCTCGGCGCCGATTCGCTGGATGTGGTGGAGCTGCTGATCTCTTTGGAGGATAACTACGGCGTATCCATCCCCGAAGAGGACATGGCGAACCTCAAAACCGTGCAGGACATCGTGAACATGCTCGAAGGGCTGAAAAAGTAAAGGCAACAAACGTGCGGGCGGAGCGTGCATCCGCCCGCGGTTTTGTTTTTTCGGGGCGCAAACTTTTTTGACTTTTTGCGAAAAAGCGGGGAAAACGGCTTGCCAAGCCCCTTTATTTATGCTATAATCATTGAGCAATTTCGGATACGGCCTCATGGTCAAGCGGTTAAGACGTCGCCCTCTCACGGCGAAAACCGGGGTTCGAGTCCCCGTGGGGCTACCAAAAAAGAGAACAGGCTTGCAGCCTGTTCTCTTTTTTGGTAGCCCCATGCGAGAACCACGCCCGCACGGAAAGTAGGGTAGGGTGTGAAAGATGTATCGGGCGTCGGTTCGTGTTCGAGCGGAGCGAAGAACTTTGCGCCGCAAGGCGCAAGCCCCCCGTGGGGCATTGGCATGGATGGGGCTGTATCGGGCGTCGGGAGTTCACGAAAAAAGTTTTGAGCTGACAAAACTTTTTTCCGTGAGTTTGAGGGAGACACCGCCGTTCACGGCGAAAGTCGCTCGGCAGCGGTTTCTCCCTTGCGGCGGCATCTTTCAGGGCACACCATTATAGAAATGCCGCCGCTTCACCCTCTTCCGTTACGCTTTCCGTAAAGCGTAAAGTGCAAAAGCAAAAAGCGTGGTTTTTGCTTTTGCAAGGAATTATAAAAACACGCCACATTCACTCTTTTCGAAATTCAGCATGCAACGGCAAAACCGTCCCCCTTTGTGAGGAAGGGAAAGAAGTGGCAACCGATGAAAATTGGCAAGGGTTGTTTGCCCGCACTCTGTCATCCCGAGCTTGCCGAGGGATCTCTATGCGGATGTTGTCAAAATCAAAACGGAGCCCTTCGGCTCTGCTTTGCTCCGATCTGGCGGCTGGGGCGCTTTTGTTCGCCGACGGAAATTTTCGGGCACAAAAAAAGATCCGCATGTGCCGCAGAACGAAAAAGTGTTAACCCGCTCTCGCAGGTGGGTGCGCCGCTTGCCGCCTCAGCCTTTCCGTTCATAAACAGACCTCGCCTATCGGCATAGACCATTTGAAAAGCGCTCCCGTAAAAAAAATGTGGATTAAGATAATTCGAACTCCGTACACCGCAGATCGTTATTTTAATAATGACGGATCGACCTTCGCTCCGTTTTTGTACTTTTATTATAAACTATTCCGCGCAAAAATTCAAGGATATGCGTGTGAAAATTTGACTTATTTTTTTGCGGCCTTGTGAAGCGCTTTGAGATACCCGTACATCTGGCTTTCCGAATTGAGACCGTAGCGCGCTTCCGTCGCGTCTTTTTTTGTCTGTTTGATG
>CASDPE010000081.1 GCA_949282395.1 uncultured Bacillota bacterium | reverse complement strand
TGAATGGAGCCGCCCGCAGGGCGGCGCAGTTGAAGGATCTCTAAAAATAATAAGGACAACATTTTCATACAGATCCCTCGACAAGCTCGGGATGACAGAAGGGCGGTTCGGGATGACGGAAAAGGGCGGCGTCGTTACGGCGCCGCCCCGTTTTGCGCTTCAAAATAGCGCTTGTTGGCAAGGTAGCTTTTATCGTGCGGTTTGTACCTTCCCGCGCGTTCGTTCCAATAGGCGGCGCGCGCTCTTTCGCCGAGGCGGTCATAGCAGACGCACAGCCAAATGCAGGGCAAAAAGCCGCTCTGGTCGGGGCAGACGAAGCCGTTCTGCTGCCCGTGCCCGCCCTCGTTGAGGGCGAGTTTGAACCAGAAGACGGCGGTCTGCGGCTGCCCTTGCTCCAAAAAATACTGCCCGAGCGCGCAGCAGGCGGCGGGGCGCGGTTCTCCGTAACAAAAACTTTGCAGCAGCGCCGCGCGCTGCCGCTCGTGTTCGCCCCGTGCGCGGCTGATCTCTGCCAAGGCAAGGCAGGCGGCGATCTTATCCTCCGCCCAGCCTTCGCCGCGCAGAAAATAGGCGTACGCATCCGCCGCGGTGCAGAGCAGCCCGTTGTCGGCAAGTTCGCGCGCAAAGTAAAACGCTTCGCGCCCGCGCGGCGTTTTGCCCGCCAAAAGCATGCGCAGGTAGATGCGCAGGTTGCGCCCCGCCTCTTTTCGGGCTCCGCGCAGGTGGGTCACCGCGATCCCGCGCCGCTGCGTTTTGCCGAAGATCTGCAGTGTTTCGTGCACGGCGCCCTGCCACAAAAACCCGCACGCCCGCCGCACGATGCGCTCGCGGTAAAACCAGAGCGTCGTATTGCCCTGTTCATCGAACGCGCAGTCGTACCGCAGGGAATAGGCGTCGACGCTGCCGTCCATGCTCCGTTTCAGGCGGAGGAGGGCGGCGCGGTCGCCCTTCTTCAACACGTCGTCCGCGTCCAGCCACATGATATAGTCCGCGCGTGCCTTTGAAAAGGAAAAATTGCGCGCCGCGGCAAAGTCGTCCTGCCACGCAAAATCGTACACGTTTCGCGTAAACCGCGCCGCGATCTTCTTCGTCGCGTCCGTCGAACCCGTGTCGACGATGACGATCTCGTCAAAAACGCCCTCCACGCTTTGAAGGCAGCGCGCGAGCACTGCCTCCTCATTTTTTACGATCATGCAAAGCGCAAGCGTCATCGGTAACAGCCTCATTCGTGTTTCTTCGGGGGCGGGCTGTTGCCCGCCAGTAACAATTTATGCAAAATTTTTCGGGAATGTGCGGTGAAACTTCTTTGCTTTTCGCGCGCAATTTGCTATAATAGGGGAGCTTTGAAAAGAGCGTTCATTCTGTGCCCGTGGTGGAATTGGATACCATAAAGGCCTCCGACGCCTTCGGTCCGGGTTCGAGCCCCGGCGGACACACCAGCAAGAGCAGCCGCTCCGCGCCGTTCGGCGCGGGGCGGCTTTTGCCTGTTGCGGGCGGTGCGGGAGCGCAAGCCCTTCCGCGAAAGTTGACTTTTTGCGGTATATCTGCTATGATTGCGTTGAACAGGCGGGCGGCGCTGCGGCTGCCCGCCGCGGCGGCAGCCCTGTCGGGATGCGGGGCTGCCGAAAGGCGCGAAGGAGGAGCGCATATGGCGGAGCAGATGAATTTTTTTGAGGACGCGCGCAGCCTGCCTCTGGCGGCAAGGCTGCGCCCGCGCACGCTGGACGAGTTCGCGGGGCAAAAACACCTTTTGGGGGAAGGGAAGGTGCTTCGCCGCATCATTGAAAGCGATACGGTCGGCTCCATGATCTTCTGGGGTCCGCCGGGGGTGGGCAAAACGACGCTCGCGCGCATCATCGCGGGGCGCACGCGCGCAAAGTTCATCGACTTTTCGGCGGTGACCAGCGGCATCAAAGAGATCAAGCAGGTCATGGAACAGGCGGAAAAGAACCGCCGTTTCGGCGAAAAGACCATCCTCTTTGTGGACGAGATCCACCGCTTCAACAAGGCGCAGCAGGACGCCTTTCTGCCCTTTGTCGAAAAGGGGAGCATCATCCTCATCGGCGCCACGACGGAGAACCCCTCCTTTGAAGTGAACGGCGCTTTGCTTTCCCGCTGCAAGGTATTCGTTTTGCAGGCGCTCAAAACGGAAGAGCTGGTCGCCCTTTTAAAACATGCGCTCGGGGACGAGCGCGGCTTCGGCGGGCAGCGCATAGAGATCGCGGACGAACTGTTGGAGGCGGTCGCCGCCTTTGCGAACGGCGACGCGCGCAGCGCCCTCTCCACGCTGGAAATGGCGGTGCTCAACGGCGATGTCGGCGCGGACGGGAAGATCACCGTCACCCGCGAGACCATCGAAGGCATCACGTCCAAAAAGTCGCTCTTATACGATAAGACGGGCGAAGAGCATTACAACCTCATTTCGGCGCTGCATAAGTCCATGCGCAATTCCGACCCCGACGCCGCCGTGTATTGGCTGGCGCGCATGCTCGAAGCGGGCGAAGACCCGCTCTACATCGCGCGGCGGGTGACCCGCTTTGCTTCGGAAGACGTGGGGCTTGCCGACCCGCGCGCGTTGGAGATCGCCGTCGCCGCCTATCAGGCGTGCCACTTTATCGGCATGCCCGAATGCACCGTGCACCTGACGCAGGCGGTCGTGTACATGGCGATGGCGCCCAAATCGAACGCGCTGTATGTCGCCTACGGGCGGGCGAAAAAGGACGCGCTCGAACAGCTCGCCGAGCCCGTGCCGCTCGTCATCCGCAACGCGCCCACGAAGCTGATGAAGGAGCTTGACTACGGCAAGGGCTACCAATACGCGCACGATGCGAGGGATAAGCTGACAGACATGCAGTGTCTGCCCGATTCTCTTTTGGGGCGGGAGTATTATACGCCCACCGAAGAGGGCGTGGAGGCGAAGGTCAAGGCGCGCCTTGCCGAGATCAAACGCTGGAAAAAGGAGCACGGCGCAAAGTAAGCGGCATAAGCGCCGCAAAGGAAACGGCATCGGCGCCGAAAGGGCGCCGTTTGCAAAAAAACGGAGATCCTCTTCTGCCGTTGAACGGCATTCCGGAGGGGAAAACGCCGCCCGCCCGCGCATTGCGCGGGCGGGCGGCGCATATAGATAGGGGTATGAAACGGCTGCTTTCCTTTGTTTTGGGCACGGCGCTTGCGTGTACGCCCGTGCTCGTTCTGTTTGCGGGCTGCGCGGGCGAAGCACCGCGCAGCGCCTATGCGCTTGCGCTGAGCTATGACGCGGGCGTGCTGGAAGGGGAGCTGACCTTCTCGTATTACAACGAAACGGGCGGGAGCCGCGGGGAGCTTTGGTTCAACCTGTACGGCAATGCCTACCGCGAGGGCGCGGCTGCCCCGCCCGTTTCGGCAAACTTTGCCGCTGCCGCCTATTACGCGGGGGAAAGTTTCGGCGGCATGGAGATCCTGTCCGTCTCTTCCTGTGCGGAATGGGACGTGTGCGGTACGGATGAAAACGTGCTGCGCGTGCGGCTCGCCTCGCCCGTCCCTGCGGGCGGGCGGTGCGAGGTAGCCGTGCGCTACATGCTCACTCTTGCAAACGTCCGTCACCGCACGGGCGTCACGCCGCATACCGTCAACCTCGGGAATTGCTATCCCGTGCTGTGCGTGTGGGAGGGGGCCGGCTGGCGCGAATGCGTGTATGCGCAAAACGGCGACCCGTTTTACAGCGCCTGCGCCGATTACCGCGTCACCCTTTCGGTGCCCGCGTCGTATACGGCGGCTTTTTCGGGGCGCGTTCTTTCCGCCGCGGAGGAGAGCGGGCGCAGGCTGTACACGGCGGAGCTTGCAAACGCGCGGGACTTCGCGCTCGTGCTGAGCGAAGAGTTTTCCGTTTTGCAGTGCGCGGCGGGGGATGCGACCGTGCTGTACTACTATTACAGCGATCCCGCGCCGCAGCAGACGGCGGCGCTCGCGCGCGAAAGTTTGCTCTATTTTTCGGATACGTTCGGCGAATACGCGTACCCGACGTATTCGGTGGTGCAGGCGGGGTTTTGCTACGGGGGCATGGAGTATCCCGCGCTCGTGTACGTTTCCGACGCGCTTGAAAAGGAGGATGCGGCGTACACGCTCGTGCACGAAACGGCGCACCAGTGGTGGTATGCCGCCGTCGGCAGCGACCAGACCCTGCACGCCTGGCAGGACGAAGGGCTTGCCGAATACTCCGCTCTTCTCTTTTTTGAGCAGAACGGGCAGTACGGCTTTTCCCGCGAGGGGCTTTTGCGCACGGCGAAGGGCATGTACAACGCCTATTACACGGTGCGCATGCAGGTGTTCGGGCAGGCGGATACCGCAATGGACAGGGCGCTTGCAGACTTCGGCGGGTATGAATACGTCGCCCTTACGTATGCGAAGGGGCAGCTGCTGTTCGAAGCCCTGCGCACGGGGCTGGGCGAACGGCGCTTTTTTGCGGGGCTGCGCCGCTATTATGCGGACTACGCGGGGAAGCTCGCCGCGCCCGAAAATCTGGCGGCGGGCTTTCGCAACAAGGGCGCGGAAGGCATCCTCTCATCCTTCCGCAGTGGAGAGGCGGTGCTATGAGGGTTCACGAAAAAAGTTTTGAAAGAGACAAAACTTTTTTCCGTGATTTGAGAGACAACCGACGGGCACGCCCGCGTTGCGGGCTAACCGCCGTTTTTCTCTCTGCGGCTCGGCAAAACAACGCCCGCATTGCAGCGGTTTGTTTTATTTCAAACCGCAAGCGCTGCGGCATTGTTTTGCCTCTTTCCCAAAAATCTCGCAGTGCTTTCGCACGCTGCGATTTTCGGGAACCCTGTAAAATGCTCTCGATTATAAGAGCGCGCCGCATTCACTCTTTCCGAATTGAGCCGCAGGTATGCGGCAAATTGAGGGCGCTTAGGCAAAAACGTGGTTTTGCCACGCGCAATTTAATTATTGGAAGGCGGCATCTTTTGGGGCACGCCATTATAAAAATGCCGCCGCTTCACCCTCTTCCGCCACACCGCCCACGCGGTGTATTGTGCAAAAGGCAAAAACGTGGTTTTGCCTTTTGCAAAAAATTAGTGGGTTCACGAAATTTCTTTCAAAAGAGATGAAAGAAATTTCCGAGATTTGAGGGAGGAGACAAAATGTTCGCCGCCGCAGGGGAACCCTGCGGCGGCGTTTTATAGACCTTCCCCCTCCGTGGGGAAGGTGCCCCGTAGGGGCGGATGAGGGGAAGCAGGATGAGTAGGGGCAGCCCGCTCGGGCAGGTATGCCGCAAGCGGGGTTTACCCTCATCCACCGCAAGCGGTTCCCCTTCCCCGCAAGGGGGAAGGTATAACCTTTTGTGAACCGAAGAGCGCGCTTCCATTGTGTCATTTCGAAGGCGCGCGAAATTTTGCCTTGCTTGCAAGGGGTAAAATGAGCGCGCCGCTTGCGGCGAACGCGGGCGGAAGCCCGCAGCAATGCGAACGCATTGCAGGGATGTGCTCCCTGTGAGCCGAAAAACGGAGCCGAAGAGTGCGTTCCACTGTCATTTCGAGCGGAGCCGCCCGTAGGGCGGCGCAGTCGAGAAATCTCTGCCCGAAAACCGCGAGAGCCGTATTCGGGTTGTTAAGCAATATCGGCTGTATCCGACCTGCGCGCGGCAGGGCAAAGACCCGTTCGGCTCGCCGCCGTTCCCTCTCGGCGGCTCGCTCGGGGTGGCAGGGATGGAATTTCCCCCTCAGGCGCCTGTGGTGCGCGTTACCTGCATCCCCCGCAGGTTTTGCAGTTTCCGCTGCATTTTTTGGCGGGTTTGCCCGTTGCGGAAAAGATCTCGCCGCTCCAATCGCGTTCGGCGGGCGCGCCGCAGGCGGGGCAGGCGACGGGGTCGTCGAATTTCGCTACAAGTTCTTCGAACTTCTTTCCGCACTGTTTGCATTTGTATTGCAGGATGGGCATGCTTTTTCTCCTTGTGCCGCAGCCGCTGGCGCGTTCTGCGCGGCGGGCTGCGGTTTTTTCGTCGTAAAATCGCGTTTCAAAAACCCGATGCCGAGGTCTTTTTTCGTGCATACGTGCAGCAGATAGTGTAGCAGAAACACGGCGGCGCCTGCGGTGTTGCACAAAATGTCTTCCATGGTGTCATTGACGGGCACAACAAATCCGCCCGTCACTGTCTGCACGGGCGCGCCCTGCGCATTGCCCGCAAGCAGAAGGTCGGTCACAAATTCGTAGATCTCCCACACCGCCGCGACCGCGAGGGAGACGGCGGCGCAGACGAGCAGCACAAAGGCGGGGCGCAGCTTGTTCACGTCCGCCAGCTTGCATACCAAAAACAGCCCCAAAAGGGCGGCGACGTAGCCCACAACGGTGTGCATGGCGATGTCGTACCACCACACGCTGTCATACAGCCGCACGCACGAGCCGAGGAAGGAGGCGAAGAACAAAAAGATCTCGGCGATGAGCAGCGCGCCGTCGGATACGGCGCGGCGCAGCCAAAAATGGCAGACGAAGGGGATGAGCCAGAGCGCGGCGTTGCTTAAAAGCAGCGGCAGCCCCGCCGCCTTGAACCCGTGTACGCCGTGCCACACCGTGACCCCGATCGTTGCCAAAAACAGCGCGCCCGCAAAAACGAGCACAAAAACGCGCAGCCCTCCCGCGCGGGGCGCGCGCCCCTTTGCCGTGCTCTGCGTGCGTTCTGCGTTCATGTCCCTGCCCTCCTTGCGGCGAAGTGTGTATGGCATGATAGGGCAGGCATGTAAGCAAAAGGTTAAAGCGCGGGTAAAGTTTTGTTAAAATTATAATACACCCGCGCGCAAAAAGCAAGCGCTTGCGCCGCTTCGCGCCCCCGCCGTGCCGCCTCATAAAAAAGCCGCCGCGCACATACTATTATTAGGCGCGGAGGAGAAGTTTTATGCGCCTTTTTGAAGAGATCTTATCCAAGGCGGGCGACGGCGGCGAGGTCGGCTTTGCGGGGGCGAAGGCGGTCTTTCTGGGCGGGCGGTGCGCCGCGCTGGAAAACGTGCGCGGCATCTACGCCTTTACGGAGGAGGAAGCCGTTTTTCTGCTTGCGCGCGGGCGAGTGCGCGTGGCGGGGAACGGGCTGCGCATCGCGCGCTACGGCGACGGCGACGCGCTGATCGAAGGGGATGTGCGCGCCGTCGAATTCGAGCGGGAGGAACGGGCATGAAGCCGCTGCTGCGCGACGCGCTCTGCATAGAGGGGATCGCCCCGCACCGCGCGCTCGATAAGCTCGCGCGGCGGGGCGTGTGCGTGTACGGCGCCCGCAAAACGGGCGCCGCGCGCCTGAATTTCGAGGTTCGCGCCAAAGATACGGAAAAAGTTTTTGCAATTTTCGCCCGTTCGTGTTATACTGTAACAAAAACAGGGAGCTCGCGCGCGAAGAAGCTGCTTTCCGCCGTGCGCCGCCGCCCCGGGTTCGTGTGCGGGGCAGCGCTCCTGTTTGTGCTCTCCTTCGCCGCCGACCGCCTCGTTCTGCGCGTGGAAGTTGCGGGCAGCGCCGCGCGGTACGCGCGGCAGGCGGAGGCGCTTTTGCGGGAGGAGGGCGTGGGCACGTTCACGCTGTACAGCGAAGCGGCGGCGGGGCGCGCGAAGGCGCGGCTGCTCTCCGCCTTTGCGGACGTCGCCTTTGCCGAAGTGCAAAAGAGCGGCTGCGTCGTTTACGTCACGCTGGAAGAGGGCGACGTGCCCGAAGTGCCCGTGCGCAAAAGCGAACTTACCGCGCCCGTCGCGGGCGTGGTGGAGGAGCTGACCGTGCTGCGCGGCGAGGCGTGCGCGGCGGAAGGGCAGGCGGTCGAAGCGGGGCAGCTTCTGGCGGCGGGCAGGCTTACGGGGGCGGAC
>CASDPE010000080.1 GCA_949282395.1 uncultured Bacillota bacterium | reverse complement strand
CGCGCGCCGCCCCCGCGATAAACGCCGCGCACGGCTCCCCTTCGCCGCACACCGCCACGCGGCAGCCGCCCTGCCCGCGCGCGCACAGCCCTTCGCAGATCTCGTTCCACATAAAAAACGCCTCCATACACCCTGATTCGGCATACGGAAGCCGCCTGCCCCCGCAACCTGTATTTCAGTATATGAAGGCGCCGTGCGGAATATGACCGCTTTTTCCGCCCGCAGAGCGGCAAAAAAGGCGGGAGCGCCCGCCTTTTCCTTTTTTATTCCGTTCACCCCCGCTTGCCGTGCGAGAGCTTTTTCACCGAAGTATGGTGCTCTTCGCCCGCTAAAAGCGACACGATGTTTTTGCGGTGCGCGAACCAGGTGAGGAAGCAATCGAGCAGCAGCAGCAAAAACAGTGCGATGACCGCGCCGTTGAACAGCTCGCCGCGGTAGCGCAGGTAAAAGATGACCGCCTGCGTCGCCGCCAGAAGCGAAACGCCCAAAAGCGAACCCATCGAGCCCCATTCGCTTGCCCAGATGTAAAAGAGCGTCAACAGCAGGATGCCCAGCACCAGCGCCGCCATCCACGGGTACTCCGTTTCGCAGCACAGCGCAAAGGCGTACATGCCGAGGGTGGACGCAATGCCCTTGCCCCCCTTGAAGCGCATCGTTACGGGGTAGATGTGCCCGATGATGACCGAAACGCCGCACACATACCGCGCTAAATCGGACAGCCACACGCCCGAGCCCGCCAGCACATAATCGCGGCACAAAAAGTAGGCGATGAGCAGGGTCAGCCCGCCCTTGACCATGTCGCAAAACAGCGTCAGCCCGCCGATCGCCAGCCCGAATTGGCGGCTCATGTTCATCGTGCCCGGGTTGCCGCTGCCCATGCGCCGCACGTCCTTGTGCTTGATCTTGGAGATGAGCAGCGCGAAGTTGAAGCAGCCGACAAAGTACGACACGACCGCCATCACGATGAACCAATACCAGATATCCGCAAATGCAACGACTTTCATACCCGCTCCGTCATACCTCCGCGTCCTCTCCGCGCGTCCTTGCCAGGATGCGGATGGGCGTACCCGAAAAATCGAAGGTGCGCCGCAGCACGTTTTCAAGGTACCGTTTGTAGGAAAAGTGCATCAGCTGCGCGTCGTTGCAGGATAAAACGAAGGTCGGCGGGCAGACGGAGGGCTGCGTCGCAAAGTACACTTTCAGCCGCCGCCCGTTGTAGGAGGCTGGCTCGTTCGCCCGCACCGCGTCTAAGATGAGGTCGTTGAGCGTGCCCGTCGTCACGCGGAAATTCGCGTGCGCGAACACCTCGCGCGCGAGGCGCAGCAGCTTCTCCGTCCGCTGCCCCGTCTTTGCCGAAACGTACGCAGACTTATAATAGTCCATGAATTTGAGCGACGTTTTCAGCTTCTCTTCAAACCGCAGCACGGTGCGCGTGTCCTTTTCGACGAGGTCCCACTTGTTCATGACGATGACGGACGGCTTGCCCTGTTCGTGCACATAGCCGATGATCTTCACGTCCTGCTCGGTCAGCCCTTCGCCGCTGTCAACGACCAGAAGGCACACGTCCGCGCGGCGCACCGCGTCCAGCGCGCGCACGACGCTGTAATATTCGACGTCGTCGGTCACGTTCTTTTTGCGGCGGATGCCCGCCGTGTCGATGAGGGTGTACTTTTCGCCCTCGAATTCGAAGGGGGTATCGATCGCGTCGCGGGTGGTGCCCGCAATGTCGGTGACGATGGTGCGCTCAAAACCGAGGATCCTGTTCGTGAGCGAGCTTTTGCCCGCGTTCGGCTTGCCGACGAGGGCGATCTTCAAACGCCCCTCCTCTTCGCTCTCGCCCTGCGGGAACTGTTCGACGGCTGCGTCCAAAAGATCGCCGATCCCCTGCGAATGCTCGGCAGAGACGGGGAACGGGTCGCCGAGTCCCAACGCATAGAACTCGAACAGTTTGTCGGGCGAAAAGTTGTCGATCTTGTTCACCGCCAAAAGCACGGGCTTGCCGCAGCGGCGCAGCTTTTCGGCGACGTCGTAATCGGAGGAGGAGAGCTCTTCGCGCCCGTCCATCAAAAGGATGATGACCTGCGCCATTTCAATGGCGAGGTCTGCCTGGCGCAGGATCTCGCGCCACATCGTGTCTTCGGATTTGAGTTCGATGCCGCCCGTATCCACAACGGTGAAGCGCTTGCCCCGCCACACCGCGTCGGCATACAGCCTGTCGCGCGTGACGCCCGGGCGGTTTTCGGTGATGGAGAGCCTGCGCCCCGCTATTTTGTTGAAGAGCGTGCTCTTGCCCACGTTGGGGCGGCCGACGATCGCGACCAGAGGGTTTGCCATAGTTTCCCCGCGCGGTTTTCTTTTTGCGCCGCCCCGAAAAGAGCGGCGCCGCCTTCCGCGCGCTGTTACCATTATACCCGCTTTGCGCCCGTTTGTAAAGAAAAAACGGCTTGCCGAAGCAAACCGCTTTCTTTGCGTCCTTGTTTTATACCCCCGCGCCGGGAAGTACGCTGCTGAGGTCTACGATCTCTGTAATGTTGATGATATACAGAACGATCGCGACCAAAAACACGATGGTAAAGATCGCCGTCAGGATCTTGACGAGCACGCCGTGCCTGCCCGCAAAGGCGAACGCACCGAACAGCACGCCGAGGAACAGAACGACCTGCAAAACAAGTTTTAAGATCTCCGCCACCTTCGAGCCGGGTTCCAGCACCTCCACCCCGCAGAGCGGCAGAAGGTATGTGATGAAGGCGATGACCGCCGCGACCCCGAGCGCGCCGAAGCACAAAAACAGCGCGAAACCGCCGTTGCCGTTGTTCTTACTCATAAACTTTTTCCTCCTTACAGGATCACTGTACTTATATTATCGCACAGAACGCGCCGATTTACAAGCGTTTATGCGAACTTTCATAAATTTTATGCGCGGCGGCAAAGCGCCGCCGCGCACCGCCTTTGCCTTATGCGGAGATATTGATGACGCCGAACCCGCTGAGCAAGCCGAGCACGCAGCCCGCGATGTAGATGACGAGCGCGATCCAGAAAATGATGCGCCAAGCCTTATGCATGTGCCTGCTGTATTCGTAGGCGGGGAAGGCGACGGCGATCAACAGCGCGAGCTTGCCGACCATCTCTAAAATGGAGCCGAGCCTGGAACCGCTGAAAAGCCCGCCGAAAACGAACAGGAACGCCGCCACGAGCAGCCCGATGAACGCGCAAAGTTTTACGAAACTGCGCCTTGCCTGCGCCTCCGTCCTCTGTTTCGGCCTGTTGTTGCCGTTGTTGTTGCCGTTGTTGGTTGCCATAGAACATCCTCCTTTTGCGGCGGGCATGCCGCCGCCCAAATATTTCGCGTTATATACATACGGCGCACCTATTTTTCATAGATGTATACGCCGTCTTCGCCGTCGTCTTCGGCAAAGCGCACCGCGATCCCCTCACGGCGGGAGGTAGGCACGCTCTTGCCCACAAAATCGGCGCGGAACGGCAGCTCCCTGTGCCCGCGGTCGACAAGCGCCAGAAAGCGGATGCGCGCGGGGCGCCCGAGCTGCATGACCTCCGCTATGGCGGCGCGCACCGTCCTGCCCGTGTAGAGCACGTCGTCGCAGATGAGCACCGTTTTGCCGTCTACGCCGAACCCGATCTCGCTGCCGTAGAAGGCGACTTCCGTGTTCAGCTCGCCAAGATCGTCGCGGTACAGCGCGATGTCGAACACACCGAGCGGCACGTCTGTGCCCTCGATGGAGTCGATGCACGCCTTGATGCGCTTTGCCACGGTGACGCCGCGCGTGCGGATGCCGATGAGCACCAGCCCTTCCGCCCCGCCTTCCGCTTCGATGACCTGATGCGCCAGGCGGCGGAAGGTGTTGCCCATCCCGGCTGCGTCCATCAGTTTGCCTTTGATGACCATATAATACCTCACAGTTCACGAAATTTCTTTCAAAAGAGATGAAAGAAATTTCCGTGATTTGAGAGACAACCGAATGTTCGCCGCGATAAAACGCGGCTCTGCATTCGTTTTTCTCTCTGCGGCGCGCGCCAAATGCTCTCGATTATAAGAGCGCGCCGCATTCACTCTTTCCGAATTGAGCCGCAGGTTTGCGGCAAATTGGGGGCGCTTAGGCAAAAGTGTCATTTTGCCACGCGCATTTCATTATTCTGAACGGGCAAAAATTCACCCTCTTCCGTCACACCGCCCACGCGGTGCAGCGGGCAAAAGCAAAAAGCGTGGTTTTTGCTTTTGCAGAAATTATTGCAACATTTTTCAAGGCACACCTTTATAAAAATCGTGCGGCTTCACCTTTCCTGCATGAGGCGTAAGCATACGCCAAATTGGGGGCGCTTTTCCAAAGGCGTGGCTTTGGAACGCGCGATTTATTATTTTAAAACGGCTCCCGAAGATCGCAACGAAGTGAGATTTTTGGGAAGAAGAGGAGCGGAGCGCGCATGATACAAGGCTTCCCCCTCAGGGGGAAGCTGGCGCGGAGCGCCTGATGAGGGGATAACGACCTTATCTAAAAGAAAATAAGGACGGTATCACCTCATCCACCGCAAGCGGTCCCCCTTCCCCTTCAAGGGGAAGGCAAGAATTGGGTGCGGGTGCCCCCCTACGGGGAATGAAAACAAAACCCTTCCCCCAAACAGGACTCCCGAAAATCGCAGCGTGCGAAGCACTGCGAGATTTTTGGGAAGAGGAGGAGCGGAGCGCGCATGCGAGCATTGCCCCCTTGGGGCGATGCGAGAGCGCAGCCGACTGCTCCGACGAGGGAAGGTGTTTTTTGCGGCGGAACGCCGCAAAAAACGGATGAGGGGAAACATGAGCACCCCTATGCCCTTTCGTGCAGTGCTGCCCCTTCACTCCTCTGTCAGCGTGTGCAAAACGTCGGTAAAATACGCGGGCAGCGGCGCTTCAAAGGTCATGCGCCCGCCCGTGCGCGGATGGGTCAAGGTCAGGCGGAAGGCGTGCAGCAGCTGCCCGTTCAGGCGGAAACGCTGCTTTTTGCTGCCGTACACGGGGTCGCCGACGATGGGGTGCCCCAAATGCCTGCAATGCACGCGGATCTGATGCGTCCTGCCCGTTTCCAAGGCAAAGCGCACGAGCGTATAGCCTTCACGATAGTAGCACTCCGCCTGCCAGTTCGTGGCGGCGTACCTGCCCTTTTCCTTGGGAACGACCGCCATTTTTTTGCGGTCGGAAGGGCTTCTGCCGATGTACGTTTCCAGCCTGCCGCTCGCGGGGAAGCGCCCTTCGCACAGGGCAAGGTATTCGCGCGCGCACGTCTTTTTTGCGATCTGATCGGCGAGCGAACGGTGCGCGGCGTCGTTTTTGGCGACGACCAGAAGCCCGGACGTATCCTTGTCGATGCGGTGCACGATGCCGGGGCGCACCACACCGTTGATACTGCTCAAACTGTGCAGGCGGTACAACAGCGCGTTGACCAGCGTGCCCGTGTAATTGCCCGCGCCCGCGTGCACCGTAAGCCCCTGCGGTTTGTTCACGACGGCGATGTCTTCATCCTCGTACACGATCTCGAACGGGATATCCTGCGGGGTGAGGTCGGCTTCGCGCGGGGTGGGCACTTCCGCTTCGAACAGCTCCCCCGCACGGACGGGGTGCGCCGCCTTTACGGGCTCGCCGCCGCGCGTCACATGCCCTTCGTCCAACAGTTTTTTCGCCGCCGAGCGGGAAATACCCAGCGCCTCCGCCACGAACACGTCCGCGCGCGGATAGGCATGCTCTGCCGAAACGGTCTTACCCGCCATCCTTCCCGCTCCCGTCCGCCTTGGATACGGCGCTTTCGGCAGGCTCCGCATCCTGCGGCGGCACGCCGAGGTCGTTGTCCGTCTGCGGGGCGGCTTGTTCCAGCTCCGCCGCCGCGGCGGCGACTTCTTCCTTTTCCTTTTTGGAATGCAGCAGCGAACGCACGAGCGAATCTCTGTCTATGAACAGGAGCGCCAGAACGAGCATGACCGCCCCGACCGTGACCGCGATATCGGCGACGTTGCAGTTGAAATTCAGAAAGCCGATGTTCCCGACGGAGACATCGATGAAGTCACGCACGGAGAATTCGACGATGCGGTCGATGAGGTTGCCGACCGCCCCCGCCATGATGATGACGAGCGACGAACGCAGAAAGCGCTTGTGCTTTTGCAGCTTTACGACCGCGATGAGCATGACGATGAGCGCTATGCAGGTGACGATGATCAGAAAGTACGGCGCAAAATCCCAGTTTTTGAACAGCCCGTATGCGGCGCCGTCGTTGCGGATGGTATCAAACCCCAAAAAACCGGGAATGACCGTAACGTTTTTATCCAGGCTGTCAAGCAGTGCGAACGCGACCGCCTTGCTCGCCTGATCTGCCAGGATCAGAATAAGAAACAAGATACCTAAAACCATATGATCTCCTTTACTCGTCCATCAGCCCGAGGTTGCGGCACAGCTTTTCAAGATCCAGCTTGCCCTTCGGGTTGAGCACGTCGTCAAGGTTGAAGCCGCTCTCCTCTTCGCCCTCGACGTATTTTTCAATGACCGCTTTGGGGTCAAATTTTTCCTCTTCGGCGGCGGGGGCGAACTGCGCCTGCCTTCTGCCGATGAGCGCGGCAAGGTCGTCCGCAAAGCCCGCATACTTTTTTTGCTCCGCCGCGGGGATCGCGCCCGCCATGCTCGCCGCCAACGCGCGCCACTTATCGCAGAACAGTTTGAGGGTGCGCCACTCCGTTTCGGCAGAGAGGCGGTAGAATTCCTTGATCTCTTCCCCCTTGCCTTCCGCCTGCACGATGGCGCGGCCGACCTGCCCTTCGCGCGCCTTCATTTCGGCGAGGCTCGCGCGCAGGCTCCTGTTCTCCCCTTCCAGCCCTTCGATGCGGTAATTGAGCTGGCGCAGCTTCGTTTCGTACGCTTCGCGGATGCCCGCGATGAGTTGCTCCGTCTCCTTCTGTGTGAATTTTTTAGCCATTTTCCGCCCTGATCTCCGCTATCATTTTATTTTTGAGGGTATGCAGTTTATCGGAAAGGTCTACCTTGTACACATGCGGGTTATCCTGCCTGCGGTACTCGCTCCAGAACGTCTCCTTTTCCCGCTGCGCATAGGCGCAGATTTCGGCAAGCGGCGGCAGCGGCCGCACAAGCTCGCCGCCCCTGATCACCTGTTCGGAGAGCGGGCGCAGCGTGTAGTCCGTAAAGGTGGTGCGCTTCCACGTTTCCACGGGGTGGAAGATGGTGAGCGGCTCCGCCTCGTCAAACGCCTCTTCCCGCAGGGCGATGAGGTCAGCCTGCGCTTTGCCCGTCTTTTTATCGTAAATGCGGTACACCTGCTTGAACCCGGGGTCGGTGATCTTGCCCGAATTGTCGGAAAGTTTGATCTTCGGGATCAGCTCCCCGCCTGCGGGCTGCACCGCCGCGAGCTTATACACGCCGCCGAGCGCGGGCAGGTCTGCACTCGTGATGAGTTTTGTGCCCACGCCCCAGAGGTCGATCTTCGCGCCCTGCGCTTTGAGCGAGGCGATGACGCGCTCGTCAAGATCGCCCGAGGCGCAGATGATCGCCAGCGGAAAGCCCGCTTCGTCCAGCATCTCCCTTGCGCGTTTGGAAAGGTAGGCAAGGTCGCCGCTGTCCAGACGGATGCCCTTCGGCTCATGCCCCGCCGCGCGCAGCTCTTTGAACACGCGGATGGCGTTGGGCACGCCGCTTTTGAGGGTATCGTAGGTGTCGACGAGCAGCAGGCACGCGTCCGGGAAAAGGCGCGCATACGCCCCGAACGCCTCGTATTCGGTGGGGAAGTTCATCACCCAGCTGTGCGCGTGCGTGCCCGCCACGGGGATGCCGTACAGCCGCCCCGCCAGCACGTTCGACGTGGAGCCGCAGCC
>CASDPE010000079.1 GCA_949282395.1 uncultured Bacillota bacterium | reverse complement strand
ATGTCCATGACCTTTTCGGTCGTGTGCGGGAACGGCATCGTCTACCAGAGCGCCTGTTCGGCGGGCGGCGGGCATGTCGCCGCGTACGTGTACGGCGAAGGGGAGGACGGCATCCCGTTCCATGTGCTGGAAGCGATGATGGCGAAGGTCAACCTTTCCAGCAAGGACGCGGGCGACCAGGTCATCGAATACATCGATCGGGAAAATACATATTCTTTCCCCGTGCAGGAGCTGAAAGCGCGCATCAAAGACGGGCTGGACCTCATCTGCGAAGTCATCAACAAATGTCTGGAACTGTGCAAGGACAGGAGCATCGATTACAAACCCATCCTGCTCACGGGCGGCGGCATCACGGGCATCCGCGGCGCGCGCGAACACCTTTCGGGCAGGCTGAACAAAGTTGTCGAGATCGTCGCTCCCACATTGCCGTATTACAACAAAGCCGCGCAGAGCTCGCTTCTGAGCCTGCTTGACATGGCGCTCCGCGTAAAGCGCGAGAGCAGCTTTTTCCACAAATTTTTCAAAACGATCGGAGGATAATATTCAACATGTACAACAATACCTTGGACAATCTGTCCGGAGTTGCGCGCATCAAGGTGATCGGCGTCGGCGGCGCCGGCTGCAACGCGGTCAACCGCATGATCGAGGCGGGCATCCAGAGCGCAAGCTACGTCGCCGTCAATACCGATAAGCAGATCCTGCTGCTCTCCAAGGCGGAGAGCAAGATCCAGATCGGCACGGCGCTGACCAAAGGGCTGGGCGCGGGCGCCGAACCCGAGATCGGCAGGGCTGCCGCCGAAGAGAGCAAAGACGCGCTGACCGAAGCCGTCAAGGATACCGATCTTCTGTTCATCACGGCGGGCATGGGCGGCGGCACGGGCACGGGCGCCGCGCCCGTCATCGCGAAGATCGCGCGCGATCTGAAGATCCTCACGATCGCCGTCGTGACCGAGCCGTTCAACTTTGAGGGCAAAAAGCGTATGGACAATACGGCGAAAGGGCTGGAAAACCTGCGCAAATACGTCGATACGCTCATCATTATCCCGAACGATAAGATCAACTGCGTCGTTCCCAAAAATACGCCCATCGTCGAGGCGCTGCGCGTGGCGGACGAGATCCTCAAACAGGGTATCCGCGGCATTGCCGACCTCATCGTCAACCCCGCGCTCATCAACCTTGACTTTGCCGACGTGCGCACCATCCTGAAAGACCAGGGGCTGGCGCATATGGGCGTCGGCGTCGCCAAGGGCGAAAACAGGATCGTCGAGGCGGTGCGCCTTGCCGTGAACTGCCCGCTGCTCACCACGACCATCGAAGGGGCAAAGGGCGTCATCCTCAACATCGTCGGCGGCAACGACCTGACGATGGACGAAGTGCAGACGGCGGCGACGCTCGTGCAGAGCGTGGTGGACTATTCCGCGAACATCATTTTCGGCGCCTGCATCGACAGCAACATCAACGACGAAGTGGAGGTTACCGTCATCGCGACGGGCTTCCCCATGGTCGAAAACATGTACAACCAAAAGGACGAGCGCAATGTGGCGAGCCGCAACTTTTTCGTGAACAGGGGGCTGCCCGAATCCGCGCCCGAAGCGCAGCAGCCGCGCCCGCAGCAGCAGGCGGCGCCCTCTTACGTGCGCACGCCGATGAACAACACGATGGGCGGGCAGCAGCCGCCCGTGTATACGCAGCCGTACCAGCAGCAACAGTACGAGCGCCGCCAGGCGCAGTATGCGCAGCAGCAGTACGCACAGCCGCAGCCCGAGCGCAGGCAGTACGAACAGCCGCGCCCCGCGCAGCCGCAGTATGACGAGGAGCAGTATGAAAGACCGCAGTATTCCCGCCCCGCGCAGCCGCAGGGCGAGGTGCGCCGCCCCGCTCCCGAGGCGGATGCGGCGGATAAGGAGCTGCCGACCTTCGTGCAGCGCCTGTTCAAACGCAAATAAGCAAAAAGCGGATATGCAAAGCGCGGCGGTCATATGGCTGCCGCGCTTTGCATATCCTGCCCGTGCCGCGGGCGCAGGATCTGCGGAAAATAAAAAGAGAGCTGCGGGGGCGGCTCTCTTTTTTTGCGCTTTGTGCAAAAGCGCACGAATGATCCGAATCGTAAGGGAAGATTTCAGCGGGAAAACAAATAGCGTGAATATCGTCGAGCCGTCACAAAAGAAAGTCAATCAGCTTTTGCCTGCTCCTGTTCGTAGGCGGCGAGGATGGCTCCTCGCAGCGCTTCGCGGGTCTCGGAGTTCAGAGGGTGGGCAATGTCTTTGAATTCGCCGTCGTTGGTTTTGCGGCTGGGCATGGCAATGAAAGGGCCGTCGGCGCCTTCGATCACCTTGATGTCATGCACGACGAAACAATCGTCGAGCGTGACGGATGCAACCGCTTTCAACTTGCTGTCGTCTTTTTTAACGAACCTGATCCGCACGTCCGTAATGTTCAAATCGCTTGACCTCCTTATATGTATTACGCTCATTCGCATTTCTATTCTACTATATGTTACGGCATTTTTCAAGAGTCTTTTAAAAATTTTTCGGAAAATCGTTAAAATATTTTATATTTTTTGTCAAAAAAGCCCGATTTGGCACATATAATGAGGACGTGAACGGGAATATCGGGCAAAAAATTCATTTTATCGGCATCGGCGGGGTCAGTATGAGCGGGCTTGCGCTGTGCATGAAGGGGCGCGGTTGCCGCGTTACGGGCAGCGATCTTGCGCCGAACGAATACACGCTCCGTTTGGAACGCGCGGGCGTGCCCGTCTTTTACGGGCACGCCGCAGAAAACCTCGGCGACGCGGACACTGTGGTCGTGACTTCGGCGGTAAAGGAGAGCAACGCGGAGCTTTGTGCGGCAAGGGAGCGCGGGCTGCCCGTGTTCGGCAGGGCGGAACTGCTTGCGCGCATTGCCGAGGGGTATGCGCACACGGTCGCCGTTGCGGGCTGCCACGGCAAAACGACGGCTACGGCGATGTGCGCACATGTGCTGGACGAGTGCGCGGGGAGCTGTTCGGCGCACATCGGCGGGATCGACCGCGATTTCGGCAATTTCCGCGACGCGGGCAAAACGTATTTCGTGACGGAGGCGTGCGAGTATAAGGCGAACTTTTTGAAACTTTCGCCCGAAACGGCGGTCGTGCTGAACACGGACGCCGATCATCTGGAAACGTACGGCAGCGAAGAAGCGCTGTTCGCCGCCTATGCGGCGTTCGCGCGTTCCGCGCAGGCCGCCGTCGTCTGCGGGGAGGACAGGATCGCCGCCGCCGTGTCCGGCGCGCTCACGTTCGGGCTTTCGGGGAGATGCGACGTCGGCGCCGAAAACGTGCGCGCATCCGCAGGGAAGTATTCGTTTCAGCTCCGCATACGGGGCGAAACGGCAGCACATGTTGTGCTGAACGTGTACGGAAAGCACAACATCTGCAACGCCCTTGCGGCGGCGGCTGTCGCCGTGCGGTACGGGTATCCGCCCGCGCTCATTGCGGCGGGGCTGCAGAAATTCCGCGGGATCGCACGGCGGTTTGAACGGCTGGGCAAGATCAACGGCGCGCCGCTGATCGCCGATTATGCGCACCACCCGCGCGAGATCGCGGCGGCGCTTGCCGCTGCAAAGGGGCTGTGCGAGGGAAGGCTGTTCGTCGTCTTTCAGCCGCACACGTATTCGCGGACGAAGCTGTTGTTCCGCTCCTTTGTTTCCGTGCTTGCGCCCGTGGAGCACCTTGTGTTATACAAAACGTATCCCGCCCGTGAGTATTTTGACGCGGAGGGAAGCGCGCTCACGCTTGCGCAGGCGCTGCCGAATTCCCTCTATGTCGAGCGCGTGCGCGAACTTGAGATCTACCTGCGCTGTTCGCTGCGTGCGGGGGACATGGCTCTGATCCTCGGGGCGGGCGATATTTATTACGCGGCAAGGCAGATCGTGCGCGGATAGCATAAAAGCGGCGGGGCGCTCCCAACGGAGCGCCCCGCCTTTGTATATTTTTTCAGATATCGATCTCCCGCTTTTCGGCGAGGCAGGCGTACAGATAGTCGATGAACTGCCGCGCGCGGCGGGGGGATCTGCCGCCCTTTACGATCGCCCAGCGCTCCGCGTGCGCGCACAGCTCTTCGTCGCTCATATCGATCTTGCGGTCGCGGGCGAGCTGCGTCACGATGGAGAGGTATTCGCGCTTTCCCGTCGAGGAGAAGCGCACCGTCAGCCCGAAGCGGTCGGAGAGGGAGAGCTGTTCTTCCATCGTGTCGCTCGCGTGTACGCTGTTGTCGCGGTCGGAAAAATTCTCTTTCAGGATGTGCCTGCGGTTGGAAGTCGCCACGATCATCACGTTTGCGCTCTTTTCGTTCATGCTCCCTTCGAGGCTGGCTTTGAGCGAGGTGACCTTTTCGTCCTTCTCTTCCAGCGAAAGGTCGTCGATGAAGAGCAGGAAGTGGAAGGGCAGGGAAGAGAGCAGCTCTTTTACGTTGTTGATCTCGGCAAGCTGGTCTTTTTGCAGTTCCACGGCGCGCAGCCCCTGTTCCGCGTATTTGTTGAGCACGGCGTGCACCGTCGACGATTTGCCCGTACCCTTATCGCCGTACAAAAGCATATCGGAGTAGGGCAGCCCCTTCACGAAGTTGATGACGTTGTTTTCCACGGCGCGCTTTTCGTCCTCGTAATCTTTCAGGTCGGAAAGCGTTACGGACGAGGTGTTGCGCACGGGGCGGAGCGCGCCGTCTGCAAGGCTGAACGCTTTATTGGCGATGAACATGCCGAACCCGTTGCGGCGGTAAAATTCTTCCAGCCGTTGCAGGGCGGCGTCCGACGTCCAGCTGACGCCGAACAGCGGATTGTCCTCGCCGTAGGCGATCTTCGGCAGGTCGTCGCATTCCGCTTCGAGCTGTTCAAAGGGCTTGTCGGCAAGCCTTGCGAGCGTTTGCAGGATGCCGAGGTCGCGGCGGTATGCCTCGCGGATGTGCGGGGTGAGCGTGCCGCAAAAGGCGCGGACGGAAAAGAGGTTGCTGTCGTACAGGATCTTTTCCGCCATGTAGGCGCCGAAGGCGTTTTCCGCGTCGCGCCCGAGCAAAAGCCCGTATGCCCGTGCGTAGTCTTCGGGCTTTTCGTTTTCCGCCGCCTGCGTGAACGCGGCGACCGCTTCGTCGGTGCAGACGTTTTTCAGCAGGATCAGTTCTTCCGTGCGTGTGTAAGACATTGTTGTTTTCCTCGGTTTTGGTTTGTTCGCGTTTTCTAACAGTATAGCCGTTTTCCGCGCAAAAAGCAATTCTTTGCACCGCAGTGCGTGCGGTAAAACACGCAAAAAACAGGGAAAAGCGCGTTTATTCGCTTGACGTATGTTTTTCGGGGTACTATAATAATGCCGTTCGGAAAACGAGATCAATTTTCGGAGGAATTACGAATATGGCACAGGCAAAGATCTATTATCAGTCCGATTGTGACATCAGCGTCCTGAAAAACAAGACGGTCGCCATCATCGGCTATGGCAGCCAGGGGCACGCGCATGCGCTCAACCTGAAAGAGAGCGGCGTCAAAGTCGTCGTCGGGCTTTACAAGGGCAGCAAGTCTTGGGCGAAGGCGGAAAAGGCGGGGCTGAAGGTCATGACGGCGGAAGAGGCGGCGAAGGCTGCGGACATCATCATGATCCTCACACCCGATGAAAAGCAGGCGAAGATCTATAAAGAGAGCATTCTGCCCGCTCTTACCGAGGGCAAGGCGCTCGCGTTCGCGCACGGCTTTAACATTCATTTCAAACAGATCGTTCCCCCCGCGGACGTCGACGTGTTCATGATCGCGCCGAAGGCTCCGGGGCACACCGTCCGCAGCGAGTACGTTGCCGGCAAGGGCACGCCCTGCCTGGTCGCCATCCATCAGAACGCGACGGGCAAGGCGCTCGACATTGCGCTTGCCTATGCGGCGGGCATCGGCGGCGCGCGTGCGGGCGTGCTGGAAACGACCTTCAAAACGGAAACGGAGACCGACCTTTTCGGCGAGCAGGCTGTGCTCTGCGGCGGCGTGACCGCGCTGATGAAGGCGGGCTTTGAAACGCTGGTCGAAGCAGGGTACGACCCCCGCAACGCGTACTTTGAGTGCATCCACGAGATGAAGCTCATCGTCGACCTCATCTACAAGGGCGGTTTCTCGCTCATGCGTTATTCCATTTCCGATACCGCCGAGTTCGGCGATTATGAAACGGGCAAGCGCATCATCACCGATGAGACCAAAAAGGAGATGAAAAAAGTCCTCGAAGAGATCCAGGACGGCACGTTTGCCAGCAAGTGGATCGCCGAAAACAACAACGGCAGGGCGCACTTCAACGCGAAACGCGCGATGGAGGCTTCGCACCAGCTTGAAGAAGTCGGCAAAGAGCTGCGCAAAATGTATTCCTGGAGCAACGAAAAGGAAGATATGTAAGCGGCAAGACCGTATTTTCTGCCCCTGCGCGGATCCCGCGCAGGGGTTTTTCCATGCGCGCGCACGCGCGATTTAAGAAAATCGTAAAAAACACCTCGCTTTCTATTGAAAAATGTCAGAGAAAATGGTATAATCATAGATGACCTTACGATACTTGCAAGCCGCGCGCATGCGCGGCGGGAGAACGGTTTGAACAATCTCGGCAGAGGAAAAGAAGAAAACGAAAAGAAGGACAAGAGCAAACTCTTGTCGCGCGAAACGGTCGGCATCGTGCTCGAACTGTTCGCGGCGCTGGCACTGGTGATCGTGGTGACGGATACCCTTATTTTCGGCGGGGTAGGGCATGCGATCCGTGCGTTCCTGCTCGGTGTGTTCGGGTTCGGCGCGTATGCCGTGCTCGCCGCATGGATCTACGGCGGAGCGGTGCTCATCACGGGCAAAAAGCTGACGGCGTCTAAAAAGACGGTCGCCTTCTGCGTGCTCTGTTTTCTGTTCCTTGTGTGTCTGGTGCATACCATTACGGCGGATGTGGGCGGTATCCCTTACGGCGGATACGGCGCCTATCTCGGGGATTGCTATGCGGCAGGCGGGAACGGCTATTTCGGAGCAACGGGCGGCGGCGTCATCATGGGGCTGATCGTCTATCCCGTCTGCAAACTGACCACGTCCGTGGGAGGGTATATCATTTTTTCCCTTCTGATGCTGGGCGCGGGGTATCTTGTTTACCGCGCGGTGAAGGGCAGCAGCGCCGAAAAACGCCGCACCCGTCTTCGCCGCGAACAAAAAGAGCGCGCCATGGTCGACGGCGCCGCTTCGGATACGTCGATGCTGTACGATCTGAATTATGCGGGAGGGGAACAGGCGCAGGAAGGGTATCCCGATGCGATCGTCCGCGAAGTTTCCGCGCAGCAGAGCGCGCGCCCCGCGAACAACGCCGAGCGCTCGCGCAGGCTGTATGCCATCGGCGACGAATTTGACCTGAAAACCAAGCGGGAGCTGCGGCAGGAGTCGCGGCGGGAAGAGGAAGAGCGGCGCATGGCTGCGTCGCAGCAGCTGTATGACCGCCCGCCCGAACAGCAGCCGCTTTCGGCATACCAGCAGAGCAGGCAGATCCTGTATCCGGATACGCCGCCGCAGTATCCGTTCTCTTCGCTCTCTTCGCAGGGCGCTTCTTCGCCGCGCGCGTCTTCGCCTGCGCCCGCCTATTCTTCGTATACGTCCAACGGGATCTTCGATTCCGATTCGTATTTCAACAAACGCAGAGGTGCCATTTCCGGGGCGCAGTATGCGGATAATTTCCGCTCTCCCTCGTCCGAAAGACCGGAAAGGAACGTGCCGGGCACATCTCCTGCAGAAACTTCGGCTCCGCAGGCGAGCGCCGCTTCGCGGCCTGCGCAGAACGCGCCTACGTATTCCGAACTCTATAAAGACGGGCTGGAAGAGAATGTTTCGTATTCCGCCGTCCCCAAAAAGATCGTGACGGATACAACGGTTCCGCAGCC
>CASDPE010000078.1 GCA_949282395.1 uncultured Bacillota bacterium | reverse complement strand
TTCCCCTCTGCGGGGGTTGTTTACGCGTTTCCCCGCTGCGGGGTTTATTTATCTCTGCGGGGCTTATTTATGATATTCGCGCCCCGCGTTGATCATAAACGCGCGGTAGACCTGTTCAAGCAGGATGACGCGCATGAGCTGGTGCGGGAAGGTCATTGCCGAAAAAGAGAGCAGCAGATCCGCGCGCTCTTTCACGCGCGCGTCCAGCCCGCAGGAAGAGCCGATGACAAACGTCACTTCCTTGCCCGCAGCGGCGTACCCCTTCATCGTTTCCGCAAGCGCCTCGCTGGAAAGCCCCTTCCCCTCCACCGCCAGCACGACGGCGGCGCCGCGCATGCGGGGCAGGATCAGCTCTGCCTCTTCGGCAAGGGTGCGCCGCTCGGGCAGTTCCTCCACCTTCACGGCGGCGAAACAGGAGAGGCGCTTCAGGTATTCCGCACAGGCGTCGGCAAAAAAGCGTTCTTTCAATTTGCCTACACAGACGATGTTGATCTTTTGCATCAGAGCACCCCCGTAACGAAGGTATACACCCACACCGCCGCGCAGACGAGGATGCCGGGCAGCGCAGGCTTCACGAACGCCCTGCGCGGCACGCTGCGCTTTGCGTTGCCGCACTTGTCGAAAAAGATCAGCCACGCGAGCGAACCGATGAGGCAGAGCGCCGAAAGGACGTAGATGGCAACTTCACCGCCGAAAGGCACATGCCGCAGAAAGGAAAAGCGCAGTTCGAACAGGATAAACGCGTTGTTGAACAGGTGCGCCGCGGCGGCGGGCAGCAGCGAATCCGCGCGGATAGTGAGCAGCGTGAACGCCGCGCCGCAGAGGAATTGGTAGACCGTCTGGTCGGGGCTCTGATGGAAGAGCGAAAAGCACATCCCGCCCAACAGGCAGGCGGACACCGTGCCGAGCGCCTTCATCCCTTCCAGCATCACGCCGCGGAAGATGCTCTCCTCCAACAGAGCGGGCAAAACGGCGACGACGAGCAGCACGCCCGCAAACCCCGCACCCTCCATGGAGGGCAGCGAAGAGAGGTCTGCCGCGCTCCCTTCGTACCCCAAAAGCCCCAAAAACTGCAAAAAATAGCCGTTCGCCTTATCAAGGCTGAACAAAAAGCCGAATTGCAGGGCGATGGCGAGCAAAAAATAGTACCACCGCGTTTTGCGGCAGCCGAAGGCGCGCGGCTTTTCCTTATAGACGAACACGACCGCCGCCAGCGCGCCGACGTACAGCAGCTGGTACAGAAGATACGAAAGGTATTTGACCGCCTCTGACCGCATGACCGCGCCGGCATCGGTCTCTCCGAGTTTTGCGACAAGCAGCAGCGTCAACGAAAACACGCAGCTTAAAAGCAGCATGCCGAGCGTGACCGCCGAAAAAAATCCGCCCGAAAGGCGGGCGCGCAGATACAGCGGGGAACGCACCTGCACGCCGCCCCCGTCCGCCGAACCGCCCTGCGAAGGCTGCACACCTGCGGGAGCCTTCTCCTGCTGTGCACCTGCGGGAGCCTCCGACGGCTGCGCGCCTGCGGAAATCCCCGACGGCTGCGCGCCTGCGGCGGGCTGCCCTTCGGCAGCCCGTTCCGCCTCCGCCCCTTCGGGTACGTCGGGGATATTTTTTGATTCCTGCGGCACAAAGCCGCCGCTACGCCCGTTCATGCCCCTATTATACCGAAAAATTTTGAACAAGTAAATAAAAACCTTTCCCTTTGCGCAATTTTCTGCTATAATCATAGGAAAGAGAACTTTCGGAGGAAACGCATGCGGACGATACGGTCGGAAGAAGTGGAAAAGGCGGTCTATGACCTGGCAAAGGAAGCGTGCCTCTCCATCATCCCCTCCTGCGTCAAGGCGATCGGCGACGCGGCGGGCGCGGAACAGGCGGGCAGCGCCGCGCGCTTCGCGCTGGACACGGTGTTGGAGAACGCGCAGACGGCGGCAAGGGAGCTGATGCCCGTCTGCCAGGATACGGGCTACGCCGTAGTGCTTGCCGAGATCGGGCAGGACGTGCACATCGAAGGGAATTTTGCGGACGCGGTGAACAGCGGCGTGCGCAGGGCGTATGAAGATTTTCGTTTCCGCAAGAGCGTGTGCGACCCGCTCACCCGCGTGAACACGGCGGACAATACGCCCGCAGCCATCCACACCGAACTTACTGCGGGAGACAGGCTGCGCCTCACTTTTCTGCCCAAGGGGTTTGGCAGCGAAAACATGTCTCGCCTATACATGCTCACCCCCTCGCAGGGCGTGCAGGGCGTGATCGACAGCATCGTCGAAACGGTGCGCCTTGCAGGCAGCCGTCCCTGCCCGCCCGTCGTGTGCGGGGTGGGAATCGGCGGCACCTTTGACACCTGCGCCTACCTTGCCAAAAAGGCGCTGACGCGCGAACTCGGAACGCACAACCCGCGGGAGGATGTTGCCGCCATCGAGCGCGAAGCGCTGGCGCGCATCAACGCGCTGGGCATCGGCGCACAGGGATTCGGCGGCAAAGCGACGGCGCTCGGCGTGCTGTGCGAGGTTGCCCCCACGCACATCGCGGGGCTGCCCGTCGCCGTCAACATCCAGTGCCACTGCATGCGCTGCGCCAAGGCGGAGTTGTGAGCAAAAAGCGACGTTATACCCCTGTTTATGCGTCGCATAGTACTCTGATTTTGAGGTAAAACCTTGCAATATAAAGATATTCCGAACAAAAATGCCGTCTTTCCGAACGAATTCGGTACGACGGTCTTTCTTAAAAACGTGGTCAAAGCGCCCAATGTTTTTATAGGCGACTACACCTATTACGACAGCGAACAGGCGCCGGAGGCGTTCGAGCAGACGAATATTCTGTTCAACTACCCCGTATTCGGCGACAAACTCGTCATCGGAAAATTCTGCCAGATCGCGCACGGCACCGTCTTTATCATGGGCGCGGCGAACCACAGACTGGGCAGTGCCACGACCTATCCGTTCAACGTGATGGGCGGCGATTGGCGGAAGATCAGCACGCCGCACATAGAGGAGCTGCCGCACAAGGGCGACACCGTCGTCGGCAACGACGTATGGTTCGGCAGGTGCTGCACGGTGATGCCGGGCGTGAAGATCGGCGACGGCGCGATCGTCGCCGCGTGCTCGGTCGTAGCGGGCGACGTAGCCCCCTACACCGTTGTGGGCGGCAACCCCGCGCGCCCGCTCAAAAAGCGGTTCGACGACGAGACGATCGCCCTTCTGGAGCGCCTGCGCTGGTGGGATCTTCCGCCCGAAGAGCTGACCGACCTGCTCCCCGTTTTATGCGATATCAACATGAAGAGCGCGGCCGAAAAGCTGCGCGCCTTCCTTGCCGAAAAGGAGAAACAACAATGAAAACACTTACCCTCCCCCTCACGGACGAAGCCATTGGAACCCTGCACGCGGGCGAGAGCGTGCTTTTAAGCGGCACGCTCCTGACGGGGCGCGACTGCGCGCACAAACGTATCTGCGAGATGTTGGACAGGGGCGAAACACTGCCCTTCCCCCTTGCGGGCGAGACCATCTACTACGCAGGCCCCTGCCCCGCGCCCGAAGGGAAAGCGTGCGGCAGCTGCGGCCCCACGACGAGCGCGCGCATGGATGCGTACGCGCCGCGGCTTTTAGACCTCGGGCTGCGCGGCATGGTCGGCAAGGGCGAGCGCAGCAAGGAAGTCTGCGAGGCGATCGTCCGCAACAAAGCCGTTTACTTTGCCGCGATCGGCGGCGCGGGCGCGCTGTACGGGAACGCCGTACAGACGAGCGAGCTTGTCGCCTTCCCCGACCTTTTGAGCGAGGCGGTCTACCGCTTCACCGTCAAAGATTTCCCCTGCATCGTCGCCATCGACTGCCACGGCGGGAACATCTACAAACGCGACCGCACAGAGACTGCCGCCATGACGATCCGCATTGCAAACGGCGAATGCGTCGCCCGATCGCTGCGGAAGATCTTTCCGCAGGACGCGATCCTCCCCTTCAACGAAGCCATGTGCGAAGGCGAATGTTGCCTGCCCGTGTACGGCGACGCTTTCTGCCGCATGCGAGCCGAAGCATACGGCGTTCCGCTCGCGGACTACCTGAAAAAATCACCGTACGCCACGCTCCGCACGATCGGCAGCTTTGCCCGTGCGGAACTGTATTTTGACGGCGATATGTTTTGCGCCGTAAACGCTTTGACGCTGCTGGCTTTTCTCGAACAGGAAGGCTACGCGGGCGAACTATGGTTCAACCATATCAAACAGGACGGGAGCGCGACCGTCCTTTCCCGCTTCCCTCTGCCGAAAATCGGTTGGTCTGCGGCTTATGAATGCATTTTTCTGAAAAAGCAGCCCTGTAAAACGGGAATTGCGCTTTTCGATGACGCGCTTCCGCTCTTTTTTACATACAAGCAAACGGACAACGAACTGCTCCGCTATGCCCGCGAACACGCGGAAAGGGAAGAAAACGCGCTGATCCGCGACATGATGGAGCGATTCCGACCCTATGGGCTGAGCGACTGCGCCGCAAAGCGGTTCATCGACCGCGCAAAAGAGCCGCTTTGATTTAGCTTCGCGCAGTCCTGTAAAGAGCCGTTTTGAGTTCGCACAGTCCTTTCCGTTCAAAACAATTTTATCGATAAAGGAGGCCCTATGAACACCTTTGAAGCCATTGCCGCGCGCGTTTCGGTGCGCGATTTTTCGGACGCGCCCGTGGAGCGCGAAAAGCTCGAACAAATCGTACAGGCGGCGCTGTATGCGCCCGTCGGCATGAAGCGGTACGACAGCCTGCACCTGAGCGTGCTCAGTACGCATGCGGCGGTCGCAAAGTTTACCGCGCTTGCGCGCGAACAGTGCGGCGACCCCGCCGCCGTCCCCGTGCACAATGCGGGCGCGCTCATCATCGTTTCGGGCAAACGCCCCGACGAGCACACCGAATACGCGAACGCGGGCTGCCTGATCGAGAACATGCTGCTCGCCGCAACCGAGCTGGGGCTGGGCAGCCTGTACGTGCAGGGCGCCGTGCGCGCGATGCGCGGAACGGCGCAGGAAGCAAAACTCCGCGCCCTTTTGAACCTGCCCGAAGGGTTCACGCCCATCGGCTCCGCCGCGGTCGGCTATTGCGGCGAACCGCTTTCGCCCCGCACCGCCCCCAAAAACGACGTGACGAAGGTCGACTATATCGGCTGAAGAAGCCGCTATAAACTTTGACCGATACAGCAGTGACAAATCGCTTTGGTCGGCGCAGAAGTAACTGATCACTTTGGTCGATACAGTAGTAACGGCGCCCGAGGACGAAAAGTCCTCGGGCGCCGCTTTCTTTTGGTTTTCTATGCAGATGACCTGTTTCTATACAGAAGGAGAATACAATTTACCCCCCCCCGTTCTTTGCATTTTACGAAACCGTCATTTCGGGGGCAGTGCACAACGATACGAGCCCGCCGCCTGTGCTAAGCAAATCGAAGGTGATCGGGAATCGGACTGTCGGAGTGACTGTTGCATCGCTATTATCCAATCCAAGGTCCGCTGCCGGTACAGAAAAGAAAAGTGCATCGTATTCTGCTATTTTACCTGTGGCAAACTCAATATGCGTGGTTCCGTATTCATAGGAGAGCTCTATCCCGGCTGAGTTCACCCCGCGGCTTTCAAGAATATATTTGATCTCACTCCTGCCGGGGACGCGAAGCGTAACCTCGACGGTATGGGCATCACTTCCCACGATAACCGATACGTCTTTGAGCGAATCGTACACTGTTTTGATTGCTTCGTCAAAGTAGGCAATAAATGTCTCCACGCTTTTAGTTGTAGTCTCCGTAAGTCCGTCGGCAATGGCGGTATCCAGTCCGCGCTCCAACATTTCGCTCTGCCAATCTTCTTTTGTAGCGCCCCAATCGATCTCGTCCCAATACTTTGTAACAAGTTCCTTTACGGATTTATTGGAATCTGTTTCATGCCAGTTTAAGCCCATGTTTTTATCCCATTCCAGCGACAGCGTCTTGCCCGTAAAGGTAAACGTGCTGTCGTAAAGAGAAAGGATCTTTGTGTTTCCGCAACCTACACCGAATATGCATACCGCAGCTAAAATTGCAACCATCCCCGTCATACAAAAAAACTTTTTCATATCTTCCTCCTAAAATTCATATTATTGTCAGAATAATGACGCCGCCAACGATCAGTCCGACCGATGTAAGCAGAGCGATGATAAAAGCAACGATGTTTCCCGCGCGCTCTTCCGGATCCGCAATGCCTATGCCCGCGATAATGACAAGGGCAAACTGCGCTACAAATCCCTGTAAAAAAGTATATATCGCCAAAGCAATGCAAAGAATCAAACAGAGCAGTCCGCCGATAAAGGATGTATCCGACATGATACCGAGGCTCCATTTTATGCCCAACGCACACAGCACTCCCAGCACCATAACGGCAATATTTGCGATCGCGTAAGCGATCCGCTTTTTCCCGGACGCGGCACCCATGTGGATTATGTGCCTTATGAAATTGAACAGCGCCGAACCTTTCATCTCTCCCCCATGTCTGTTTTTTGCAATTCTATATTAAGTACACTTTTCGCAGACATGCAGGAAAGCGGAAAATATTTACTTATTTCACTTGTTTTTATCTCCAAAATATGGTATAATAAAGTAAATTTATTCGCCTGCATGTCATTTTGGCGGTCTGCGAAAAGTGTGCTTTTTGCAGACCGCTGTTTTTCTTTTTTGCGCCTTCTGCTATGCTTAAATAAAAACGCAGGTGAAAAGTATGGCAAGTTATGGTTATTGCCGCGTTTCGGGCGGCGATCAGAATTTGGCGCGGCAGACAGACGCTTTGCAAAGTTACGGCATCTCGCCCGAGCACATCTTTGCCGATAAGCAGAGCGGCAAGGACTTTGAACGGGCGGAATATAAAAAACTGCTCTCCGTCCTTAAAGAGGGCGACCTTGTGGCGGTGCTCTCCCTCGACCGCCTTGGCAGGAATTATGAGCAGATTCTTGCCGAATGGGAGCACATCACCAGGAATATCAAGGCGGACATCATCGTTCTGGATATGCCGCTCCTCGACACCCGCGCACGGGCGGACACGCTGGTGGGAAAATTTATTGCCGACGTGGTACTGCAAGTGCTTTCCTTTGTTGCGGAGAACGAGCGCAGCAATATCCGGTCTCGTCAGGCGGAGGGCATTCGCCTGGCAAAAGAGCGCGGCGTGAAGTTCGGAAGACCTGAAAAGAAATACACGGAAGAGTTTCGCTCTGTTGTGCGCGCATATAAGGAAAAGCGCATCCCTTTACAGGACGCGCTCTTAGCGTTAAAGATCGGCAAAGCCGCTTTTTACAAACATTTACGGCGGTTGACCGAAGTATCGAAACCCAATGTCGGTTTACGGAATTTACGCTGAACTGTTTGTGATATTATTTTGCTCTTGCAGTATGATATCGTCCGAACGTGTCCTTTTGCAGACCAACAAGGCTTGCTCTCGTTCTGCACGATCGGAGTTCTTCCGTCTGTTTCATCGGCTTTGCCACAATTAGCGGCCCGTTATGGCGGAGTTTTGTTTACCCAAACAGCGCGCGGCTCTCTGTTCTTTTACGGATGCGGCCTGCCTGCGGGCGGGGTCGGGAGCGTATCGTCGCGCATGCCCTTGCGGCGGCGTACTTCCGCGACCGTCTTTTCAAAGCCTCGCCCCTGCGGACGGTAAAACACCTCGTTTCTGAGCACGTCGGGCAGGTACTGCTGCTCCACCCACCCGCCGAAATTGTGCGGGTACTTGTAGTTCGCACTCTGCGCCTTGTCCGCGGCAGAGCCGTAGCTGTTGTCGCGCAGGTACGGCGGCACGGGCGCTTCCGCCGCTTCGTGCGCGGCGCGCTTCGCGCCGTCCATCGCCAGGATCACCGAGTTGGATTTTTCCGCCTCGCACACATAGATGATGGCGTTGCTGAGCGGAATGAGCCCCTCGGGCGCGCCCAGCTTTTCAAATGCGGTGAGCGCGCTCACCGCCACGACCAGCGCGTTCGGATCCGCCATCCCCACATCCTCGCTCGCATGCACGACGAGGCGGCGCGCGATG
>CASDPE010000077.1 GCA_949282395.1 uncultured Bacillota bacterium | reverse complement strand
TTTTGTTTTGGATGACCCCGCCGATGTAGTACGGCAAGCCGCAGTTCGCATACGAAACGTACCCGCTGCGCTCCAGAACGACGATCTCTGCCTGCTCGTTCAGGCGGCGCAGCCGCGCCGCCGCCGTGGCGCCGCCCGCGACGCCGCCGATGATCACAACTTTCATGGTCTGTTTTCTCCTTCCTGCCCTTCCGCCGTTTTCCGCTGTTTGCTTTTGCCGCCCTTTTGCGGCGTTTTTTTCGTTTTCGGGGAAGGCGCTGCCGTTCCGCCCGTTCCGCCGCCCTGCAAAGCGCCCGCCTGCGCGGCGCACATCTGCTTTTTGCGGTCATGGCGGCGGACGAGGAGCCAGGTGAGCAGCCCCGCCGCCACCGCCGTGACGGCCACGGCGACCGCGATCAGCACGGTGCGCGCGAGCCACCCCACAAACACCCCCGCGTAAGGCTGCCCGCTGCGCAGCGTAAAGCGAAGTTCCCCTTCGGGCAGCGAACCGAACGCCGCCGTGTACACGTCGCCCTCCCGCGCAAACGAATACCTGTTGCAGGAAAACGGATAGGGCGTATGCACCTCGACGGAGAGCCCGCCGAACGCCGCCCAGCTTTCGGCGGGCGAAAGCAGATAGGTATAGGCGTAACTTGTTGTGCTTGAACTCGAAACGCGGCTGATCTCGGGGTACAGCGGCACGGTCACTTCGTTTACGGCACGCCCGCCCGCGGGAAGGGTAAGTTCGTATTCCAGCCAGTGCATGAGGCTGCCGTGCAGCTCTGTATCCGAAAAGGAATACGGGATGCGCACGTCCTTCTCGTTCAGCGCGGCGACGGCGGCGTTGTACCGATCGGTCTTGCCCTCCTCTTCGCCCGCATAATAGTACAGCGCGAGCTGCTCGAAGGTGCATTCCCCTTCGTACACCTGCCGTGCGCGCGCCTGCACGGCGCTGCCGTCCGCCCTTTCAAACAGGCGGAACGCCGCTTCCGCAGGCTCCCCCGCCACGGCGACCCATACGACTTCACCGTTTTTGACCTGCACGTTGGCGGCATACCCGTCCCCCGCATAGTACCGCTCGCCCGAAACAAAGGCGCGCGAAACAGCCGTATCGATGTCCGCAAACGCCGCATGCGCGTAAAACCCGCCCGTAAATTCGCTTTCGATCTTATACCCGCAGACGGTGACGGGCAGATCGGGCGCAAAAAAGGCGTCTTCCGCAAAGGTATCGGACAGCTGCGCCAGCCCCTTTTCCCATGCAAACCCGTTTTCGCCCTGATAGGTGACCCGCTCCCGCACGGAAACGGGGGCGCCGTCCGCCGTGACGGCGCAGCGGGAGGCGGGATCGAAGTCCGCCTGCACGTATTCGGGCATCCTGCCGTACGGGAAGGCGAGCGTCATCTTCACCTCGTAAGCGGCGGGGTTGTAAAAGGAATACGCCGCCGTGACGTGCGCTTCGTACTCCTCCATCCGCGCGTCCCCGTAGTCCGTGGGCAGGTCGTTTATGGTAAAGACGAGCGCTTCGCTTTCAACGGTGACGGGGCATTCCCCGCCGACCACGGCGACGCCGCCCGCCGCCGAGCCTTCCCACAGGTACAGCGCGGAATTTGCCGAAACGCCGAGCGGCGCGGCAAAGAGCGCCGCCAAAACCAACAGCGCCAGCCCCGCGCAAACGCCCTGCCGCAGTCCTTTTTTCCGCATGGCGACTCCTCCTTCTTTTCGTCTGTACCGCCATTATACCACACGCCCGCCCTTTTGTAAAGGGGTAAATGCCCACGGCTGCGGGCGGCGTATTTTTCCGCGCGGCTTACGCAAACTGCCATAGAAGGGGGGAACACCATGCGCAGGGGCAGAACGGTTTTTTTTGAGAACGCGCCGAAGATCGCGGCGGCGGCAACGGTGGCGGGCCCGAAGGAATGCGCGGGCGCGGTCGGGAAATTTACGGACGTTGCGCTCGATGACGACATGTTCGGCGAAGACACCTTTGAGCGGGCGGAGCGGAAAATGCTGCTCACCGCCGTAAAAAAGAGCCTGCAAAAGGCGGGGCTTGCCGAAAAGGACGTGGGCGCGTTCCTTTCGGGCGACCTGCTCAACCAGATCATTTCCGCAAGTTTTACCGCGCGGGAGACGGGGCTGCCCTTCCTCGGCATTTACAGCGCCTGTTCGACGATGAGCGAAGGGCTGCTGCTCGGCGCCATGCTCACAGACGGCGGCTACGCAGCCAATGCGGTGGCGGCGACGGGCAGCCACTTTTCCTCCGCAGAGCGGCAGTACCGCTACCCTCTGGAGCTGGGCACGACCCGCCCGCCGCAATCGCAATGGACGGTGACGGGCGCGGGCAGCTTCGTGGTCAGGCGCGGAGGCGAAGGCCCCGCCGTCACCTGCGGCACCATCGGGCGGGTGACCGACTACGGCGTTTCGGACGTGAACAACCTGGGCGCGGCGATGGCGCCCGCCGCGGCGGATACGCTTTTGGCGCACTTTGCCGATACGGGCAGGCAGCCCGCCGATTACGACCTGATCTTAACGGGCGACCTCGGCGCGCTCGGCAGCAGGCTTTTGAAAGACCTGCTGTGGGAAAAGGGGGCCGACATCGCCGCCACCCACGTGGACTGCGGCGAGATCGTGTACAACGTCGCCGAAGACGAATTTCAGGGCGGCAGCGGCGCGGGGTGCAGCGCAGTCGTTCTGGGCAGCTACATCTATGACCTTTTCTGCCGCGGAGAGCTCGGCAGCGTGCTGTTCGCGGCGACGGGCGCGCTGCTTTCTACCGTCTCTTCCGGGCAGGGCGAAAGCATCCCCTGCATCAGCCACGCCGTCGCCATCGAAGGGCGCAAAAGGAGGTGAACCGATGGAGCGCTACCTTGGCATCCTGCTGGATTTTGCAAAGGCGTTCGCCGTGGGCGGCGCCGTCTGCGTGCTGGCGCAGCTGGTCATCAACTTCACAAAACTCACTGCGGGGAAGATCCTCGTCTTTTTCATGCTGGCGGGCGTTGTGCTGGAAGCGCTGGGGCTGTACGGCTACATCGTGGACTTTGCGGGCGCCGGGGCGACGGTGCCCATTTCGGGGTTCGGCTGCCTTTTGGCGCGCGGTGCCATCCGCGGCGCGCAGAAGGGGCTGTTCGGCGCGGTGACAGGCGCCCTTGCCTCCGCCTCGGCGGGGGTGACGGCGGCGATCCTGTTCGCCTTTCTTTTCGCGCTGCTGTTCAAACCGAAGAGCAAAAAGAACTGAAAAACCGCCCGCTCCTTCACGGAGCGGGCGGCAGCTTTGCGGGCTTACACGCTGAATAAAATTTCGCCGTATGTGGGGAACGGCCAGTACTTTTTGGCGGTGCAAAGCTCCATTTCGTCCGCATAAGCGCGCAGCTCCTGCATGACGGGGATGACCTTTGCCGCAAAGAACTTTGCCGCCGCCTCCGCATTCGGGCTGCCCTTCGCCTCGATGAGCAGTTTGTCGATCTCGTTCGCCTTGAAGTACATCGCCTCGTTCGCGGAGGAAAGTTTCTGCACGACTTCCTCTTCCGCCGCCGTGGAAAGGCGCAGCGCCTTCTTTTTGGCGATCAAATCGCACAGCTCGGCGATGTAGGCGTTGACGGAAGGATAGATGTCCTCCTTCGCCATTTCGATCATGGTCAGCCCCTCGATGGCGAGCACCTTCGCGTAATTGTCCAGCATGATCTCCATGCGCGAATGCACTTCGCGCTCGGTGAACACGCCTTCGCGTTCGAAGAGGGCGATGTTCTTTTTGTCCGCAAAATGCGGCAGCGCCTCGGCGGCGGTCTTCAGGTTCAGAAGCCCGCGGCGGGCGGCTTCCTCCCTCCACTCCTCGGTGTAGTTGTTGCCGTTGAAAATGATGCGCTTGTGCTTGCGGTACGTTTCCACGACAAGGTCGTGCAGCCCCGCGTTAAAGTCCTCCGCCTTTTCCAGGCGGTCAGCAAATTCGCGCAGCGCGTCGGCGATGATGGTGTTGAGGATGATGTTCGGCCCCGCGATGGAGAAGGTGGAACCGAGCATGCGGAACTCGAACTTGTTGCCCGTAAAGGCGAAGGGCGAGGTGCGGTTGCGGTCGGTCGTATCCTTCGGAAGATCGGGCAGCGTGTCCACGCCCAGCTTCATCACCTGTTTGCCCTTCCCTTCGTACTTCACGTCATGGTCGAGCGCTTCCAGAACTTCGGTCAGCTCGTCGCCGAGGAACACCGAAACGATGGCGGGCGGCGCCTCGCTCGAGCCCAGCCTGTGGTCGTTGCCCGCGCTGGCGACGGAGAGGCGCAGAAGATCCTGGTACTCGTCCGCCGCTTTGATGACGGCGATGAGGAAGAGGATGAACTGCCCGTTTTCGGCGGGAGTGCTGCCGGGGTCAAGCAGGTTCAGCCCCGTATCCGTGCACAGCGACCAGTTGTTGTGCTTGCCCGAACCGTTGATGCCCGCGAACGGCTTTTCGTGCAGCAGGCAGTACATGCCGTGCCGCGCGGCGACCTTTTTCATCGTCTCCATCATCAGCTGGTTGTGGTCGCACGCCACGTTCGTGATGGAATAGATGGGCGCCAGCTCGTGCTGGGCGGGCGCGGCTTCGTTGTGCTTGGTTTTGGCAAGGATGCCCAGCTTCCACAGTTCGCGGTCAAGGTCGTGCATGAACTCGCTCACGCGGATCTTGATGGCGCCGAAGTAATGGTCTTCCAGCTCCTGCCCCTTCGGCGGCTTTGCGCCGAACAGCGTCCTGCCCGTGTAGATGAGGTCTTTGCGCGCGTCGAACATCTTGCGGTCGATGAGGAAGTACTCCTGCTCCGCCCCGACGGTGGGCACGACGCGCTTTGCCGCCGTGTTGCCGAACAGGCGCAGAATGCGCAGCGCCTGCTTGTTCAGCGCCTCCATGCTCTTTAAAAGGGGCGCCTTTTTATCCAGAACTTCACCCGTATAGGAGTAGAAGGCGGTGGGGATGTACAGCGTGCCCTCCTTGATGAAGGCGTACGACGTGGGATCCCACGCGGTATAGCCGCGCGCTTCGAAGGTGGCGCGCATGCCGCCGCTGGGGAAGCTGGAAGCGTCCGGCTCGCCCACGACCAGCTCCTTGCCCGAAAACTCCATGATGATCTTGCCGTCCTGCGTGGGCGAGATAAAGCTGTCATGCTTTTCGGCGGTGACGCCCGTCATGGGCTGGAACCAGTGCGTGTAGTGCGTGGCGCCCTTTTCCACCGCCCACTCCTTCATCGCGTGCGCCACGGCGCCGGCGATGCTGCTGTCCAGCGGTTTGCCCTCGTCAATGGTCTTTTTCAGCGACTTGAAAACATC
The DNA here is from genome assembly GCA_949282395.1 of uncultured Bacillota bacterium. GTDB lineage: Bacteria > Bacillota > Clostridia > Christensenellales > Borkfalkiaceae > Borkfalkia. The sequence goes on along the minus strand of CASDPE010000077.1, from coordinate 2,771 downwards.
CTTCGGCATCTTTTCGCGCATTACGTCAAGGTTGAATACGTTTTCGCCGAACATCTCGGGTATCGTCATAAACGGCTCTCCTTTGCAGATACAACAAAAAAGCCGCGCACGCAGAAACCTACCCCTTCCGCGAACGCAGCGCCCTTGCTGTTAGTTCCGTTCTATTATATGTTTTTTGCGCAGGATTGTCAAACAAAATCACCGCCCTGCGCCAAAGCAAAATTTGCGGGAAAAGACCCCGCAGCGGGCTGTGCGGGCGCCAAAATAAACTTTGCGCGTATCCCCTCTGCTGCGCGGTTTTTACTTTTTCCGCGAAAGGGTTGACATTGCCGCCCGCAGGGAATATAATATAGGCAGAAGAAAAAAACAACACGGAGGCATTGAAAATGGCAAAAAGAGGCGACTACTTCGGGCTTGGCTACATCGTCAGCCTGATCCTTGCGATCATCCCCGTTACGTCCTGGCTGTGCGGCGCGATCACGCGCTTTACCGAAGGCAAGATCCTTGCGGGCATCCTGCGCCTGATCCTCGGCTGGAACATCATCTGGATCATCGACCTGATCCTCATGATCCTCAGCAAACACATCCTGCGCATCATTCCCCTGTAAACAGAAAAAACGGCAAAAGGAGCACGGAACTTCCCGTGCTCCTTTTCTGTTCCCTTTTTTGCAAAATACGGCGTTACAGCCGTTCCTGCGCCAGGCGGATGCACTCCTCCTGCGCGTTCACTTCCTTCTTCCCTTCCGCGCGCTCCACGGGGCGGTACGCGCCGTCCTTGCACAGGCGCATCGCCTTCACGTTGTCTGCAAGCATCAGCGAAAGGTAGCCGTACACCTGCTCTTCCACCGCTTTGTCCAATACGGGCGCGGCGATCTCGACCCGCTTATCCGTGTTGCGGGTCATCATGTCTGCCGAAGAGATATAGGTGACGCGCTCTTCCCCTTCGCCGAAGGAATAGATGCGCGAATGCTCCAAAAACCGCCCGACCACCGAAGTGACGGCGATGTTCTCCGTTTTGCCCTCCACGCCGGGGCGCAGGCAGCAGATGCCGCGCACCAGCAGGCGGACGTTCACGCCCGCGCAGCTCGCTTCCACGAGCTTGTCTATGACCGTTTTATCGGTGAGGCTGTTCATCTTCATGGCGATAACGCCCCTGCCGCCCGCCTGCGCCTTGGCGATCTCGCGGTCTATGTAGCCGAGGATGCCCGCTTTGAGCGTTTCGGGCGCGACGAGCAGGTGCTTGTAGGAAAATTCCGTATTGCCGATGCCGATGTTGCGGAAGAAGGCGACGGCGTCTTCGCCAATCTCTTCGTTCGCGGTGATGACGTTCAGGTCTGTGTACTGCTTCGCCGTCGATTCGTTGTAGTTGCCCGTGCCCAGGTGCGTGATGTACGCCAGCTCCTGCCCCTTTTTGAGCACGACCGAAACGATCTTGGAATGCACCTTGTAGTTGCCCATGCCGTAGATGATGTTGCAGCCCGCGTCGCGCAGTTTTTCGGCGAAGTGCAGGTTGTTCTCCTCGTCGAAACGGGCGGAAAGCTCGATGACGGCGGTGACTTCCTTGCCGTTTTCGCAGGCGCGGCAAAGCGCGTCTACGATGCGCGAATGGCTGGCAAGGCGGTAGATCGTGATCATGACCGAGAGCACGCGCTCGTCCTTGGCGCACTCTTCTAACAGTTCGACCAGGGGCGACATGCTGTCATACGGGTATGAGAGGAACACGTCCCCCTCCGAAACGCAGTCTATGAGCGAAGGCGCTTCGCGCAGGGCGGGCGCGACCGCCCCCTTGAAGGGCGGGTATTTGAGCTGCGCCGCCCGTTCCTTGGTGAAATACGCGCCGACGCCGCCGAGGAAGGAATAGCTGAAAAACTCCTTCGCCTCGATGCAGCACTCCTTGTCCGCGCCGATCTGTTTGAACACGAATTCGCACAGCGGAGAGGAGAGGTCGTCCACTTCGACGCGCACCGCGCCGAGCTTGGAGCGGCGCTCGATGGTCTGGCGCATGACGTACGAAAAGTCATGCCCCTCGTCCGCGTCCGAAATGCTCGTATCCACGTCCGCATTGCGCGTGACGCGCAGCATCAGGCGGTGCTTGACTTCGTACCCCGTAAAGGCGAGCTGCCCGTAGCGGCGCAGCAGCACTTCCAGCGGTACGACTTTCGCCTTTTTGCCGCTGCCCGCGCAGAACAGCCGCTCCGCCGCAGGGTTTACGTACAGCACGCCGATCATGCGGCGGCCGTTCTTTTCCAGCTCGTAGAGCATGTAGTGGCGCATGTTCTCAAAGCGGATCATGGGGTGCTTCGCGTCCAGCACCATCAACGAGAGCAGCGGCGTGATGTTTTCCAGAAAGTGCCGCTTGCACAGCTCGTTCTGGCGCGGGGTGATCTCTTCGTCGGTGAGGATGCGCACGCCCGCCTTGGAAAGGCGCTTGCGCAGCCCGCGGTACACGCCCTCGCGCTCCTTGTACAGTTTGCGCACCACCGCCATGATGCCCGCCAGCTGTTTGGCGGGGGTCAGCCCCGTCTTGTTCTCCTCTTCGTCGGGGTCGGATACGTTTTCGTTGAACAGGCTGCCCACGCGCACCATGAAGAACTCGTCTAAATTCGACCCGAAAATGGAGAGGAACTTGCACTGTTCGAGGAGCGGGTTGGTGGGGTCGCTCGCCTGCCGCAGCACGCGGCTGTTGAATTGCAGCCAGCTGTATTCGCGGTTGATGTAGATGCCGCGGATGAACCGCCTTTTCGCTTTGCTCAGCGCGTTATCGTCTTTCA
>CASDPE010000076.1 GCA_949282395.1 uncultured Bacillota bacterium | reverse complement strand
GGCAGGCGTGCACGCCGCCGCTCATCGGCGGCGGCGTGGCGGCGTTCGCGTCTTGCGCGGGATATTCGCACGCGCAGCTATGCAGGCTCACTGCAAAACACTTCGGCAAAACGCCGCAGCAGCTGCTGCACGAGGAGCGGATGCGCATCATCCGTGAATATCTGCAGACGACGGACAGGACGCTGGAAGATATCGCCTGCGACGCAGGCTACCGCTCGCAGAGCCAATTTTACCTTGCCGTAAAAAAATACTTCGGCTGCACGCCCGCGCAGCTCCGCCGCCGGGCTGCGTACCCGCTTTGACTTGCAGCCGGGCTGCGTACCCGCTATGACCTGCCGCCGTTGGGGACAGTATTCCCGTTTTGAAGCGACGCCGCAGGGAGCGGCGTACCCGCTTTGACTTGCAGCCGGGCTGCCCTACACTTCCCGCTTCCCCTCATCCGTTTTTTGCGGCGGAACGCCGCAAAAAACACCTTCCCTCGTCGGAGCAGTCGGCTGCGTTCCCGCATTGCCCCAAAGGGGCAATGCTCGCATGCGCGCTTCCCGTACTCCTCTTCCCAAAAATCTCGGGCTGCGCCCTGCGATTTTCGGGAGCCCTGTTTTTGGGGAAGGTTGACAAGGTCGTCCTTCGCCGCTCTTTCCGTCATCCAGAGCCCCTTTTTGTCATCACGAGCCCCGCGAGGGATCTCTATGGAAATGTTGTCCTTATTATAATAGAGATCCTTCGGCTCCGCTTCGCTCCGCTCAGGATGACAGGGAACACGCCACAGCGCCACCCTGTCACCCTGAGCGAGCCGCCGAGTGGGAACGGCGGCGAGCCGAACGGGTCTTTGCTCTGCCGCGCGCGGGGCGGATACTGCCGATATTGCTTAACAACCTGTATACGGCTCTCGCGGTTTTTGGGCAAAGATTTCTCCGCTCGCTGCGCTCAGTCGAAATGACACAATGGGAGCCCGCTCCTCGGCTCCGTTTAGGATAACAACTATGCGCCGCCGCTCCGCTCAGGATGAAAGGGAACACCGCCGCTCCACTCAGGATGACACAGAGCACGCCCTGCTTCCTCTCATCCGTTTTTTGCGGCGGAACGCCGCAAAAAACACCTTCCCCACGGAGGGGGAAGGTTTAAAACTGCACACAAAAAACCTCTTTTGCCGTTCCCCGCCGCCAACTCTCCCGCGCCTGACAGGGAAACACCGCAAAAAAGGCTGCGCCCAAAAAACGCAAAACCGCCTCCGCAGTGCCCTGCGGAGGCGGTTGGTTTGCTGATTTTCGCGGCGTTTTTACGCCGCACGGCGTGCATTACACCAGCTCGATGATGACCTGCTCGGCAGCGTCACCGCGGCGGTTGCCCAAAGAAATGATGCGCGTGTACCCGCCCGCGCAATTCTTTTCGTCATTGCGCTGCGCGTATTTGGGCGCAATCTCGTTGAACAGCTTTTCGATGAGCGGGTGCGCAACGTCCTTCGTGCGCTCCTTGTACGCAGACTTGCTCTCGTTGAACGCCTTGATCTCCTGCAAGTCATACAGCTTGCTCATGATCCTGCGGCGGGCGGCGAGCTTTTTCGCGCCGTCTTTTACGACGGTGACGGTGACTTCGCGCTCCTTTTTGCCCGTTTTTTCGGTGACGACCTTCGTGCTTTCAATGGTGTCGTCATAGCTGTTGATGGCAGTGGTGATGATCTTTTCCACATAGGAGCGCAGCTCTTTGGCGCGCGCCTTGGTCGTTTCGATCTTGCCGTACCACAAAAGTGCGGAAGCCTGATTGCGCAAAATGGCGATCCTCTGTTCGCTGGTTCTGCCTAATTTGCCCGGCATAGTGTTAGTCCTCCTTTTTTTCTAACGAAAGCCCGTAGGATTCGAGTTTGAGAATGACCTCGTCCAGCGACTTTCTGCCGAGGTTGCGCACTTTGAGCATTTCTTCCTCGGTCTTTTTGGTTAAATCTTCAATGGTGTGGATGTTCGCGCGTTTCAGGCAGTTGTAGGAACGGACGGAAAGATCCATATCCTCGATCGCCATGGCGAGCACCTGCTGCTTGTCGTCCTCGTTTTTGACAAGGATATCCATGCCCTTGATGGAATCGGACAGGTTTACGAACAGCCCGATGTGGTCCTGCATGATCTTCGCCGCGAGCGACACGATCTCTTTGGCGGAGAAAGCGCCGTTCGTCCAGACTTCCATCACGAGCTTGTCGTAATCGATGTTCTGCCCGACGCGCGTGTTTTCCACGTTGTAGTTGACCTTTTTGACGGGCGTATAGATGGAATCGATGGGGATGTAGCCGATGGGCTGGTTCTTGTTGGAGCCCGCGCCGCGGTACCCCCTGCCCCTGCCGATGGTCACGTCCATATCAAGTTTTGCGCCCTCGTCGAGCGTGCAGATGTACTGCGTTTTGTTGATGACTTCGATCTCGGCATCCTGTTCAAAGTCGCCGCCGGTGACGACCGCAGGGCCCTCTTTGACGATGTGGACGGTCTTTTCGTAGTCCTTATCGGAGGAAGCGGTCTGGATGGCGAGCGTCTTTAAATTGAGGATGATCTCGGGAACGTCCTCTTTGACGCCGGGGATGGCGGAAAACTCATGCTTGACGAGCCCGTCGGGATAAAAGCGGATGCCCTGCACCGCCGCTCCGGGGAGCGCGGACAAAAGGATCCTGCGCAGGCAGTTGCCGATCGTGAGGCCAAAGCCCTTTTCAAGCGGTTCTACGGTGATCTTGGCGTAGCTTTTCGCCTCGTTCTCCTCCACTTCGATCTTGGGCATATCCATTTCGATCATAGATTTTACCTCCTTGTTGCGCTGTGCCGAGGCTTACTTGGAGTACAGCTCGACGATCATGTGCTCGGCGATCTGGCTGTCGATGTCTTCCCTCTTCGGGAGGGCGAGAACTTTGCCTTCCAGCTTTTCGGGGTCGAATTCCAGCCACTGGGGCATGTTGCCGACCTTCATCGCCTTGATCTGCTCGAAATACTTATCCTTTTTCCTGTTTTCCTTGACGGCGATCACGTCGCCCGCCTTGACGATGTAAGAAGGAATATTGACCGTTCTGCCGTTGACGGTGAAGTGCGCATGGTTGACAAGCTGCCTTGCCTGCGCGCGGGAGCCGCCCACGCCCATGCGGTAGATCACGTTGTCAAGACGGCGCTCCAGAAGGGAGAGCATGTTTTCGCCCGTGATGCCCTTCATGCGGTCTGCCATCTCATAATATTTGCGGAACTGCCCTTCCTGCACGCCATAGATACGCTTGGTCTTCTGCTTTTCACGCAGCTGCAAGCCGTATTCGGAAACCTTTTTCCTGCCCGCGCCGTGCGCGCCGGGGGGCGTGGGGCGCTTTTCAAACGCGCATTTGGAAGAATAGCACCTGTCGCCTTTGAGGAAGAGTTTGGCGCCTTCCCTGCGGCAGAGGCGGCATTTGGAATCTCTGTACGTAGCCATATGACTTTTCTCTCCTTAATAACTTATACTCTGCGGCGCTTGGGAGGCCTGCACCCGTTGTGCGGGATGGGCGAAACGTCGGTGATCATCGTGATCTCCAGATCCGCTGCGGCGAGCGCGCGGATCGCGGATTCCCTGCCCGCGCCCGGGCCTTTGACGTACACTTCCACCGTGCGCAGCCCGTGCTCTTTTGCCGCTTTCGCCGCGGTATCCGCCGCCATCTGCGCCGCGAACGGCGTGCCTTTACGCGAGCCTTTGAAGCCGAGGCTGCCCGCCGACGACCACGAGATCGCGTTGCCGTTCATATCCGTGATGGTGACCAGCGTATTGTTGAACGAAGACTGGATATGCGCCTGGCCTTTGTCTACCTTTTTCAGCTCTTTGCGCCTGCGAACGGGCGCACCTTTTTTGGTTGCTGCCATTTCTGCTTATCCCTCCGATTACTTCTTCTTCTTCGCGACCGTGCGGCGCGGGCCCTTGCGGGTACGCGCGTTGCGCTTGGAGCTCTGCCCGCGGACAGGCAGCCCCTTCCTGTGGCGGATGCCGCGATAGCAGCCGATCTCCATCAGGCGCTTGATGTTCAGGTTGACTTCGCTGCGAAGTTCGCCTTCGACGCGATAGTTGTGGTCAATGTATTCCCTGAGCTTGGAAACATCGTTTTCGTCAAGATCCTTGACCCTGGTATCGGGGTCGATGCCCGTGGCGGCGAGGATCTTTTTGGAAGTGGTCAGCCCGATCCCGTAAATGTACGTGAGACCGATCTCGACGCGCTTTTCCCTCGGTAAATCTACACCGGCAATACGTGCCATAGACTTCTTAGTCCTCCGTTTGGATTTTTAAAAAATATGGGTAAAAATGTATACAGATCCGCATGCCGCAAGCCGCAAAAAAACGGAATGCAGCGGCTGCTGCCCATGCGGAGATCGTTTTCGCACTCAGCCCTGGCGCTGTTTATGGCTCTTGTTCTTGGAACAGATGACCATCACTTTGCCGTTGCGTTTGATGACTTTGCACTTGTCGCACATCGGTTTGACAGACGGACGTACTTTCATGTTTTTATCTCCTTAACGAAAATCTTCTGCGCGGGGATCTGCCCCGCTCGCTGCGGCGGGATCGCCCCGCCCGTCCTTGCCGCGGGCCTGTGCCCGCGCCGTTCAGTTCTTGCTCCGCCAGGTGATCCTGCCCTTGGTAAGATCGTACGGGCTCATTTCCAGCTTGACCGTATCGCCGGGCACGATGCGAATGTAGTTCATCCGCAATTTGCCGGAAATGTACGCCGTGATGACGTGCCCGTTGGAAAGCGCGACTTTAAACGTCGCGTTGGGCAGCGCCTCCACTACTTTACCCTCTGTTTCGATCACATCGTCTTTGGACACGAATTCTCCCTCCGCCGCTACTTACTTTGCGCCGCCGCTTTGAGTGCGGCGCGGATGTTGCTGTTCTCGTCCTTCCCCTGCGCGATCCGCCCGGCGATCTCCGGGTGGAACAGGGGCAGAAGGCGAAGATGCTTTCTGTTCTTCGGTTTGGGCTTTTCCGCCGTGTGCGCGGCGCCGTCTGCGACCAGCACGCGCCCGCCCTCGGCGCCTACGATCAGGTACAGCCTGCCGCGGTCATGCCCGGCAAGGCTTTCGGCTATGCCGCCCGCAACGGGTTCCTGCACCTTCATGCGCCCCTCCTAAATGGTAAGGATCTCGGCGCCGTCTTCACGGACGACGACCGTATTCTCGTAATGCGCGGCAGGCTTGCCGTCTGCCATACGCGCCGTCCAGCCGTCCGCGTCCACACGCACGTCGCGCGCGCCTGCGGCGATCATCGGCTCAATGCAGATGACGGTGCCCGCTTTGAGCCGCACGCCCGTTCCGCGCTTTCCGTAATTGGGGACGGAAGGGTCTTCGTGCATCTCTCTGCCGATGCCGTGCCCGACGTATGCGCGCACGACCGAAAAACCGTTCGATTCCGCATGCGCCTGCACCGTTGCGCCGATATCGTACAGCGGCGTGCCCGCGCGCAGGTGTTCGACCGCCTTCCAGAAGCACTCTTCCGTGACGCGCATCAGCTTCTGCTTTTCTTCACTGACGCTGCCCACCGCAAAGGTGCGCGCGCCGTCGCCGTGGAACCCGTTCTTGTACGCGCAGAGGTCGATGCTGATAATATCGCCCTCTCTGAGGACGATGTCCTCCGACGGGATGCCGTGCACGATGACTTCGTTGACGGAAGCGCAGATGCTTGCGGGGTACCCGCAGTACCCGAGGCAGGAAGGTTCGGCGCCGCGCGCACGGATGTACTCGCGTGCGATCCTGTCCAGCTCTGCCGTAGAGATCCCGGGGCGCACCGCCGCGCCGACTGCGGCGAGCGTATCGCGCACGATGGCGCACGGCTCGCGCATCAGGTCTATCTCACGCTCCGATTTGACAAAGATCATAGGATTGCCCCGCCTGCGCGCTTACTTTTTGAGCGCCGCGCAGATCCTTGCGAACACTTCATCGATGGCGCCGACGCCGTCGATATTCAGAAGAACGCCCTTTTTGCTGTAATAATCGATGAGCGGCTGCGTCTGTTCGGTGTACACCTGCAAACGGTTGCCGACCGTCTCTTCATTGTCGTCCTTGCGCTGGTACAGCTCGCCGCCGCAGCGCTCGCACGTCGTTTTGCCGCCGAGGAAATCGACATGGTAGCTTTCGCCGCAGCTCTTGCACACCCGCCTGCCGCACAGCCGCGCCATGAGCAGGGAGAGGTCTACGTCGATGTTGATGACGGCGTCTACTTTGGAAAATTTATCCAGCTCCTGCGCCTGAAACAGGTTGCGCGGGAAGCCGTCCAAAAGATACCCGCCCTTGCAATCTGCCTCCGCAAGCCTGCCTTCCACGATCTTGCAGGTCACCTCGTCGGGAACGAGCTGCCCTTTATCCGTATAGGACTTGGCGAGCAGACCGATCTCGGTGCCGCGCTTGATGTTGTCACGGAAGATATCCCCCGTGGAGATGTGCGGCAGCCCGAACTTATCGGAGATGCGCGTAGCCTGTGTGCCTTTTCCGGCGCCGGGGGCGCCCAACAGGATGATGTTCATAAAGCTCTCCTCAGCTATTCTTTGCGCGCCCGCCCCCTTCGGCGCGGGCGCATGTTGTTATACGAACACTTGCGCCTTTCAGATTTGAATACGCGTTTTTAATGATCTTCTGCGCGTTTCAAAATCGCATTTTGAATAAGCGCACCCAATTTGCCGCATACCTGCGGCTTTCCCGAAAAGGGGTGAACGCGCGCGATTTCTATAATACGTAGCCCTAAAATATCGCGCGCGGAGGGGAAAACGCCATCTCGCAAGAGTGGAGGTTGCCCCTCAAACTCACGGCATTCCGCAGCGCCTTTGCGCGAGGAATGCGTGAACCCTTTTACTTTAAGAAGCCCTTATAATTCTTCATCATCAGCTGCGACTGGAGCTGCTTATCAAATTCCAGCGCGACCGAGACGACGATCAAAATACCTGTGGTGGAGAACACGCTCAGCAGGTTTTCATCCCCCGCAAAGCTAAACACCAGCGAAGGCACGAAGGCGACCAGCGAAAGGAAGATCGCGCCGAACAGCGTGATGCGGCGGGAGATCTTTTTGAGGTACGCCGCCGTAGGCCTGCCGGGGCGGATGCCCGGGATAAAGCCGCCGTTCTGCTGGATGCTTTTGGATACATCCTCGGGGGTGAACTGGATCTGCGCGTAGAAGAAAGAGAACGCGAAGATCAGCAGGCAAAGAATGAGGATGTACAGCCAGCCGAGGTTGCCCTGCCCGCCGCTGAACCATGTGGTATAGTTTTCGTACGCCTGCGAATCGGCAAAGAACAGCCCCATGATGAGATCGGGCAGGCTCAGGATCGCGAACGCGAAGATGAGGGGCATGACGCCGCTGCCGGATATCTTGATCGGGATGACGGTGGACTGCCCGCCGTACATCTTTCTGCCCTTGACCTGCTTTGCGTACTGCACGGGGATGCGGCGCTCGGAGAGGTCGACCGTGACGATCAGCGCAAACAGGATGACCGCAAGCACGACGAAGATGATGATGGACAAGATCGGGCCGAACGTGAACTCGGATCCTTCAAACGCCTTGGCAAACGTCGTGATGAGTGCGTTCGCCGCCGTCGAAATGATGCCGAGGAAGATGAGCAGCGAAATGCCGTTGCCCACGCCGTAGTCGGTGATGCGCTCGCCCAGCCACATGGTGAGCATGGCGCCCGCGGAGTACACGACGATCATGAAGATCCACAGCAGCCACTCCTGCCCCCAGAAATACTGCGGTGTAAGCGCGCTGTTGCCGAAGGCGAGGATGATGCCGACGGATTGGATGATCGCAAGGAGCAAAGTCAGAAACCGCGTGATCTGCGCGATCTTCTTTTTGCCCTCTTCGCCCTGTTTGGAAAGCCGTTCAAGCGCGGGGATGCCGACGCAGAGCAGCTGCATGATGATGGACGCGTTGATGTACGGCCCTATGCCGAGCGCGAACAGCGTACCGCTCGCCAGAGCTCCGCCCGTGACGGAGTTCATCAGATAGAGGAAGTTGTTCTCCGTTACCACGGAAGAGAACTGCGCACTGTCGATACCGGGGACGGGAATGTAGCAGCCCACACGGTAGACGAGCAGCAGAAGCAGCGTGATAAAGAGCTTCTTCCGGATCTCTTTTACTTTGAAGGCATTTTTCAGAGTCTCGAACATTGTGTTCTCCTATGCTTTAAGTTCACCGGCGGAAACGCGAATCCCCCCTATCCGCCGCAGGGATGCGGGGA
>CASDPE010000075.1 GCA_949282395.1 uncultured Bacillota bacterium | reverse complement strand
CGCCGACGTCTGTCTGTCTGCCTTCGGCTTGCGCGGCGCACGGCTTGTTTTCCGCTATTAAAGGCAGATGCCCGCCTTCTGCCTGCTCTTCCGCTCCGTTCGGCTCTGCGTGTTCCGCGTCCTGTCCGGGTGCGGCTGCGTCTTCCCGCTCTTCGTCTTCGCTCTGTGCTGCGGCGTCTTCGCGTTTTGCCGCGTCGAGTTTGGCGGAGCGCGCGGCGAAGTCGCGTTCCACGGCTTCGCGCACTTCCCGCTGCAAGAGCAGCGCCGCCTCGTTCGCGCGCCTGCGCAGCAGCCATTTTGCGAGCCTGCGCGGCACATACGGCACAAGCCGTTTGCGCCGCTCTTTGGCGGTGAACTCCGCGCCCGCCGTTTCGGGCTCCGCGTTCAGTACCAGCACGCCGAACGCCTGCTTGTACGCTTCGAAGAGCTTGTCCGCCATATAGTCGGACTGTTTTTTCGTGAGCAGCTCCTCGTTCTCGTACAGGCGCCCGTACAGCTCGTACATGCGTTCGTTCAGTTGTTTCAGTTCGTCAAGCACCTTGTTTCTCCTTTGCGTTTCTTTTCGCCTGCCCGCGGTATTCGACGGGTTCGTCGCTCTTATAAAACACCGCGTCCGCGCCCGCCTTGGCGAGCTCTGCGCGCGTCAGGAAGGGCAGGTACTTGAAGCCTTTGCCCTCGTCGGGCAGGAACTCTTCGAAGTAGGAATAGCTGTCGAAGCAGCGGAAGATGTTCCCCTCGTGCGTGTACACGGCTTTGCGGAAGGTCTCCGTACCCGTTTCCATGTACTGCTCCACGGCGCGCCAGCAGCCGAACTCGCGCACGGAAAAGCGCGTGCGCAGGATGCGCCCCGCATAGTCTTTTTCGTGCCGCATTTCGATGACCTCGATGAACAGCTTGCAGATCTCTTTGATGTTCAGGTCGATGAGGTTCGCGCGCTGCACGTCGAGGTAGATGTCCATGCGGTAGTGGCGGTGCATTTCGTAGAGGCGGCTGACCCAATCGGGCAGGGTGGAGCTTTTGCGGCTGTTGTAGTAGCGCTGCGCCTCGGAGATGAACACTTTGCTGTCGGGCGGCAGGTACTGCGTGGGCATGTTCTCGTTGACGAGCCCCAAATAAAACGGGTTTATGTAGTACGGTTCGAAGGTCTTTTCGTAACCTGTTTTGAGCGATACTCTGTAATTGGCGAAGATCGGCGGCTGTTCGGGCGGGGCGAGCGGCTTTACGCGGCTTTTGTTCACTTCCCCGATGCGTTTTTGCGTCTGCGCGAGCAGCGCGCGCCCCTGCGTTTTGTAGGTCGTCTGCAAAAAGTGCGTGTTCAGCGACGTTTTGCCCGTGCCCGGCGCGCCGAAGATGATCGTGATCATGTGCCCCTCCGTGAAATTGCTTGACTTTTTCCGCCGCGGTGTGGTATAGTGAACATGGTCTTGTGCCATGCGGTGCTATCCGTTATGTCAAGAACACCACTACCCACAGGGTAGAATGCAGGCAAGGTTGCAATACCTTGCGCCCGCTGCAAGTCTTTGCGGCAGTGCCCCGGCTGGCGAATGTCGGGGACTTTTATTTTTTGCGGAATTTTTCGATTTTCTTTCTATTGGCAGAACTTTGTTTTGAATGGTCGAAAACCTTATCGCGGATCTTCTCAACATCCTTGTCTGACACGTCCATGTTCGGATGATTTTCTTTAAACTTTTCATTGATGCGGATCGGCTTGCCTTCGTTGTCTTCGATCTCGACATAGTGTTTATAGTACGATTGCCCTTGCTGGTAGTTTTTCAGCCTTGTGCGGTCTTTCCCGCTGCGGGAAGAGAGCGGCACGACGGCGAGCTCGTTTTTGCCGTTGTCCTCGATCACGACGACGGGGCGCTCTTTCGCCGATCCCGTCTTTTTTCCGCCCGGCAGGAAATTGTCCTGCGTTTTGAGCGTCCTGCCCTGCGGGACTTTCCCGTCGTCCGTCCTGCTTTTCCGCGGGGCGGTTCCTTTTCTCTTCCCCGAGCGGGGAGCGGCGGAGCGGGAGGCGGGCTTTGCGCCGCCCCCGCTTTTGCCGCCGCTGCGCTCCGCCTTTACGGGCTTTGCGCGCTCGTCCTTTGCGGTGCCCGCCCGCGCTTTTCTGCGCGCGGCGAGGTAGAGCAGAACTGCCAACAATACAATGCCGACGATCCCCGCCGCGAGAAGTGCGGCTGCTGTTTGGCTCATATTTCTCCTTTTGCGCCGAGGGCGTGCCCTCGGCGCGCCTTGTTACTTGCCGCGCTTTTTGGCGGTGATGTTTTTGCCGCCGGCACGCGTTGCTGCGCTTGTTTTTTCACCGCTCTTTGCGGTGACGTTTTTGCCGCTCTGACTTCGAGCTGCGGATGATTTTTCACCGCCAGCCTTGCCGCTCGCTTTCCCGCCCGCAGCTTTCGCCGTCTTGGCTTTGCCCTGCGCGGTCTTTTGTGCACCGCCCGCCGTCGCCTTCGAGGTGCCGCCCGCCTTCTTCGGTGCGCTGCGCGCTTCGCCGACGTACACGTTCACGACGGGCGCACCCGCTTCGGGTTTTCCGCCGCTGCCCCCGCCGTCGCCGCCGGGCTTGTCCTTCGGCGGCTTGTCCTTCTTCGGCTTGTCCGCACGGCTCTTTTGGATCGCCTTCACGAGCGCGGCGATCGCGCGGAATGGCAGCGAGATCACGAAGAAGATCGCTTTGAAGATGACCACGAACACCTGCGGGCAGAAGATGAGGAGCAAAATCAGCACGACGGCGACCACCACCGCAATGAGGATCCATACCCACGTGCTGTCGCCGCCCGTGTGGTAGTCCGTGTCAAGCGGCGGCGTGTACCCGCCGATGACGTCGATCGGGCTGGAAACGACGGGCAGCACCGTTTCGTTCTCTTCTGCGTCCTTGAACGTCAGCGAGATGATGTCAAAGTCAAGGTACACCGTTTCGCTGATGAGCACTTCGTCGAACTCTGCGGCGTTGTAGTCGTTTTCCACGTACCGCTGCACGGGGATATACGCGCCCACAAGCACGCCCTCGCGCGGGAGTTCCGTGTTGGAATCGGGGATGATGTACACGCCCGCGTACTGGCAGTCGTATGTGCTCGTGTCGAAGCGGAACAGCACCGTGTTCTCCCGTTCAAGCTGCCCGAGCGCGAACTCTGCGCGCAGCTCCGCGACGTCTTCCTCCGCTATGTACAGCCGATCGGCGACCGTAGCGTCGTCGCCTGCAAGGTCTTCCGCCGTGACTGTCACGATCGCGGGAAGCTGCTTGTACTTCTCCGAAACGTGGTACTTCCCGTTCAGCCACGCGCTGCTCAAAAGCTCCGTCGTGTATTCGGTCAGCGTCATTTTGTCGTCCGCTTTGATCGTCTTTTCGTTGATCCCGCGCGTATGCCCTTCGTCCACCTCGTCCGAAAAGAGCGCGGCGGCGTACTTGCCGTTGATCTTTTCCCCGCCGAGCTGCTTGGAAAGCTCCAACAGCCGCTCCTGCACCTCTTCCGACGTCGCGCTGTAATCCGTCGCTTCGCCGCTTGCAAAGATCACGTCCGAAAGGACATTGAAACGCGTTTTCACCATTCCCTGAACGAGGCTCGGATCCAGCTTAATGAACTTCACGCCTAAAAGATTGTCCCAGTCCGTTTTTCCCGAAAGTTCGATCCAGTTCCCGTCCTCGTCCTTGAACGCTTCGTCGGGCAGGTTTACATACGATTGCAGCGGCGTGACGTACGTTGTGCCGAACCAGTTCCGCGTAGAGTTCCCGTATCCGAGCACGGCGACGGTCATGTCCTCTATGGAAAACACGTCCTGCCCGATATACGGGGAGAGGGCGTTGTACTTGTCCAGATTTTCCGTCACCAGCGCGGGGTTGGTCTTGTATTCGTACCATTGGCAGGCGATCTCGTACAGCTCGCCGTACTCTTCGTACAGGCGTTCGGGCACGTTGAAGAACACGCTCGAAAGCTGCGTCTGCTTGCCCATGTAGTAATCGCCCTCGGCGCGGTAATAGGTGTGGTGCACGTCCAGCTCCACCGTCTCAAACGGCGTTACGGTGCACGCGAGCGTGCTCTCCGCGTCTGCGTCCGCGCCGTAGCCCGCCGCATAGCCCGTATACGTGTACGTGCCGCCCACGCCGTAGTCCGTCGCGTTGGTCTCGCCTTCGGTCAGCAGCTCCACGCCCGTGATGCTGTACTTCCGCCCGTTGCTGTTCACGCGCTCGGCGATCGTCTTGCCGTCGTAACTGCTCACCTTATCCACGATGCGGTATTTGTAGAACAGCCCTTCGTAGTCGCCCCCGCTCTTGTTGCAGAAGAGGATGTCGAACTTGTCCTGCTGTTCTGGCTCGCCGTCCTTGTTCCAAGACACGGCGAGCTGCACTTTGTTCAGCACACTGTCCGCGTCGATGTCCAGCCCCTGCGGGTTATAGAGGTACAGGTACAAGCCGTAGTTCTTGCGCAGGTTCGCCGAATAGCCGTAGCAGTATTCCACAAACGTCACCAGCTGCACGCTGCCGTAATCGTTGTACGGGTAGTCCGTAAGGTCGAAGGGGTTGCCCTCCGCATCCGTGCTCGCCGTAAGGTCGTCCAGCACGGGCGTGCTGTCATAGGCGAGCGCCGTGCTCTCTTCCGCCGCATACGCGGGAAGGAACATGCCCAGCACCATGCCGACGGCGAGAATGAACGTGACCAAAAGCGGCAGAGCCCTGTCTTTCAGTAGCTGTTTCATGGTCGTGCTCCCTTAAAAAATGATGTTCGGCGGGTCAAGCGTGATTTGTATTTCATAGTCCACGCCGAAGTAGATGTTGTACACGTTCCCGTCCGAAAAGGTGACCGTCAGCACATACAGATCGGCGTCTCCGGCTTCGGACGTCACCGCGATCCCGTCCGCTTCGGGGTACAGCCATTGGAGCAGATGCTCTTCGCTGTATTCATGCGGCGGCGTGACCGCAAAGCCGCTCTCCGTCTTCTCCACGCCGAAGTAGTCCGCAAGGTCTGCCTCTTCGCCGCGCATCGTGTAGTTCTTCCCGTCGCCGTTCATTTCAAAATCGAACGGCTCTTCACCGTTGAAGTGAACTTCCGCTTTGTACGACGGCGCGCTGCCCGTAAAGTTCAGGTTCTGCACGGTGAACTCCGTGCGCTCCCCCGCCAAAAAGCGCACGCCCGTCGTCGTTTGCGTCATGACCCGATCCCCGCCCGTGATGCGGTTGAAGTTCGTGAACCCGTCCGTTGCGACCGCGAACCAGATCACCCCGCCGAGCAGCGCGAGGCAGAGCAGCAGCGCGACCGCCTTCGCCACCGCGCCGAATACGCCGCCTCCGCCGCTTGCCGTGTTTTTGCTTGCCATGCTTGTCCTCCTTCAAAACGATGCTTTTTGCTTAAAAAACAACGCTGTCCTGATCGAGACCGACGTCCGAAATGGGCGAGGTGCTTACAATACTTCCTACCGAAACGTCAAGCACTGCCGTATACGTGGAATATGTGCCTGTTACCGTCACTTCGATATCAAAAAGGTGTGTTCCGTTGTAGGAATACGATCCTTCGTCAAGCGAAGAAAGAACCTTTTCGAATCGCTCTTCCCAAAAGGTACTGTCATAGTCATAAACTTCATAAATTTCAGGAGCACTTCTTGTGGCATTAAATCCATGCAAGCCCAAATTATCGACAAAAAATTGCAGCCCGAAGCAAAGCCCGTTTTCTTCGATGGAATAATTTTCTATTGCACTATAATCGTATTCATTTGAAGTATCGTAATCGGCAAAGGAAAGCCAAGATGATTTTCCCATCTGCGACATTTGGACACACCAATCCTGCCAGTCGGCAATGTCATAACTTGCAGTAAAAGAATCTTGCAGGGTATAAATGTCGTTGCTTATGACGGACGTAACGGCAGCCCCGCCGGGGGCGGTACCGTTTTTGTTTACTTGCAACGGAACGGTTACTTGTCCGCTTGAAAAGTTAAATACGACATCGCTGCCCAACGCAAGCGAAACGTCGGTGACCTTTTGCGCATAATCAACGGTACACGTTGCGGAAGCCGTATTCTCGCTCGTCACGGTCAGGGTGATGATGATCTGTTCGCCAAACGGCTGCAAATTTTCTACGGTAGCGGTCAAGGCGTTCTCTTCGGTGGCGGAGACGGTCACATAGTCCGTGACCGTCTTTCCGCTTGCCCATTCACTCTCTGCATCCGTAAACGCAATAGACCAAACCGCCGTTGTACAGGTCGCGTCCTCAGGCGCAAGCGTCGCCGTCAGAAGCTGCGCAGATTCCGCCATGGTGGAAATACCGTATTCGGCATAGTCCGCCGCGGCGATCTTTGCGCTCATAAGCGCAACGCCGCAGCTTTCTCCCTCTCCGATGAGCATGCCGCCCTGCTCGTCCGTCTCGTCGCCCGCAGGCGCTTCATCGTCCTCATCGGCAGGCTCTTCCTGCTCCTCGCCTTTGCCCCAGCTGTTGAACCACGTCGAAAAATCGCCGTTCGTGAACCAGCTCGAACCGATGCCGCACACCAGCACGATGATCGCCGCAAGCAAAATAACGACGATCGCGCTCAAAACTCCCTTTTTCATGTTGTACTCCTTTCCCGCACCTTTTCAAAAATTGCTGCGGGCGGGAAAGGTTGGGGAGAACCCGCCCGCAGCATTGTTCGCCTCGCCGCTTTCGCGGCGGCAGGTATGGTCTTCTGTACCCGCCCGCCGCTATGGCGGGCGGCAGGGGAGCGCGCCGCACGCCGAAAACGCCGCCTTGCCGCGGCGGCTTCCCGCTTGCTGCTGTGCCCTGCGCAATTTCATGCTTCTCCCCCTCGGGCGGTGAAGTTTTTTCCGCCCGCTAAACGTGCACGAGCGCCGCAGTGCGTTTTTCACCGCGGGCGCTCGCTTTGTTTTGTTTTTTCCGCTCTTGCGGTGAACTTTTGCCGCAGATCTTCCGGGCGGAATGCTCTTTTTTCACCGCTCTTGCGGTGAACTTTTGCCGCAGATCTTCCGGGCAGAACGCTCTTTTTTCACCGCTCTTGCGGTGAACTTTTGCCGCAGATCTTCCGGGCGGAATGCTCTTTTTTCACCGCTCTTGCGGTGAACTTTTGCCGCTGATCTTCTGGGCGGAACGCTCTTTTTTCACCGCTTTTGCGGTGAACTTTTGCTTGCAGCTTCGATCCTGAACGGCGGCTTTTTCACTGCCTTGCGGCTTGCTTCCCGCACGCCTGCGCCGCCATGGCGTCCAGCCGCGTTGTGAAGTTGTTCCGCAGCCATTCGTTTACCGCGCGCATGGAGCCGAGCAGCACGCAGTCCGTGCGCACGCCCACCTCGCACGCCGTTAATATGTAGCGGTTCAGGCTGCTGCGGCAGACGCAGAAAAACTTCACCAGCCGCTTGACCTTGTGCGATACGTCCAGCGTGTAGCTGCCGTAATACCCTTTGCGCAGCGTTACCGCGTCTTCGCCCTCTTCCACAAACTTCAAAAACACCGCCGAGCCGTCCGACTGGATCTCCTTTTGCGTGTATTCCGAAAGGATCACAAAATCGATCTTGTTTTGCGGGTTCTTCATGTTCATCTTTTCCGCCCTCCGTTCAGCCCGATGTCCGCATACACGCGCACGCGCTCGTCGCGCGGGGCACGCGTGTTCGCGTACGGCGCGGAAACGGAGATCAGGCGCAGCCTGCCCGCCGCCTCCGCCTCTTGCAAAAACAGCAGCGCGTCCTGCACCGCGTCCGGAAGCCCTTCGATCCGCAGTTTTATCATGCCCGTTCCTCCTCGCTCTCTTCGGGGTTGAAACAAATCTGCAAGTCGAAGTCACACCACGGCGCAAGCATGCCCGCCACTACGTCAAGGCAGTCTACAAATTCCGCAAGGTCGTTCCCGATCCGTATGCCCTCGATCTTCACGCTTTCGCCGTCCGCGTTCTCGATCCACAACGTCAGCACCTTCTTCTGCATGCTTACACCTCCCCGCGCTCGGCACGCCAATAGCGGCGGATCGCCGCTTCGTTCTCTTTCACGCACGGGCACAGCCGCCCGTTGGAGAGCATGCCGCGGTCGCCGCACATCGCGCAGCGCGGTACGGGGTGCAGCACGTCGTCCGTGATCCCGAGCTCCGCACGCAGCCGTTCCTGCTCGCCGCGCAGCGCGCGGATCTCCGCGTCCAACGCCGCCGCGCGCGCTGCCTGCCCGTACGCTTCCGCTTCGCCCGATTCGCTCTCCGCCTTTTTCAGCCGCTTTTCGCGCTCCGCATACCCCTTGTGCGCCGCCAGCAGCCGCGCCGCGCGCGCCGCTT
>CASDPE010000074.1 GCA_949282395.1 uncultured Bacillota bacterium | reverse complement strand
CGGGGTCAATGCGGCGAGCGCGGAATTTGAGACGCACAATAAGTTCGACAGATGCCCTCTTTGCGGGATCGCCCTGGACGGGGACGGCGTCTGCCCGAAATGCGGCTACAGACAGAGGCAGTCAACGGCTTAAGGGCTGTCCGCAAGCCGCGTCCGCTCGGGCAGGACATGCGCACGGGCGGCGGGCGCGCAAGGCCGCCGCAAAAAACAGAAGAACGGCACACCGTTAGGTGTGCCGTTCTCCTAAAACAAATGAGAAAAAATATGGGTAGTGAGTATGAACGTGGTTTGGAAAAGAGCTCGTACAGATCGGACAATATTCGCCCTCGTTCGATCTCTTTCTACGTTTCTATTATACATCTTTCGGGATAAGAAGTCAAGCATTTTTTTTGCAAGTGCGCAAACTCTCGCGCGCGCGTTATAAAGAGAACCGCTTGCCTTTTTGCGCGCCGCAAAAGGGCGGAAAGGGGTGCAAAAAGCGCGGGAGCGCGCATCGGAAGGGGATGCCGTTTCCCCGCGCGAAAAAAATCCGCACGGAATTTTGTCCGACGCTTGCAATCTGCGCCCGTTTGCGGTAAAATAGAAGGGACAGGAAGTGAGGCAGTCATGTTCAACATCGTTCTGGATCGGCCCGAGATCCCGCAGAATACGGGCAACATCGTGCGCACCTGCGCGGCGACGGGGTGCCGCCTGCATCTCATACGTCCGCTCGGCTTTGAGGTGTCCGACAAATATCTGAAGCGCGCGGGATTGGATTACTGGCATTTTGTAGACATCTCCTACTATGACGGCATAGAGGAGCTGTTCGCAAAATATCCCGACGGAAATTATTGGTTCTTTTCCACGAAGTCCGCAAAGACGCACAGCGACGTGCGCTTTGCCGAAGGGGATTTTCTCGTGTTCGGCAGAGAGACGGCGGGGCTGGACGAATCGCTGCTCGCGGCGCATTACGAGAACTGCGTGCGCATTCCTATGATCGGAGAGATCCGTTCGCTCAATCTCTCCAACTCGGTCGCGGTCGCGGTATACGAGGGCTGGCGCCAGCTCGGGTACGAGAACGGCTCCCGTATCGGGAAACTGCGTTCGATGTCTTCGGGCGAGGATGGAAAAATCCGATAAATTCCTTTGACAAACAGCAAAAAAAACACTACAATAGAATAGAAAAAGAAATATCGAAGGAGATAAAGCTATGAATAAGAAGTCTATCACCGATGTCGACGTCAAGGGCAAGAGAGTTCTGGTGCGCTGTGATTTCAACGTCCCGATGAAGGACGGCAAGATCACGGACGAAAACCGCATCATGGGCGCGCTTCCCACCGTCAAGTACCTGATGGAGCATGGCGCAAAGGTCGTGCTTTGCTCGCACATGGGCAAGCCGCACAACGTGTTCGACGAAAAGGTCAAACTCAACAAAAAGGAGAAGAAGGCGGTCGAAGCCCTTCCCGAATCCGAGCGCGCCGCGGCAACTGCCGAGTATATCGCCAAAGCGAAGAAAAACGATCCCGTCAAGCTGACGCTCAAGCCCGTTGCCGACAGACTCAATCAGCTTTTGGATAACAAGGTGACGTTCGCTGCCGACGTCATCGGGCCGGACGCGGAAGCGAAGGTCGCCGCCTGCAAGGAAGGCGAATGCGTCCTGCTTGAAAACCTGCGCTTCTACGCGGGCGAAGAGGGCAAAGACCTTGAATTTTGCAAAAAGCTCGCGTCGTATTGCGACATCTACGTGAACGACGCGTTCGGCACCGCGCACCGCTCGCACGCTTCGACGGCGGCGATCGTCGAATACGGCCTCGTCAAGACCGCCGTCTGCGGCTTCCTCATCCAGAAGGAGATCGACGTGATGGCGAACAGTCTTGAAAACCCCGTCCGCCCCTTCGTGGCGGTGCTCGGCGGCGCAAAGGTCGCGGACAAGCTCAACGTCATCAACAACCTGCTTGCCAAGTGCGATACGCTCATCATCGGCGGCGGCATGGCGTACACCTTCGTCAAGGCACAGGGGTACGAGATCGGCAAATCGCTCTGCGACGATGAAAAGCTCGGCTACTGCAAGGATATGAGGGCAAAGGCGAAGGAGCTCGGCAAAAAGCTCCTGCTGCCCGTGGATGCGGTGATCGCGGCTTCCTTCCCCGATCCCATCGACGCACCCATCGAAGTAAAGACGGTCAAGATCGATCAGATCCCTGCCGACATGGAAGCGCTGGATATCGGCGAAGAGACGCGCAAGCTGTTCGCCGACGCACTCAAGGGCGCCAAAACGGTCGTCTGGAACGGCCCGATGGGCGTGTTCGAGAACCCGACCCTTGCGGCGGGCACCAAGGCGGTCGCTGCGGCGATGGCGGAGGCGAAGGACGCCATCACCATCATCGGCGGAGGAGACAGCGCCGCCGCCGTGCAGCAGCTCGGCTATGCCGACAAAATGACCCACATCTCTACGGGCGGCGGTGCGTCGCTTGAATTGATGGAGGGGAAGGTGTTGCCGGGGATCGCCTGCCTGAACGACAAGTAAAAAAAGTGCTCGCGGATTTCTCGCCGAGCTGTCGGCTGCGAAATCCTGCGATTTGAGGGCGACACCGCCGTTCGCGGCGAAAGCCGCTCGGCGGCGGTTTCTCCCTCGCCGCGGCATTTTTCAGGGCACACCATTATAGAAATGCCGCGGCTTCACCCTCTTCCGCCACACCGCCCATGCGGTGCAGCGTGCAAAAGCAAAAAGCGTGGTTTTTGCTTTTGCAAATAATTGTTTGCAATCTTATGAACCTTTCCCCTCCGCGGGGAAGGTGTCAAACGGCGCAGCCGTTTGACGGATGAGGGGAAGCAGGGGTGCCTCCCGTCATCCTGAGCGGAGCCGAAGGATCTCTATGGAAATATTGACGATATTCGCATAGAGATCCCTCGACAGGCTCGGGATGACAGGGAGAGTACTTTGTGTCACCCTGAGCGAGCCGCCGAGGAGCGGCGGCGGGCCGAACGGGTCTATGTTCTGTCGGGCGAGGGCTGCAAGCGGACAGGATCGTACAATACAACAAACCATTGCAGGCGGCAGAGCCGCTGTGCCCGTCGCCTGCCATACAAATTTCAGGAGAGTAATAAAATGCGGAAAGCGATCATTGCAGGGAACTGGAAGATGAACAACACCGCGGCGGAGGGCGTGGCGCTCATTGAGGCGCTCAAACCCCTCGTGGCGGATGCGGAGTGTGACGTCGTCGTGTGCGTGCCGTTTACGGACATCCCCGCGGCAGCAAAGGCGCTTGCGGGGAGCAACATCAAGTTCGGCGCGCAGAACGTGCACTTTGCCGAAAAAGGCGCGTACACGGGCGAAATTTCGGCGGCTATGCTCAAAGAATTCGGCGTAGAATACGTCATCATCGGGCACAGCGAACGCCGCCAATACTTCGGCGAAACGGATGAAACGGTGAACAAGCGCATGCACGCCGCGCTTGCTGCGGGGCTTACGCCCATCGTGTGCGTGGGCGAGAGCCTGGAAGAGCGCGAAACGGGTAAGACTGAAGCCGTGCTCGACGTGCAGATCAAAGAGGGATTGAAGGGCTTAGACGACGTTTCTAAGATCGTCATCGCCTACGAACCCGTCTGGGCGATCGGCACGGGCAGGACGGCGACGGCGGAGCAGGCGAACGAGACGATCGGCTTCATCCGCAAAACGTGCGCCGAAGTGTTCTGCCCCAAGTGTGCCGAAAAGGTGCGCATCCAGTACGGCGGCAGCATGAACGCGAAAAACTGCAAAGAGCTGATGGCGATGCCCGAGATCGACGGCGGGCTGATCGGCGGCGCGTCCTTAAAGGCACCCGACTTTGCGGCGATCGTGCATTACAACAAGTAAGTTTACGGCAGGCAAAAAACGCCTCCGCCCGAGAACGGGCGGCGGCGTTTCGTTTTAGACAATGCAGAATGAAAGCCGCCTGCGCGGATACGCAAGCGGCTTCCATTCTGACATAACAGAGGATATCGATCGGTGGTGCGAACACCGAAAGACGGGTGATCGTAACTGTGCGCGCGGCGGCGTTCTGCGTTTGCCGCCCGCTCGGCGTTTGGGCTGACGTGGCGCGCCGTTCCCGCCTGCCTGATCTTGTTTACAGTATACTATGCGCCGTCTGTTTTGTAAAGAGTATTTTTCAAAGTTCGGCTATCCGTTTTTTCATGGCGCGGTAGAGCGGTAGAATCGGCTCTCTACCAAGCGTAGAATGGCAGTAGAATCTCGGATTTTTTCTTAAAATCGGTTGATTTTTGCTTGAAAATCCTGTATAATCGTTAAAAAGTATGGTTTTGCCGCCGCCGTGCGGCAAAAAACGGGCAGGGCATATGCGTGACCTGAAAAGCATCGTGGCGCTCAACCTTGTGAATTGCAGAAAGTCTTCGGACATGACGCAGTTGCAGGTCGCCGAAAAACTCAATTATTCGGACAAAGCCGTTTCCAAGTGGGAGCGCGGCGAAAGCCTGCCGGATATCGCCGTGCTCGTCGCTCTCGCCAAGTTGTATGACGTAACGCTGGATTACCTCGTCACCGAGCACCCGCCCAAGCGTTCGCGGTTCGGCGGGGCGGGCGGTAGGTTGCGCAAGATCGTGTTTCTGATCGCCTCGTGCCTGGTCGTCTTTTTTGCGGCGACGGTTTGTTTCAGCCTGTTATACCTGTTCGATGTGGAGGGGCGCATCTGGATGTCGTTCATCTACGCGCTGCCCGTGTGCGGCGTCATCGCCGTGGTGTTCAGCTGCGTGTGGGGGAACAAGTGGGATCGCACGATCGCCGTTTCCTTCCTCATCTGGTCGCTGGCGCTCACGCTGTTTTTGGCGCTCAACGGCGTGCCGCAGGGGTGGGTGGTGTTTGCGGTCGCCTTCCCGCTGCAGATCTTAACGGTGCTCTGGTTCTTCTTTTTGGAAAAGCGGATGGGGTAGCGCGCACGCTCCCCGCCGCATAAAAAAGCCGCCGCGCGGAAAATTCCGCGCGGCGTTTTGTATTGCCGCCCGTCACGGCACGCTGTCTGCCCGCAGGGTGCCGTGCCGGCATACAGGCAGCCGCGTACCCGCAGGGTTCCGCGCCGCCCGTCATGCCGCGCCGCACGCAGGCGGCGCGGATAGGGGCTGCTTATTTTATATCCTCCGTCCGTTTGATGCTGCCGTCGGTGCAGACGATCGCATCATAAACCGCTCCGTTCCGCCATGTTTGCGCCCCGTTGACTTTCGTTCCGCTGACGGCTTTCCATTGTGCCATCGTCCCGCGGAAGGTGACGGACGTAAGATTCGTGCAGTTGTAAAAACCGTAGTAGATCCGTTTCATGCTCGAAGGCAGGGATACGGACGTGATGTTCGGGTTTGCGCACAGCCCGTTGCTGCCCAAATACTGTACTCCGTTCGGGATATACAGTTCGCCGCTTATCCCGTACGGCAGGCACTCCAACGTCGTCATATCATAATCGTACAGTACCCCATCATGAGATTTATAATATTTGTTGCCTTCCGCCACATTGATCTCACGTATATCGGGGCAAGACGAGCCTTCCAGTTTAGAACCGTTAAAATCATTTACCGCTTTGCCGAGCGTAACGGAAGTGAGCCCCGTGCATCCCGTAAAGCAATCGTATTCGACGGTCGTAATCCTGTCGTTGAAGGTGACGGAGTTCAGCTTTGCGCAATAATAGAACGCAAAGTATTCCATTTGGTACACGCTGTCCGGGATCGTAAAGTCGCCGCTTCTTCCCGTGGGAACGCGCACAAGGGTCGTGCCCGTTTTATCGTACAGCACGCCGTCGGCGGAGGTAAAGGACTCGTTTTCGGGCGAAACGTTGATCGCGGTGATGTCGGGGCTGAGATCGAACGCCGTTTCACTGAGCGTGTACTGCGTGATGACCGTGCCGTCGCCTGCGGTCACGGAATCGGGCAGGGTGATCTCTTTGTCCGTTCCTATATAAGAGATGAGCTGCGCCGTATCCCCGTCCGGCATGAATACAAATCCGTCGTCCGTGTACACGAGTATCGAACTCCCGCTCGTCGGGGTGTAGACGTTTTTTGCATTCCATGCGATGTACCCGTTGGCGCTTTCGCCCGCGGTGATGATAAGCTCGCTCTTGTTGTATACTTCGATCAGGTGCGTGCAGCCCGAAAAGGCGTTGCTTTCAATGGACGTGACGTTTTCGGGAACGGTGATCGTGATAAGCCCCGTGCAGTTTTTGAAGGCGCTCTCTTCGATCGTCTCGATGGTATCCGGAAGCGTGACGGAAGTAAGGCGCACGCAGCCGTTGAAGGCTTCCGCGCTGATCGCCTCCACGCCCTCGGGGATCGTGACCGATTCCAACGCTCTGCAGCCGCTGAATGCTCCGCTGAAATCGCGTATTTTGATGAGCGTATCATTCTTTTCAAATACGACCTTTTTCAGGGAATCGCACCCCAGAAACGCACTGTCGATATACTGTACGTACCACGGGATGGTGACCTCCGTCATAGAATCGCAATCCTTAAAGCACCAAAGCTGTAATTTGGTCAATTTTTCAGGCAGCTCGATATTTCCCAGCTTCGAGCAATCGCTGAACGCCGCCTTGCCGATCGCCGTCACGCTGCTCGGAAGGGATACCGAAACAAGGTTTTTGCAATTGAAAAATGCCTGTTCCGGGATCGAGGTGATGCCTTCCGGAATTGTTACGGAGGTGATGCTCATGTTGTTGGAAAAGGCATTTTCGTCAATGCCCTTGACGGGCAGCGTTTCGCCCCCGACCTGCGCATAGGCAGGGATCACGAGGTCTGTATCCGTTGCCGTTCCGATGGACGCAACGATGAGCTTTGCATTTTGAACGCTTCCCGCCTTTCTGTATTCCAGCCCCTCGGTGTATTGCATTTCGTACCCGCACATGGAGCAGATGTTTTGTTCGTTCCATTCGTGCTTGCCCTGCCCGGAAACAAGGTTGTGCCCGCAGGTGGCGGCATGCCAATGGCTTGTTTCATCGTAAGACCATTCTGTTTCAAAGGTGTGCGAGCCTGCGGGGATCGTCTCCGTCTTTTCTCTGCCGCAGACCGTGCAGGTATACTTTACCGTGCCCGTCGTGCCGCAGCCGGACGGCTCGGTCACGGTGCCGCCGTCCCATTCGTGCGGCTCTTTCGCGCCGTCGGCGCCGCATTCCGTGCATTGGCGCCAATGGTTGGTACCGTCGCTTTCCCATTCCGAGGAATAGGTGTGCGTATGCCCGCCTTCGTCGTGACCCGGGTTTGGATCGCCGCCTGAGCAGGCGGCGGAGCCGAGCGTGCAGGCGAATGCCGTAAAGACGGCAAGCGCCGTAAGCAGCAGCTTGTGTTTCATGGTTGCCCCTCCTGAAAAGTGAATGGCAGGGCAAAAAAAGAAGCGCACCAATCGAAGGTGCGCCCTGCATTTCTACCTCCGATTGATGCCACTCAAACTTCCCATACAACGGAAAATAGAGATACGAAATGCCTGATCGTACCCGTTGTATGGAACTATGAAGTTTAAGTGGCAAGAACAGTATAACATATATCCGATAAAAAAGCAAATTATTCTGCACGGTAGATCGCAGCGGGTTCTTGCACGGACGGCGCGCGGCGCGGGCAGGGGAGGGAAAGGGAAGAAAAGGGGGCGGAAAGGGGAGCAGAGCCGCCCTTCCGCGTGTCCGAGGGGTGAAAATCGGAAATATTTTTACGAAAGATTTGCTAAACGCGCGCGCATGTGCTATAATATTTTACAGCCGCGCGCGTGCCTGCGCCGCGTGCGGCGGGCTGCCGCGTCGCCGTTTGCGCACGCTGCGTCATATACTGAATGGCAGAAGGCGTTTTTCGCGGAGGCTTTTCGGTATGCAGCAGACGCGCGCAGTCATATCGCTTGCAAACATCCGTAAAAACGCGCTCTTTTTCAAAGAGCGCGCGGGCACGGCGCTGTGCGCGGTCGTCAAGGCGGACGGCTACGGGCACGGCGCGGCACAGGCGGCGCACGCCCTTCGCGGCGTGGCGGAGATGTTCGCCGTTTCCCTCGTGGAAGAGGGCGCGGCGCTGCGCCTTGCGGGAGTGCGGGAAGACATTCTCGTGCTCACCCCGCCGCTGTGCGAGGAAGAGGCGCTGCGCGGGCTGTATTACGGGCTGGTCTTTACGGCTGGCGACGCTGCCGACTGCGCTCTGCTCGGGCGGGCGGGGGCGCGCTGCGGCGTAAAGCCGCGCGTGCACCTCAAACTGAACACGGGCATGAACCGCTACGGCGCGGACGAGGCGGAACTGCCCGCCCTGCTCGCCGCTGCGGGCGGGCTGCGGG
>CASDPE010000073.1 GCA_949282395.1 uncultured Bacillota bacterium | reverse complement strand
ATTGCTCCGCCACCTCGTCGCCGTCGGGTAGGTCGCCGTTCAGATAATTGCTGTACATTGGCGTGCCGTCTTCGGGCGTCAGAGCGTACATCGAAATATGTTTTGCGCCGCACTCCGCCGCAAGCGCGACCGCCGCGCCGATATCCGCAAAATTCTGCCCTTTCAGCCCGATCATGATGTCGGCATTGAAGTTTTCGCCGCGAAGGCACTTCGCCGCTCTTTTAAAACCCGCAACGCTGTGCGCCCTGCCAAGCTCTTCCAACAGACGGTCGGAGGCTGCCTGCATCCCGACCGAAAAGCGGTTCGCGCCCGCTTCTTTATACACCGCGAGCTTTTCCGCCGTAACGCTTTCGGGGTTCAGCTCGACCGTTATCTCCGCGTCGGGAGCAATGGCATAATATTTTTTCAGCTGGCGCAACGCGCCCGCGATCAGCTTTGCGTCGATGACCGACGGCGTTCCCCCGCCGAAATACACGGAGGGAAAGGCATACCCCGCAAGCTCATTTGCGCGCAGTTTCATCTCTTTGTATACACATGCCATATACGCCTCGGCAAAGCCGAGCTTGCTCGGATAAGACGTAAAATCGCAATAGCGGCACTTTGACCTGCAAAACGGGATATGCACGTAGACCCCCGCCGTTTTTCGCCTTTTTGAATCGTTTCTGTCACACATAGTACTCTGTTTCAACCGTTATTTTTCTATTTCAACGCGCCAAGCGAAACGTTTCAGGTCAACATAATAGTCACCGTCGCGCAAAAAGCACGGTACGCCTTCCCGCTCCAGAAGGTCCGCCTGTGCGGACGGTCCGCCGAACGCAAAGGCGGGAGCGAGCCTTCCTTCCCTGTTCACGACGCGGTGGCAAGGGATCACACCCGGCTGCGGGTTCACATGCAGCGCGTACCCGACCGCACGGGCAGAGCGCGGGCTGCCGCACAGGCGTGCGATCTGCCCGTACGTCGCCACTTTGCCGCAGGGGATCGTGCGGACGGCGGCATAGACCTTTTCAAAAAAGTTCTGCATACTTCCCCTATTTGTTTGTTTTCAGGATAGACATGAACACTTCGGACGGTACTTCCACCGACCCGATGCTGCGCATGCGCTTTTTGCCCTCTTTCTGCTTTTCCAAAAGTTTCTTTTTGCGGGTGATGTCGCCGCCGTAGCACTTGGCGAGCACGTCTTTGCGCACCGCTTTGACCGTTTCACGCGCGATGATCTTGCCTCCCACCGCCGCCTGGATGGGGATCTCGAACAGCTGGCGCGGGATCGCCTCTTTCAGGTTTTCGGCAAGCTCTCTGCCGCGCGGATAGGCGCGGTCTTTGTGCACGATCATCGAAAGCGCGTCGCACACGTCGCCGTTGAGCAGAATGTCCAGCTTTACGAGATCGCTCTTTTCGTAGCCGGCAAGCTCGTAATCGAAGCTCGCATAGCCGCGCGTGCGCGATTTCAGCCCGTCAAAAAAGTCATAGATGATCTCATTGAGCGGCAGGCGATACAGCAGGCGCACCCGCTTTTCGTCGATGTACATCATATCCTTGAACACGCCGCGCTTGTCCTGGCACAGCTCCATGATCGTGCCGATGTACTCGGGCGGCGTGTACACTTCCGCTTTGACGATCGGCTCCTCCATCCATTCGATGTCCGCAGGGTCGGGCAGATGCGAAGGGTTGTCTACGTAAAACTCCTCCCCGTCCGTCTTGTGCACGAGATAGGACACGGAAGGCGCCGTCGTGATGATGTCCAGCCCGAATTCGCGCTCGATGCGCTCCTGAATGATCTCCATGTGCAAAAGCCCCAAAAAGCCGCAGCGGAAGCCGAACCCGAGCGCAACGGAGGTATCCGGCTCAAAAATGAGCGCCGCGTCGTTGAGCTGCAATTTCAAAAGCGCGTCTTTCAGGTCGTTGAACTTGCTCCCGTCGAGCGGATAGATACCGCAGAACACGACGGGCTGCACTTTTTTATAGCCGGGCAGCGGCTCGGCGGCGGGTCTGCGCGCGGCAGTGAGCGTATCGCCGACCGCCACGTCCTGTATGCTCTTGATGCTCGCGGCAACGTACCCGACCTCGCCCGCGTTCAGGCTGCCTTTGGGCAGAAGTTTGGGGTTGAACGCGCCGACTTCGGTCACCTCGTACTGCTTATCCGAGCGGAACGTTCTGATCACGTCGCCCACCTTCACGCTGCCGTCTTTGACGCGCACGAACAGGATAACGCCCTTATAGTTATCGTAATAGCTGTCAAAGATGAGCGCTTTGAGCGGCTCTTCGGTATCCCCTTTCGGGGCGGGGATCTTTTTGACGATCTGCTCCAGGATCTGCCCGATGTTCGTCCCCTCTTTGGCGGAAACGCAGGGCGCATCGGAAGCGTCCAGCCCGATCACCTCTTCGATCTCTTTGCGCGTACCCTCGGGGTCGGCGGAAGGCAGGTCGATCTTGTTGATGACGGGCACGATCTCCAGATCGTTTTCAAGCGCAAGATAGACGTTCGCCAGCGTCTGCGCCTCAATGCCCTGCGTTGCGTCCACAACGAGGATCGCCCCCTCACACGCGGCGAGCGAGCGGGAAACTTCGTACGTAAAGTCAACATGCCCCGGGGTATCGATGAGGTTCAGTTCGTACTCCTGCCCGTCTGCCGCGGTATAATACATGCGCACGGGCGTAAGCTTGATGGTGATGCCGCGCTCGCGCTCCAATTCCATGGAATCCAAAAGCTGATCTTCCATATCGCGCGCAGAGACCTGCCCCGTAAGTTCCATCAACCTGTCCGCGATCGTGCTCTTGCCGTGGTCGATGTGCGCTATGATGCAAAAATTCCGTATGTTTGCGTTCGCCTTCGCCATGAGATACCCCAAAAAAGTTTTCCATTCTATTATAGTAAAATCCGCTTTTTTTGGCAAGCGAATTGCAAAAGCGAAAAGGATATGCTATAATAGAAAAAAACAAAAGAGGTGCCGCGCATGACCGTACCGAAAGACAGTTTTTTACGCACCACGCCCGTTGCTCACCGCGGTTTTCACGGAAAAGACGCGCCTGAAAATTCTTATGCGGCGTTTGAGCGCGCCATCGCGCTCGGCTACGCCATCGAAACGGATGTGCGGCTGAGCAGCGACGGGCAGCTCGTTCTGTTCCACGACGACAGCCTTGAACGCATGACGGGCGAACGCGGGAACGTGCGTGAAAAGACGGCGGAAGAGCTTGCGCAGCTTCGCCTCGGCGGCACAAACGAGCGCATCCCCTTCTTTTCCGAATTTTTGGAGAGGATCGGCGGGCGCGCTCCGCTGCTCATCGAACTGAAAGACGAGCCGAACCGCGAAGAATTTGTGGCGAAGGTACTCGCCGCACTCAAAAATTATTCGGGAGAATTTGCGCTGCAAAGTTTTGACCCGCGCATCCTACGGCAGATCAAAACACAGGCGCCGCACATACTGCGCGGGCAGCTCGCCTGCAAAAACAGCGGGCAGAAGAGCGCGTTCCGCCGCTGGGCGCTGCGATATATGCCGCTGAATTTCCTGAACAAGCCGCACTTCATCAGCTACTGCTGTTCCGACCTGCCCTACCGCAGGGCAAAACGGCGGGGCACGCTGCTGCTGTGCTGGACGGTGCGCAGCGCAGACGAATACCTGCGCGTGAAACCGCTTGTGAACAACGTCATTTTTGAAAATATCCGACCCGAACAGCTGTACGTCACCTGCGGGCAGCACAAATAGAACGGACAAGCCGTTCACCGCAGCGGGAGGCTTTTCCCGCCCACGGAGCAAAGGACATGAACGGGCTCAACGAGATCATACGCACATACCGTAAAAAACAGAAACTGACGCAGCTCAGCCTTGCCATGCGACTGGGCGTGACGCCGCAGGCCGTCGGCAAATGGGAGCGCGGCGAAAGCGAGCCCGACCTTACCCTGCTTTGCCCGCTCGCCAAAGAGCTGAACGTCACGCTCGATACCCTGTTCGGGCTGGAAGAAAAACGGGGCTATACCGAATGCGGGTTCCGCGCGGAGGAGCTGCGCGGAAATTTGAAAGCACGGCGCGTCGCCGCGGGGCTTACACAAGCGGAACTTGCGGCGAAACTCGGGCTGCGCGCCCAGACCGTTTCCAAATGGGAGACGGGCATATGCGCGCCCGACCTTGACTATTGCAGCAAACTGTGCGCGCTGTACTCCGTCACGCCGACGGCGCTTTTCAGCGAACGGCCGCCCGCCCCTGCCGAAAAGCC
The DNA here is from genome assembly GCA_949282395.1 of uncultured Bacillota bacterium. Lineage (GTDB taxonomy): Bacteria > Bacillota > Clostridia > Christensenellales > Borkfalkiaceae > Borkfalkia. Next base: position 4,055 of record CASDPE010000073.1, on the reverse strand, counting down.
GCACCATGCCGCCGCTGAAGAGAGCGTGCCCGCACGCACCTACGCTGCCGCACAGCCCCAAGCCGCCGTTCGGGCAAAAAAGCCGAATTTTTTCACGGGGAAGCCGCTGCGGCTGGTCGCCCTGCTGCTCACGATCGCGCTCGCCGTTACGGCGGCGTTTACGCCGCTTTTGTTCGGCGGCACCGCTTCCGCGCCCGTTCTGGACGATACGACCCAGACCGACGACGGAAAGGGCGAGACCCCGCCCGACACGGGCGAAACAGACCCGCCCGACGAGAAACCCGACCCCGACGACGGAGAGGAACCGCCCGACACAGGCGAAACCGATCCGCCCGACGAAGGGAAAGATGAGCCGCCCGATGAAGGCGAGGAAGAGCCGCCCGTCGCGCTCAATTATTGTACCCTGACTTTTTACGACGGGCTTACCGGAACCGCACCCGCCGATAACGGCGTGTTCGGAACGGGAGAAGTGCCCGAAGGCACCGTGCTCGTGGTCGAAGAGCAGCCAGACCAGACGCCGTCACGATCGATCGTCGGCTATTACGACGACGAAGAGTGCTATGAATTCGGCGGCTTGGGGAGCACGCGCTTTGACGATTACATTTCACACGGCTGCTTTGACGAAAAGGGCGCCCCGTACTCCTTCCCCCTGACCGTTACGGAAGATACTTCCTTTTATATGACGGCAGAACCGCTATGGATCGACTACTTCGCCTACGACAGCTACGCCGAACAGACGACGGCGCAGGAGATCTGCAACATCCTGCGCGGCGCATGCGAGACCCTGCTGAACCTGATGAACATCTATGAAGACGTTGCGGAATACGAGCAGCTTTACCCCGAAAAATCGCGCAGCATTCTGCTTGGCTGGGCAGGCGCACCTCCCGAAACGATCGAAATTTTTGTCGGCGAAAGCGAAGAGTGCGTTTCCATCCCCTGGATAAACGGCGACCTGCCCACCCTGCGCAAACGCCTTGCACTGCTTGCAAAGACCGACCCGCAGACGGCGGAACGGATACGCAAGCTCGTCAACGAACAATACATCCTTCCGCAGGCGCACTTCTTCTATGCCATTGCAAACGAGCAGATCCCCCTTGCGCAGGCGGCCGCCGCGCTCAACCTCTTTTCTTGTTTTGCGGCGACCATGCCATACTACCACGCCTCTGCCTATGCGGCATTTTTTGAAAGAAACGCCGATCTCCCCGCCCTTGCCCTGCCTGCGATCAAACTCGGCGAACAGTGCCTTGTATAGCGTATTTTTTCAGCGCAGAACGGGCAAAAACGCGAAAAACAACTGAATTGCTACAAAAAAACGGCGAAATCGCAAAAGCGTATACGCCGTTTTTTTCTTTTTGCGGTATGATAGAACCATCGATAAACCCATTGAACGGGTCAGCGCTGTCCCCCAAAAGGACAAAATGAGCAAAGCCGAAATTTTGCTGTATCTCTTTTACCAACTGCTTTCGGGTAAGGCCGTAAGCAGAACAGCGTTTTGCTGTGACCAGAATATCTCCGAACGTTCCTTCTACCGCTATCTGAACGACGTCCGCAACTTCCTTGTGGAATTCGGGCTGACCAAAGAAATACGGGAGGAAAACGGAGAGTACACCCTCATTGACAACTAAAATCTCCGCCTTTGGGCGAAGCAAAACAAAAAACGCCGCATTTGCGGCAAAAAAGGAGACATCATGAAACACGCAAAAAAACTGACACTTTCCCTCATTGCCCTGCTGCTCGCAGGCGTACTTTGTTTCGCCTTTGTCGGGTGCGGCAGCAATCAAGGGTACACTAAATTGTATGACTATATCAAACAAAACGACATAAGTACAACAGACGGCATAATACAAGCAAGCGTTGACTACGACACAACGGATTCTTTTGTGATTTTCACAACGTCGGCTGAACAGGGAGATCCTGTCCGCGTTCTTGTTTCAACCTACGCTTCCTCAGACCTGGACGGTGAAATGTCTTTGCAGCTCGATACGGACGGCTTCTCAGCTTCAGACCCAATCGTAATCGAAACCATCTTTCATACAAGTTCACGGTATTATAAAGGAACAGCCGATCTTACTTCCTTTGACCAATCTTCGTTCACCTTCCGCAATATCGGCTCTTCAACTTCAGAAAACGGTACATACACTCCCGTATCTTCAAGCATGGAAGATCCTGTAACGGATGCCCTTATCGCCGCTACAAAATTCTTTTGTACAGTATTGGAAGCCGTCCTCTCCGGCGAAATAAATATTACTCCCGAATCGTTTTACAACTAAAAACAAATACACGACCATACCCGCGCGGCAATGCCGCGCGGGTATGGTATCTTAAAGGAGGTATAAATGAGCGCGGCGCCGCACGCCGCTTTCAGGATTGATGCTTGTTGTATACGATGGGCATCTGACCCTTGTAAGAATCGGCGACAACGATATCAAACAGACATTGCGCCAGATTCTCCATGGAGACGCCCGTCTTTGCTTTGGCATCCCCTTCGGCGAGAACGTACCCGTCCTTCGCGTGTTTCAGATAGGGGTTCATGTACCGCAGCACGGTATAGTCCGTGCCGGAAGAGCGGATCGCCTCATAACATTTGCAAACGTCACGGTAGGTATGCGGAAAAAATTTGCGCAGCACCTTACCGAACGCGCGCGCCGTGCGCCCCTGCTTTTGCTCGCTTTCCGCTACGGGCGCGGTGACGAACAGCCGCGTTTTGCCGCACTTTTTCATGACGGAGAGCACGCAGGCAATGCCGTCGGCAAAGGGTGTGCTCACATCCTTGCGCTTGCCGCGCAGCACCTGCGGCGGGCACAGACAGATCACAACGTCTGCCAGCGCAACGACCCGCTCCATAGCGGCGGCGTCCGTCCTTGCGCCGCGCTGGATCTCGTACAACATGCTGTCAAACTGCAAAGATTCGGGCGCGTCACTGTATACGTATACAAAATCGCCGCGGCCGGTGAACTTTTTCAGCAAGTACTCCCCTGCTTCCGCATCGGGCCAGAACAATGCGACCTTCATACAAGCCTCTTGGAATGTTTTGTACGATTCTATTGTACACAATTATTTTGGATTTGTCAATAATTATCCTTGACATTTTTTTTATTTGTGCTAAAATAAAGACGATGGATATCGTAAACGACGAACTGTTAAAATTGGATAACGAAGTCGGCTTTGCGCTGTACGCCTGTTCAAAGGGGCTTATCCGCAAATACAACCCTGTGCTCGAACGGCTGGGGCTGACGTACACGTCGTACCTGGTCATGCTCGCACTGTGGGAACAGGACGGGGTGAGCGTTTCCGAACTCGGCAAAAAGCTGTATCTCGATTCGGGCACGCTGACGCCGCTTTTAAAGAAAATGGAAAAACAGGGGCTGCTGCTGCGCCGCCGCGACGAAGAGGACGAGCGCGTGGTGCTCATCGCCCTCACCCCCAAGGGGCGCGGATTGCAGGCGAAAACGGAACGCACCGTCGCCGCCCTGAACAACACCCTGCGCTTGCTGCGAGAAAGTTCGCTGTTCAGCGACCTGAAACGCCTGCTCGGCGAACTGTATGAGATCTGAAAAAACACCGCCTTCCGCAATGCGGAAGGCGGTGTTTTTTTGTTCTGCTAAATTTCCACGGTAAGCCCGTCATACGCGGCGATAAACCCGCGCTTTGCCGCTTCTGCAGCAATGCGGCTGCGCAAAGGGGCACAATTGTGCGAAAAATGTGTGACATAGTACTTCGCATCTGCACGAACTACGCCGTATTTCACCAATTTTTCGCGCACGGCTTCGTTTTCCGCAAACCCCATATGCCTTCCCGAAGGGCTCGGCGCGCCGTCTGCCAGAGTACAATCAAGGCTGACCATATCGGCGCAGACGCCCTTTTCGGCAAGGAACGCGTACAATTCTTCGTGCGGCAGCCCCGAATCGTTCATGTACAGAAGGGTCTTGCCGCCCTTTGATACCGCAAACAGCAGCGCGTCCTCTTTGGGCGTATGCGCGGCGGGCAATGCGAGCACGTAAAACCCCGCCGCTTCAAACGCGCTGAAATGCGCAACGGGATGAAAGCGCAGCCCC
>CASDPE010000072.1 GCA_949282395.1 uncultured Bacillota bacterium | reverse complement strand
CCGTGCTGCCCGTAACGGTGCACAGCAGCGCGCCCCGCTGTTCGGCGTTGACGATAGCGGTATACTCTTTGCCGCTGCCGTCGAAGAGGACGACCTCGTCCCCCGCGCGCAGCCGCAGCACGCTCTTCGCGTGCCGGTACGCCTCGTCCGTGAGCAGCGTTTCCCGCCCGATATTCTCCACAAAAAAACGCCTTGTCGTTGCCATATGCCCGAACCTTTTTCAACTTTTTTGCCGTCTTTTCCCCTCATCCGCCCCCTGCGGGGCGCTCTTTCTGCCTCCCCTCAGCCCCGCGTAAACAGCAGTGCGAACCATTCGCCGCGGTGCAGTTCTCTGCCCAAAACAAGCCCCTGCGCCGCATACGCCTGCTTCACCTGCGCAAGTTTGGGCGCAATGATCCCGCTCAGGATAAGCGTTCCGCCCTCTTTGAGGTACTGCGGGATGTCCTCCGCAAGGCGGCATAAAATATCCGCCGTGATGTTCGCAAGAACGACGTCGCCCTTCGTATCCGTCTTATCCAAAAGGTCGGTGAGCACCACCTGCGCCCTGCCCTCCACGCCGTTGAGGGCGGCGTTGTGCTGCGCGCTCTCCACCGCGATGCCGTCGATATCCGTCATCACCGCAAAGCGCGCGCCGAGTTTCAGCGCGGCAATGCCGAGGATGCCGCTGCCGCAGCCCACGTCCACCACGGTATCGCCCTCTTTCAGCACCGTTTGCAGCAGTTCCAGGCACATAGACGTCGTTTCGTGCTCGCCCGTGCCGAACGCCATGTTGGAATCGAGCAGCACCACCTCTTCCCCTGCGGCGGGGGCATAGTCCACCCACACGGGGCGCACCACGACGCGGCTGCCGATGTGCAGGGGGCGGAAGTGCTTTTTCCAGATCTCTGCCCATTCGTCGCTCTCCGCCTCGCGCTGCGATGTTTCCAGCGTGCCGAAAGAGAGGTACCCCTTTCCGCGTTCGCGCATCGCTTCCAGCTCTTCCCGCACGGCGCGCGCGTCCTCGGCGGCGCTCTCCACCGAAAAGTAGCATTTGACGAGCGCCTCGCCCGTATCTTTGACGACGGATCCGTCAATGTAATCCCAAAAAACGCGCTTGTCCTTTTGCAGCGCAAGCGCGTCTGCTGCGTCCAGAATGGCGACGCCGCCCGTCGTGTGCTGCCATAATACGTCGGCGACCAGCTCGCTCGCCTCGCTTGTGGTATGTACGGTAAATTCGATGACTTTCACTTGCCCCTCCCGCGCGGGATGCCCGTTCTTTCCCCTATTATACCCGCTTTTGCGCGCGCCGTCAACTTGTTCCCCGCCCCTTCCCGCACAAAGCAAGGGTGCAAAAGCGGGGCGGCGCCGACCGCGCCGCCCCGCTGTTCTGTTTTGCCGTGATACGTTCCGCCCCTTACGCGGCGTCGACGAACGCCGAACCGTTCCAGCTGTCGCAGACCGTGCCTTCATAGCCCGTGACCGTTGCCGTATCGCCGAAATTTACGAAATAGGTTTCGACCGTACTGTAGGTCACCTCGCTGAAATCGACGGAAACATCTTCGCCGTACGCATAAATGCCGATCTTGTACGGATCCGTCGCTGAGACCCGCGCGTCCCCGACGCAGTAACAGCTGCTTACGAACTTCACCTGCGCCGTACCGCAGGCGACCAGCCCGCCGTACGCCACCTGATTGCCCGAGCCCCAAGTAGCGACATCCTGCGAATATCCCGCAAACGTCTCCGTTGCCATCTGCGCTTTCAGCCGCGCGCTTTTAAACGTTGCGCTGCCCGCGCGCATCACAACGCCCTGCCCTCTGCCGGTGACCGAACCGTCACTGACCGAAAGTTCCCCTTCCGCTTCAAAGAGGATGCCGCAATAGTCTTCGTTGAACGACTGCACCGAGCTTAAAAACCCGCTGATCGAAACGCGCGCGCCCTCCGCCGACGCCTGCACATGGATGCCGTACCCCGCCGCTTTGCCGCCGCTCACCCCCGACGTGATGGTCGAATCGTCCGCAAACGAAAGGACGGAATCACCCGTTACGGTAAAGCAGGTGGCGCTGCTCGCGGTAACTTCTACGCCCGAGAAATTCAGGCTTACGCCGCTGCCGACGGTCATCCCATAGGGAACACTGAACGTGCCGTTTTTCATGCTCAGATCGCGCCCGACTGCCAGCGCAAATGCCCCCGTCAGCGAAAGAGGGTTGCCGTTCAGGTCGATGTGCACCGCGCCCGTTCCCGCTCCGAAAGCTCCTGCAAAAAGATAGGAATCAAAGCTGACGCTTCCGTCCAGACGGACATACAGAGCCTTTTGCCCGGACAGTTTACCAACAAACTCCGCACTGTTTGCTGCCGTCACGGCAAAGGGAAACGCTTCCGCGTCGCCCGCCTCGAGCTCAATTTTATCGCCGCAGCGCGAGCAGACGTTGTAATACGTTCCGTTCTCCTGTACCAACGTATAGCTGTGCGTTCCGCCGAGGGCGGCGATCGTCTCCGTCTTCTCATCATCGCAGCGCGAACATACGCCCGTGCGCGTGCCTTCTTCGGTGCAGGTCGCCGCTTTCGTGACCGTCCAAACATAGTTATGCCCCAAAGCAGTGAGCGGGCGGGTCTCCCTGTATGTGCAGCCCTGCCGCGTGCAGGCGCGCGCCTCTTCCCCCGCGCTTTTACAGCCCGCGGGCATCACTACTTCCCATGCGCCGAACGCGTGCTCCAAAGCGGCGATCGTCTCCGTCTGCTCGTCATCGCAGCGCGAGCAGGCGCCCGTGCGCGTGCCTTCTTCGGTGCAGGTCGCCGCTTTCGTGACCGTCCACACATAGTCATGCTCCAAAGCGGCAAGCGGGCGGGTCTCCTTATGCGTGCAGCCCTGCCGCGTGCAGGCGCGCGCCTCTTCTCCCGCGCTTTCACAGCCTGCGGGCGTCACCACTGCCCATGCGCCGAACGCGTGCTCCAAAGCGGCGATCGTCTCCGTCTGCTCGTCATCGCAGCGCGAGCAGACGCCAGTGCGCGTGCCTTCTTCGGTGCAGGTCGCCGCTTTCGTGACCTTCCACACATAGTCATGCCCCAAAGCGGGAACGGCAACGTCGGTCAGTTCCTGTTTGCCCGCCTCGTCGGCAAACACTTTGCCGCAGCCGCCGCACTCCCAATACGCAACGCTGCCGCCCTGCGTACAGGTCGCCTCGATCGCCGCATGCGGGGTCATCGTGTGCGTGTGCGCGGGCGCATCCTCCCCTTCGCCGCAGGCGATCAACAGCCCGAGGCAGCAGGCGCACGCAAGGCACGCCAAAACAGCAGAAACAATTTTTTTCATCTCTTTCTCTCCCTTCTCGGATATTTGGCGGCACACAAAAAAGCGCGCCTTCGAACGGAGACGCGCTCTGCTTTCGGTATCTCCGCTCGTTGTCACACAATTCCCGATGCACCGGAATAAGGAGATACGAAATGCCTGTTCGTATCCCGGTGCATGTTTTATGGAATTGTGTGACGGGAAAAGTATACCACATCCCGTTCCAAAAAGCAAGGGCGCGGCGCACATTCCCCTGCGGAAATGTGCGCCGCGCCCCAAACGGATCTCTGAAGCGCGCCCGCTTGCGGGCGCGCGGCTTTTTATGTTTCGCGGAATTGGTATTTGTACAGCTCTGCGTATTCGCCGCCGAGCGCCATCAGCTGATCGTGCGTGCCGCGCTCGGTGATCTTACCCGCCCGCAGAACGAGGATCTCGTCTGCATTTTTGACGGTGGAGAGCCTGTGCGCGACCACAAGGCAGGTGCGCCCGCGCGAAAGTTCGGAGAGCGCGTGCTGGATCTGCATCTCGGTCATATTGTCCAGCGCGCTGGTCGCCTCGTCCAGGATCAGGATGGGCGGGTCTTTCAGAAAGGCGCGCGCGATGGAGATGCGCTGCTTCTGCCCGCCCGAAAGTTTGACGCCGCGCTCGCCGATCTCGGTATCGTAGCCGTCGGGCAGCGTTTCCACAAACTCGTGCACGTTCGCGCGGCGGGCGGCTTCCTCGATCTGCACGTCCGTGGCGGAAAAATTGCCGTATGCGATGTTCTCGCGCACGGTGCCGCCGTACAGGAACACGTCCTGCGCGACGATGGCGATGCTGCGGCGCAGCGTTTTGCGCGTCACCTCGTCCACCCCCACGCCGCCGATGGTGATGCGCCCCGCGTCTGCGTCGTAAAAGCGCGGGATGAGGTGGCAGACGGTCGTCTTTCCCCCGCCCGACGGCCCGACCAGCGCGACGGTCGTGCCTTCCCTGACGGTGAAGCTCAGATGCGACAGCACCTCTTCGCCCGCGGCGGTGCCGCCCGTCGTTTTGTAGGCAAAACTCACGTCGTCAAACACGATGTCGCCGTGCATAAGATCGACGGGAACGGGGTTTTCGGGGTCAGCCTCGGGCGGAACGGCAAGCACTTCGCGGAAACGGATGAAGCCCGAAAGCCCGTCCTGGATCTGCTCAAACAGGTTGATGAGCGTGCGGATGGGCGTGAGCAGCATGGTGATGTACAGGATGAACGCCGTGTAGTCGCCGATCTCGGTGATGACGTTGAAGTACAGCAGCAGCCCGCCCGCGACCAGCGCTATAAGGTACAGCAGGTCGTTGAAGATGCTCATGCCGCCCTGAAAGATGCCCATGTAGCGGTACGCTTCCGAACGGGCGCGGCGGAACTCGCCGTTTGCACGCTCGAACTTCTCCTCTTCCCGCTCCTCGGCGGTATACGCCTTGGAAACGCGGATGCCCGAAACGGAGGATTCGACGCTCGCGTTCACTTCGGCGATCGTCTCGCGCGATTTGGTGAACGCCGCCTGCATGCGGCGGCGCATCTTCACGGCGAACAGCACCATCAGCGGCACATAGCAGAACACGATGAGCGAAAGCCACGGGTTTACGAACAGCAGCATGACGATCGCGCCGACGATGCTGATGAGCGACGTGAAGGTATCTTCCGGCCCGTGGTGCGCAAGTTCGGAAGTATCGAACAGGTCGTTCACGATGCGCGAAACGATGGTGCCCGTCTTTGTTTCGTCAAAGTACGAAAAGGGCAGCCGCTCCACGTGCGCAAAGAACTGCCTGCGCATATCCGCCTGGATGCGCACGCCGAGCACATGCCCCCAGAACCCGACCACAAAGGTCAGCAGCGCCTTTATGACATAGATGCCCAGAAGCACCGCCGCCCACACGATGATGAGCTGCAGCTCTTTGTTCGGCACCAGCTCGTTCATCATCATGCGCGTGATAAAGGGGTAGAACAGGTTACACACCGCAATGGTAAAGGAGCTGCACAGGTCGATGAAAAACAGCTTTTTGTGCGGCTTGTAATACGAAAAGAAGGCGCGGATGTTGCCCTTCATTTTTGCGGCAGGCTCGCACACCTTAGCGCCCTTTGCGCCGCCGCGCTCCATTCTTCCCTCTCCTCTCGGCATGTTCTCTCCTCCCGCCGCGCCCCGCGCGGCTTCTCTTTCCCGTTTTTTCCATTATATCACATCCGCGCGGAAAATGCAACGCGCCTTCCGCCGCGCCGCCGCTTACAAAAAACGCGCTCCGCGCGGGGGTGCCCCGCGCGGAGCGCGTCCTTGTTGCATTGCCGCCCTTTACCGCGCCGCGATGTCTTCCAAAACGGAAGAGAGCCATGCGTTGCCGAAGTCCGCGTTCGACTCCGCCGCCACCGCGCGCGGGCTGCCGCTCGCGTCGCTGTCCTCTTCCGTGATGCCTGTGCCGTGGATGCAGGTGCCGTTCGGCCAATAGATCTGCGCCGTGGTCAGCTTCACCGCCTCGTCCCCGCGGGAATAGGTCGTCTGCATGATGCCCTTGCCGTAGGTACTCGCCGTGTGCTCGCCCAATTTGGTCAGATAGATGTCCGCATACGCCAGGGTGCCGTAGCTGTACATCGCCCCGAGGAGCGCTTCGGACGCGGAGGCGCTGTTCGTGTTTGCCGCCGCATACACGGCGGCGTCGCCGAAATATTCTTTGAAATAGTTGCCCTCGGCAAGGTAATGCACGCGGCTGCCGTCCTTGAACCGCGCCGTCTGCACCACCTCCGTGCGGGAGGACGCGCCGCGCAGCAGATAGGAGGCGATGCGCTGCAAAATATCCATCCTGCCGCCGCCGTTGTTGCGCAGATCGAGCAGCAGCGCCGCAGCGCCGTCCTCTTTGAACTGCATGGCGGCGCGCGCGAACGCCTCTGCCGCGTCCCCCGCAAACCGCACGATGCGGATGTATGCCGTATCGCCGCTCACCGCCTCGTCCTGCGTGACGTACGCGCTCACATCCTGCCAGCTTGCGGCGCCGTTTTCGTCATACGTATACGCAAACGCGCGCCCGCCGCAGGCATAGAGCACATAACTTTCGGTGTACCCCGCAAAGGTGACGGTGAGCGTGAACGAATCCGCCGCAGCAGGGTCGTTCACCGTTGAAAAGCGCAGGGAAACAGCGTCGCCCTCTTTGAAGGCAGCCAGAGCATTTGCCGCGCCCGCGCTGTCGGTGATGTCGGCAAGCGCGCCGTCCTTGCCCGCGCCCGTCAGGTACATCCCCTCCTGCACGGTACCCGCCGGACCGTTCGCAAAAAAGACGGGCGAGCCGATCGCCACGCGCGCGACCCTGTTCGTGCCCGTGAAAAAGTTCAGCCCCGTGCCCTCCATCTGCCCCGCATAAGAGCTTTCGACGGCGGCGTATTCTTCGGGGGAATAGTATTCGGAATACTTGTCGAGTGCGTCGCCCGCGCCGCCGAGCGCGGCATCCCAGAACGCGTCTTCCTCTACGTCATAATAATAGTGCGCCTGCACCTCGCTCCACATCCACAGCAGGGAACGCGCCCCCTGCGGCAGCGTGGCGTAGTAGGTAAAAAAGCCCGCCAAAAAGAGCGCGGCAGCCAGAACAAGCGCCACGCCCGCCCAAAAGAACCGTTTTGCCAGCGGGCGGCGGGGGCGCGCCCCGCTCTCCGCTTTGGCGGCTGCATTCCCGCCGCCCTGCCCGCCGTCGGCGCGCACGCTCTTCTTTTTCATGTCCGCTCCTTCGGAAGGGGCTGCCGCCAATCCAGCGGCAGCAGCTGCGCAAGCGTCCTTGTGCACAGAGGCTCCTCTTCCAGCAAAAATTCGCATTCCGTGTTTTCGGGCGCAAGCTGCTGCAAAAATTCACGGCACGCGCCGCAAGGCGGCATGAGCGCGCCGTCCTCCCCCACGCAGACGACGCGGCGCACAACGTGCTCGCCGTCGGTGAGCATCGCCGCAGCGGCGCTGCGTTCGGCGCAGAAGCCGAGCCCGCAGGCAAGGTCTATGTTCACGCCGCGGTACAGTTTGCCGTTCGCCCCTTCGAGGACGGCGCTCACATACCCCGCCGAGCAGAATTTGCCGCGTTCGCGCGGGGAAAGCCCCGCGCGCGCCAGCGCAAGCATTTCAAAAAAACGTCCGTTTTCCATGCGCCCTCTCCTATTATAATATTGCCGCCTTGTGAAAAAAACTTGCACAGGCGGCAAAAGAACGGTAAAATTTCCTGCTGCGCTCCCCGTTCCGCAGATCTGTTTTTTGAGGGGTATCCGCCTTTTTGCCTTACCCTTGCGGGGAAAGCCCGTAAACGCGTCCCGCCTCTCTTCACTTCCCGCAACGCCTGCCCGAGCGGGCTGCCCTGCTCATCCTTCCTCCCCTCATCCGTCAAACGGCTGCGCCGTTTGCCACCTTCCCCACGGAGGGGGAAGGTTTAAAAGGCTGCGATTTTCGGGAGCCCTTTTCAATAATCAAATCGCGCGCGCAAAAACCACGTTTTTTGCAAGCGCCCTCAATTTGCCGAAAACTTTCGGCTATCTGAAAAGGGGTGAATGCGGCGCGCTTAAATGCTCCCTCGCAAAAGCAAAAATCACACTTTTTCGTCGGAGCAGTCGGCTGCTCTCTCGCATCGCCCCAAGGGGCAATGCTCGCATGCGCGCTCCGCTCCTCCTCTTCCCAAACATCTCGCAGTGCTTCGCACGCTGCGATTTTCGGGAGCCCTGTTTTGGAGAAGGTTTTATACGTGCTCGCCCTTCCCCCACCGTCATCCCGAACCTGTCGAGGGATCTCTATGGAAATGTTGTCCTTTTCCACCTCCCCCCCCACAGGGCTTCGCGCACAATACTTGCCTTCCACTTCAAGGGGAAGGGGGGACCGCTTGCGGTGGATGAGGTGATATCGTCCTTATTTTCTTTTAAGTAAGGTCGTTATCCCCTCATCAGGCGCTTCGCGCCAGCTTCCCCCTGAGGGGGAAGCCTTTATCGATGCGCGCTCCGCTCCTCCTCTTCCCAAAAATCTCACTTCGTTGCGATTTTCGGGAGCCCTGTTT
>CASDPE010000071.1 GCA_949282395.1 uncultured Bacillota bacterium | reverse complement strand
CCGTGCCCCCTCTGACGAGGGGGCTGTCGCACCTCGTGCGACTGGGGGAGAGAATACAAGACACGCGGCCAGGGGCAAGGGCTGCGGCACGAAAGTGTTCGCCTGGATCGAGGAGCACTATCCGGAGGTCCGCAGGATCCGCCTGGAAGTCACCAGAGAAAATACCCGCGCCATCTCGCTGTACGAGCGGCTCGGGTATGCGCCGCTCGAATACTGCCAGATGGTCAAGCAGCTGCGCGGCTGAGCGCGGTCAAGTGGCTGCGTGGCTGTGCGCGGTCAAGCAGCTGCGCGGCTGCGCGCGGCGGCAAAAGGCGCATGCGCTTCACAACGTTCAATGGGATAAAAGAGTGTAATCATGAAGCAGCTCAGTCCGCGGCACACCGTCGCCGCCTGCTACACGGGGTATGTGACGCAGGCGATCATCGGCAACTTTGCGCCGCTTCTGTTCGTCATGTTCAACCAGAGCTACGGCGTGTCGCTTTCGCTGCTCGGGCTGATGATCACCGTAAATTTCGGTACGCAGCTTTTGGTCGACCTGCTTGCGGCGCGGTTCGTGGATAAGATCGGGTACCGCCCGTGCATGGTCGCCGCGCACATTTTTGCGGGCGGCGGTCTGGTGCTGCTTGCGGTGCTGCCCAACGTCCTTTCCTCCGCGCCGGCGGCGGGGCTGTTTGTCGCCTCCGCCGTGTATGCGGTGGGTGGCGGGCTGATCGAAGTGCTCGTCAGCCCCGTCATCGAAGCCTGCCCGAGCAAGAACAAAAAAGCGGCGATGAGCCTGCTGCATTCCTTTTACTGCTGGGGGCAGGTCGCCGTGGTGGCGCTCTCCACCCTGTTTTTTGTGCTCGCTGGCATTGATAATTGGGCGATCCTCGCCTGCGTATGGGCGGCGGTGCCCCTCCTGAACGCCGTATATTTTTGCTTCGTGCCCATGTTCCGCCCCGTGGAAGAGGGGCAGGGGCTGCGCATCCCGCAGCTTTTAAGAACGCCCTCGTTCTGGCTGTTCGCCGTGCTCGTCGCCTGCGCGGGCGCGGCAGAGCTTGCCGTGGGGCAATGGGCGTCCGCGTTTGCGGAGGAGGGCTTGGGCGTTTCCAAAACGCTGGGCGACCTGCTCGGGCCGTGTCTGTTCGCGGTGATGATGGGGCTTGCGCGCGTCGGGTTTTCGCTCTTCGGCAAGCGCGTTCCCATCAAGCCCGCGCTGATGATAGCGGCGGCAGGGTGTGCGGGCGGGTACTGTTTATGCGCGTTCGCGCCCGCCTCCATCCCTTGGCTGGGCCTGGTCGGCTGCGGCGTGGTGGGGCTGTTCGTCGCCGTCATGTGGCCGGGCACCTTCTCGTTCGCCTCCGAACGCATCCCCGCGGGCGGTACGGCAATGTTCGCGCTGCTCGCGCTGGCGGGCGACCTCGGCTGCACGGCGGGCGGTTCGGCGGTGGGCGCGCTTGCCGACGCGTTCGGCGGCAACATCCGCACGGGCATCGCCTTCGGGCTGATCGTGCCGTCGCTCATGTTTTTCGTGCTCCTCTTTTCGGGGCTGCGCAAAAAGAGCAAACTGCCGCTTGCGGGCGCGCTCACGGCGGAGAAGAGCGGCGTGCAGGCGGAAAAGGGGGAAGAGCGCGGCAGCGCTCCGCCCGAAGAGGAATAAAAATTTACGCGGCAGGAAAAACCTGCCGCGCATTTTCTTTACAACGGGTTCCCGCAGTGCTATAATGGCGCGGAAAAACATACGGGGACAACCGTTTATGACTACCGACCTCACCGTAGGCAAGCCGTGGAAGGTCTTGCTCAAATACATACTGCCGCTGCTGGGCAGCGCGCTCTTTCAGCAGCTGTATACGCTGGCGGATACCGTCATCGCGGGCAAAATGAGCGGCAGTGAAACGGCGCTCACGGCGATCGGCGCGTCGGCTTCGATCGTCAATATCCTTATGGCGGTCGCGCTCGGCGCAAACGCGGGCTGCGCGGTGCTCTGCGCCCGCTACTTCGGCGCCAAAGACAATGCAAAGGTCAAATCCGCCGTCTACACGGCGCTCATTGCGTTTGCCGCGCTCAGCGCGGTACTGCTCGGCGCGGGGCTGGCAAGCTGCCGCCCGCTGCTCGCCGTGATGGGCACGCCCGCCGCCGCGCTGGAAGAGAGCGTCACTTACCTCAACATCTATTATCTCGGCGTGCCGTTTCTGGTGCTGTACAACCTCGGAACGGGCATTTTTTCCGCCCTCGGCGACAGCCGCACGCCCTTTTTGTTTCTTGTTGCGTCCTCCGTCGCCAACGTCGTGCTCGATTACTTCATGGTGCAGCCGTGGGGCGTGGCGGGCGTGGCGTGGGCTACGTTCATTGCGCAGGGCGCGGCGTGCGCTCTTACGCTCGTTCTGGTGCTGCGGCGCGTCGTGCTGCTGCGCTCGGAGGAAAAGCCGCGCGCCTTTTCATGGGGGCTTTTGAAGCTCGTGCTGCTGCTCGCGCTGCCCGTCATGCTGCAAAACAGTTTTATTTCCGTCGGCAATCTCTTCGTGCAGGTGCGCATCAACGCGCTCGCCGCCGTGCAGGGCGTGGGCATCACCAACGGCTTTACGGCGGGGTTCCGCCTCATCGTCTTTTACACGACCTGCATGTCGTCCTGCGCGACGGGGCTCACCAACTATGTTTCGCAAAATTACGGCGCGCATAAACTGCACCGCATCCGGAACGGGTTCCGTTCTGGGCTTGTGATCACGTCCGCCATCGCGCTCCTGTTCACGGCGCTCACCGAAGGGCTTGCCGAGCCGCTCGTCGGTATTTTCATGGAGGAGGGCGCAAGTTCTGCCTTTGCCGTCGAAACGGGCGCGCTGTTCGTGCGCATCGTTGCGCCGTTCTATATCATAGTCAATTTAAAGACGGACGCAGACGCCGTCGTGCGCGGCTGCGGCGGCAACGTCGGGTTCATGATCAGCACCTTTTCCGACCTCATCCTGCGCGTCGCCTTTGTGTTCGTGCTCACCATTCCCTTCGGGTTTGCGGGCGTCGGCTGGGCATGGGCGGCAGGCTGGGTGCTCGGCACGGCGGTCGCGCTCGCCTTTTACTTCACCATTCCCGTTTTCCGCAAAAAGAACGTGCGCCATTATGCCGAGATCCTCGGCGGCTGAATTGGCATTCGGCGCCCCCTTGCGCATACAATGAAAGCGGAGGCAACTCCGATTTACGTACAAGGGGAGAAAAAGAACCATGTCACTTCTGTGTCCTTTGTTCATCGGTTACGCCTGCTGCGGCGCGTCGTCTTACGGCTGCGGCAACAGCGCCGCTTCTTTGCAGGGCGGCTGCGGGAACCATTCTGCGGCTTTGCAGGGCGGCTGCGGCAACAACTCTGCGGCTTTGCAGGGCGGCTGCGCGCAGGCGTCTTCGCAGTGGCAGGCGTTGCCTTGCTGCTGCCGCAAAAGCGGCTGCACGGGCTTCGGCAGCACGTCGGGCGTCTGCGGCGACGCCGCTTACTACGCCCGCCAGTATGCGCTCTGCCGCTGCTGCTGCGGGAACTGAAACAGGGCAGGGGGCGGCGCTTTTGCGCCGCCCCTTTTGCGCGGTTTTGCAAAAAGCGGTTGCCTTTTTTGCGCGATTGCTGTATAATACGGGTGATGCGCGCGTGGCGGAATTGGCAGACGCGCCGGACTTAGGATCCGGTGGGTGACCGTGCAGGTTCAACTCCTGTCGTGCGCACCAAAAGAAGGCTCCGTGCGCTTTGCGCGCGGAGCCTTCTTTGCTGCTGTTCTTTTTATCATATTTTTCGGCGGAAATGCGTTTTTTGTATGAAAAAACTGTGAGCGAAACGTGAACCTATGCTGAAATTCAGTTGCTTTTTTACGTTTTGTGTGTTAAACTATATACAAGAGTGTAAAATGCAAACATTCATTTACACGCAAGAAAAACAAAAGGAGGGGTATCATGTCCGATCAGATCGAGCAGCAAGAGGCAAAGCAACCGGTGGATCAACCCGTCGGCGAACCGTTGGCGGCGCCCGCAGGGGAACCGCTGACCGCACCCGCGGGGGGGGGAGGGCTCTTCCCTGCACCCAAAAAGGGATTCTGGGGTAAGATCGACGAGTGGTTCGGGATCTCCAGGAGCGGGTCGCGTTACCGCACCGAGATCGTCGCGGGGGTCACGACCTTCATGGCGATGGTGTACATCCTCATGGTCAACGCGGGGATGTTCTCGGGCGTCATCACGGGCAGCGAAGATCCGTACGGCGCGGCGTACATCGCAAATCGTTGTCTTTACATCTGAGTTGGTTTTTGCAAAACTGGCAAAATCCCCTTTCCGCACAAGTAAGTCCGCAGCCTCGTTCATCCTGCCGAAGTCCACGTCGAAAGGTATCCTGTAGTAATGCTCAACGCGGAAAGGATTCTTTTCTGTAGTAATATAATAATAGTATGTACGTTCCACGGCGTCAAACCTTGCATGTGCGTCCGGGCGGACGCGTACTATTTTCTGCACTGCTATGTCGGCAGGAAGAATCCTGTTCAGTTTATACTGCAACTTATGCACAAAAGTTTCGCCGTTATTTTTAGTAAAAAGCGTTTCGTCATCGCTTTCAACATCAAAATGCGCAGGCATAGAGGAAGCATTTACCCCCGTATCCGTCCTGCCTGCCCCTACTATATTTACATCACGCCTTAAAAGCAATGAGAGTGAGCGTTCCACGGTTTCCTCAACACTGCTGCCGTTGGGCTGCCGTTGCCACCCGTGGTATCTCGCTCCGTCGTAGGACAAGTAAATAAAATAGCGGTTCATTTCATAAAATGATTAGGAAAACCTAACAAGCCTATGCCTCGCCAACGCGGCCGGGAACAAGAAAACCGCGTGCCTAAGCAGCATGTTACCTTACGGTTATGTGATAACAGCCCTGCTTCCGTTCATACTTCACATAGCAAAGGCCTTGCTTGCGCGCGTCGTTGAGAACTTCCGACAGCACCCACTTCAGCGTGTCGTTGCGCACCGGACGCACCGGTGCAGAATCCGGGTCCTGAACCATAAGGTATTTGTTGTACGATATGTCAAAGGTCGTTCCGTAACGGTGACAGCTTTGCGTCGTTGCATTTCCGTTATGCCTCTGCAGGCGCACCACATCGTCTTCCGTGCGCAGCAAGGAAGTCACCATTATCGTATTCAAAGGTATGCCTTTTATCGCAAGCGAATCCTGGAAAGTGCGCCCTATGTGCTCGAGCAACACGGCTGCGGGCGGGATAAGGTAAGGAATAGAATTATACAGCTTCTGTACATAATAATATGGATTCGAACCAACGTAAACAAGCTCGTCCTTGCGTTTTTCTGCCTGCGCACGGTCCTTTACCGGCTTCACGCCGAGCCTTTCGGCCGTAGCCAGCTGCACGTGGTTAGAATCGGGAAATGCTTCGGAGAAATCCGACACACTGTATATCTTATGTTTCTTCAGGCTTCCGTCCTTGTTGAACTCAAACTGCACCCGCGCCCGAGGCTGCGACAATATAGAATCGGCCCACATCCTGTAAATGTCGATACTGTCCAACTTTGCAGCCGGCGTATCCGCGGAAGTGCCGCCTTCGCGCGTATTTTTCGTTATTTCCGGAAATATCAGCTTGATAATGAACAACACGGCTATTGCGCCATAAAACACATAAAGAAAATGTTTCTTTGTAAAGCGGAATCGCAGGTTCATTCTGTAGGTTCGGTTTATTTAAGTTGCAAACAAGTGCAAAAATAGCAAAAGGCCGACGGAGAAAAAAATATTTTACCTAAGAAAACATACACGCAGTTCCGACGCAGCAACATTTACACCAAGCTATAGCTTTACGACCCCGAAACTGTTTATACACCCAAAGGAGCAAAAACAAATTATGTCTGACCTATTTTAAAATATGTCTGACATAATTCAAAATATGTCAGACATATTTTTCCGGGGTCGCCGGGACATTATAGAAAACACAGACAAAACCCGTAACACTCGGCACACAGCAACGCCGGCATTGGAGAAAAATCATACACCTTTTTCAATTTGACGCTTCCCGCAGCCTTTACCTCAAATAATCAACTGCAATATTTTGAAATTAGGCAGGATTGCAGTACTTTCGCTGAAAATAAAACTACATAGTGTTAGAAAAACATATCGTAATAGACGAAATCGACCCGCTGATATTATACGGGGCGAACAACACGTACCTGCGGATGATTAAGGCGTTGTATCCGAAGCTGCGCATAGTGGCCCGCGACAACGTAATCAAGGTTATGGGCGACGAGGCAAACATTGCAGAGTTTGAAAACACGATACAGACGCTCATAAGCCGCTGCGCAAAGTACAACATGCTGCGCGAAACCGACATAATCGACATAGCCAAAGGACGCAAGCCTTACGACGAGGAGGACGAAAACGTAATAGTCTACAACATCAACGGCAAACCTATACGCGCCAAGAGCGAAAACCAGCGAAAGCTGGTAAAGGCATATTCGGAATACGACATGATTTTCGACATCGGGCCGGCCGGCACCGGAAAGACTTACACAAGCATAGCGCTGGCCGTGCGCGCGCTCAAGAACAAGGAAGTGCGCCGCCTCATACTAAGCCGCCCGGCCGTTGAGGCAGGAGAAAAGCTGGGATTCCTGCCGGGCGATATGAAAGACAAGATAGACCCTTACCTGCGCCCCCTTTACGACGCCCTCGAAGAGATGATACAGCCGCTGAAATTACGCGAAATGCTCAGCGACGGCACAATACAGATAGCACCGCTGGCTTTCATGCGCGGGCGGACGCTTAGCGACGCCGTTGTCATACTCGACGAAGCACAGAACACCACTTCTGCACAAATAAAGATGTTCCTCACCCGCATGGGTTACAACACAAAAATGATAATCACCGGCGACTGCACGCAAATCGACCTGCCGTCGTCGCAAAACTCCGGACTTGTGGAATCGCTGCGAATACTGCGCGGCGTAAAAGGTATTGCATTCATAGAAATGACAAAGAAAGACATAGTGCGAAACCCTTTGGTTACCCGCATTGTGGAAGCATACGAACACGACGAGGAGAAACGCCATGCCGCAGAGGAGGAAAGCAAGGACAACAACGCCGGAACCGCCGGCACACAACAGGAAAACCAAACCAAACAATAACACAGCGATGAACAAAGCATTAACAAAAACGGATTATGCCTTTCGCGGCCAGAAAGGCGTTTACCACGGCAAAGTACGCGACGTTTACAACATCGACGACAAGAAACTCGTAATGGTTGCCACCGACCGTATTTCGGCTTTCGACGTTATACTGCCCGAGGGAATTCCCTACAAAGGACAAGTTCTCAACCAAATAGCTGCCAAATTCCTTGACGCAACAACCGATATATGCCCGAACTGGAAACTTGCCACACCCGACCCCATGGTTACGGTAGGTGTGATGTGCAAAGGCTTCCCCGTCGAGATGATTGTGCGCGGATACCTGTGCGGCAGCGCATGGAGGGCATACAAAAGCGGAGTGCGAGAGATTTGCGGCGTAAAACTGCCCGAAGGAATGCGCGAGAACCAGAAATTTCCCCACCCCATAGTAACTCCGACCACAAAGGCCGAAATAGGAGAGCACGACGCGGACATCTCGCCCGAAGAAATCATAGCCCGCGGTCTGGCAACCGAAGAAGAATACAAGACATTAGAGAAGTACACGCTCGCTCTTTTCGAACGCGGCACGGAAATCGCGGCAAAACGCGGCCTCATACTCGTCGACACCAAGTATGAATTCGGAATGCACGACGGAGTAATCACTCTGATGGACGAAATACACACACCCGACTCCTCAAGATACTTCTACTCCGAAGGATATGAAGAGAAGTTCGAGGCAGGCGAGCCGCAACGCCAGCTGTCGAAGGAATTCGTCCGCGAATGGCTGATGGACAACGGCTTCCAGGGAAAAGAAGAGCAGAAAATTCCCGAAATGACACCGGAAATAGTAGAAAACATATCCAACCGTTACATCGAACTTTATGAGCATATCACCGGCGACAAGTTCAACAAGGAACAACACGACGATATCGAAAAGCGCATAGAGGCAAACGTAAACGCATACCTCGAAAAGGCGTAAGCCCGATTGGACAATACCTAAAATGCAGAATCGGATAAATATCCGATTCTGCATTTTGTTTTGCCGGCATGGAGAAGCCGGAAATGCTGCACAAGCAAAAACCATGCCGCCGGGCACAAACGCCGCCTTGCAGCAGAATATTCTAAGTGCGGTTTGGGATTGCGAAAAAATATGTGCCTTGCATTTTAAAATATGTCTGACCTATTTCAAAATATGTCAGACATATTTTTTTCTTGTTCCTACACGTCCCGAATCCCCGTCGGCACAAGGGTTGCAAAAAACGTAATATTTTTTTGA
>CASDPE010000070.1 GCA_949282395.1 uncultured Bacillota bacterium | reverse complement strand
GCGCTGTGCCCGCCCGCCTGCGCGCAGCAGCGCGGCATGCACGGCGAAGCGGCGCAGCCGCTCCCGCTCTTCCTTTTGCCGTTTCAGGCAGAGGCGCCCCTTCACTGTGCGGAAAAAACGTCGCCCGAAAGGTAGCGCGCGCCCGTATCGGGCAGGATGACCGCGATGCGTTTGCCCGCGTTTTCGGGGCGGCATGCAAGCTGCGCCGCCGCCCAGACCGCCGCGCCCGAGGTGATGCCCGCGAACACGCCGTCCGCTCGGGCGAGGATGCGGCAGACGGCGAAGGCGCTTTCGTCTGCGACGGGGATCACCTCGTCAAGGAGCGAAACATCCAGCACGGCGGGCACAAAGCCCGCGCCGATGCCCTGCAAACCGTGCGCGCCCGCCTTGCCGCCCGAAAGCACGGGGGAGCCCTGCGGCTCTACCGCCACGGCGCGGATGCGCGCGTCCTTCTCCTTTAAATAACGGGCGCAGCCCGTGAACGTGCCGCCCGTACCCACGCCCGCGACGAAGATATCCAGCCTGCCGCCGCAGCCTTCCCACAGCTCGGGCGCGGTGGAGGCATAGTGCGCGGCGGGGTTGGCGGGGTTTTCAAACTGCCCCGCAATGACGCTGCCGGGGGTTTCGGCATGGATGCGCTCCGCCTCTTCGATGGCGCCGCGCATGCCCTTCGCGCCCTCCGTAAGAACGATCTTCGCGCCGTAGGCGGCGATCAGCTTGCGCCGTTCGACGCTCATCGTTTCAGGCATGGTCAAAATCAGGGTGTACCCCTTGACCGCGCACACGGCGGCAAGCCCGATGCCCGTGTTGCCGCTGGTCGGCTCGATGACGGTGCCGCCCGCTTTGAGCGCGCCGCGCCGCTCCATGTCCTCGACCATGGCAAGGGCGACCCTGTCCTTTACGCTGCCTGTGGGGTTGTACGATTCAAGTTTGCCCACGATCTCTGCCTTGGCGCCGAACGCGCGTTCGACGCCCGCAAGGCGCAGAAGGGGCGTTTTGCCCACCAGCCCCGTGATGTTCTGTACGATCATTGCCTTTTCTCCTTTGCGCCGCCCGCGCCGCAAAAAGAGCGGCACGGGCGGCGGGATCCGATCCTTTCCCCCATTATACACCACCGCCCGCACGCTGGCAAGCGAATGGGCGGATCCCTTCCGCCGCCCGTAAATTTTTGTTCCGCCCCGCACCCGCCGCCGCAGAACGGGCGGCACCCTTACCGCGCCGCCCCGCCCCAAAAAGCTCTGCCGCGGCGCCGCGCTCTGCTTCCTGCCGCCTCGCTCTCTTCCGCCACGCTTCCCGCCGCACTGCCGCCTGCCGTATTGCCGCACCTCCCTCCCCCCATACAGAAAGCCCGTTTGCCGAAGCAAACGGGCTTTCGCCGTTCCCTGTATCGTTTGGATTTTCCTCCTCTGCCACGGGGGTAAAGCAAGGCGGCGCTGCATCGCGCCGCCTCTTTTTTCGCTCGGTTGTTTTGCTGCCCCCAAACGGATATTCCAAAAAGTTTTCCGCCGACAGGGCCGCTACTTACACGCTTTGACTTTTTTGTGTGACATCCTGTCTTGTCAAATTACGGCCCGCGAAAAATTTTCTTTTTTTTTACCGTTTTGCCGCTCACTCGTTCTTTGACCCCTCTTTCGGTTTTGCCTCCATCAGGTCATTACAATGCTTGACAACTACACTGTATTTTACGGATATTGCTGCGCTGTTTCTGCTCGCTTGGTCTTACAAATTTTTCTACGCCCTGTGTGTGGATTGCGCAAATTCATGAAACCAAAAAACTGACTTTTCCAACGCTGCGGCTGTGCTTCGGGCGGCTGCAAAAAACCTTGCGCCCCAAACAATTCTCCTTTGCCTTCCGTTCCGGTCCCACCGCGCGTATACCCGCAGCGCCGCCTTACGGCTTTGCAACGTTCGCAGTACGGTATACCCGCTGTGTGCACGGCACGCCTTGCTCCGCCTGTTCCTGCGCCGCCGCCTTCCCTTTTTCCGCCTGAGTGAGGTGTTCCGCTCCGCCTGCCTTCCTTCTACCGCTGAGACTCCGGTAAAAACAAAGCCCTGTACAGATTTTGCTTTGCGTCTCCTTCCCTTTCCGCTTCAAAAGGTTTTGCGGCGTTGCCGATACGGGTTTTGCCCGACCTGTCTTGCCACTCCCTTTGGGTTGGGGGATCCTTGTTTGTACCCCTATTATACCACGTATTTTTGATTTGTCAATACCTTTTTTGAAAAAAATTAAAATTTTTTGTGAGTAGTTCTCACGGAGAGGTATGACCACAATATCTTGTGGCACGGGCGTTTGCGGCGCCTTTACGGGGGTAGTATATCCTATGCGGCGGCGAAGGGCGGATGTGCGGTTTTAAAAACTTTTTGCCGCGCACGCTTCGAGGCAGCGGTTGATGGCGGGGAAATCGGAGGGGGTGAGCACCAGAAGCGCCTTTTCGCCGAGCTTGCCGTTTTCGGTGACGATGACGGCGTACAGATCCTTCCTCTCTTCAAAGGCGGCAAAGACGTCGAACACCGTTGCGTCGCTGCGCAGAAATTCGTAGTGGGCGAGCTGCTGCCCGTCGAGCACGTCGCCGCAGAGCGTTCCCGCAAGGTACTCCGTCACGTTTCCGCCGCGCGCGGCGCACTCGGCGATGAGCCGCAGCACATAATACGTGTTGAGCACCCCCGCCGTTTTGCCGTGGTCGTAGACGACGAGCGATTTTTTGCGGGTCGCGGCGAACTCCTCCACGGCGGTGAGCAGCGGCTTATCCGCGAACACTTTGGCGAGCTGCTTGTTTTTGAACGCGTCGGTGATGCGCGGCGGGTCGCACAGCTGGCGGGCGATGAATTCGATGGTCTCCACCACTTCGTCGGACGGGTTGGCGATGAACAGCTCTTCACTGCCCGTGCGGTGCACGATCGCGTTGCGCAGTTTGCCGTAGTCCACCAGCTCGTTTTCATAGCGGCGCACCGTCAGGTTGCGGTCGGTGCAGCGCTTCACAAGGTCTGTAAAATTCTGCGTCGGGCGCTCGTTGTACAAAAGTTTGAGCTGGCTTTCGATCTTGTTATAGCTCTTTAAAAAGCGTGCGGCGTTGCCGTAGTCCATCGGTCATCTCCTCCCTTGTGTTTCCCATTATACCACAAAGGATCGTATTCGGCAATACCCCGCCCTCAATTTGTTGTGCTTTTTTTGCGGCTGTGCTATGATAAAGGCATGGAACAGCGCACCTACAAACTCAATTTTCAATTAGTCCCGAGCGGATGCTGGTACACGAACCTGCGCAGCGTTCTGCCGAAAGAGGCGTGGGACAGGCTGCGCCGCGCCGCCTATGCGCGCGCGGGCGGCAGATGCAGCGTGTGCGGCGCGGCGGGCAGGCTGGAAGCGCACGAAGTGTGGAGCTATGACGACAAAACGCACGTGCAGAAGCTGGAAAACGTTGTCGCCCTCTGCCGCGCCTGCCACGAAACGGTGCACATCGACCGCACGGCGCTCACGGGCAGGGAGCCGCAGGCGCAGGAACATTTTAAAAAAGTGAACGGCTGCACGCAGAGCGAATACCACGCCGCGCTGGGCGAAGCGCACAGGCTGAACGCCGAACGCAGCCGCCACGAATGGGTGACCGACCTTTCGCGCCTGCCGCAGCTTTTGGGAAAGGAATAAAGGGCGCACCCGCGAAAACGCGGGCAGGGCGCCCCCGTTTGTCATAAAAAACATGACAGAGTAATTTTCTTCCATAAAAATTTCCTTGCTTTTTACGCACGTTTGCGGTATACTGTACACAAAAGCGGCTTTTGCCGCGAACTGCACGAGAGAACCTGAACGATATGAAAAAAGACACGATCCTTGTAGCCGTGACGGGCGTCACGGGGAACATGGGGCAAGCCGTGATGGAACAGCTCGCCCGTTCGCCCCTGCCCCTCACGCTGCGCGTGCTGATCCTGCCCGAGGACAAAAAGCGCGCGAAACGATTCCGCAAAACGTATGCGGCGCAGCTGCAAAGCGGCGCCGTGCAGATCGTATACGGCAACCTTGCCGACCCTGCCGCCGTGTGCGCGCTGGTGCGCGGGGCGGACTATGTGGTCAACTTAGCGGCGGTCATCCCGCCCCTCTCCGACCGGCGCCCCGACCTTGCCATAGAATGCAACGAAAAGGGCGCGGGCGTGCTCGTTTCCGAGATCGAAAAGGCGGCGCCGCAGCCAAAGCTCATCCACATCAGCACGGTGGCGCTGTACGGCAACCGCGACGAAAAGCACCCCTGGGCGCGGGTGGGCGACCCGCTGCCCGTGAGCCCCTACGACGTGTATTCGGCGACCAAACTGCGCGGCGAGCTGCGCGTGCTCGAATCGGAGATCGCACAGTGGGCGGTGCTGCGGCAGAGCGCGATGCTGCACAAAAACATGCTCGCCGACAACATGAAGGACGGGCTGATGTTCCACACCTGCTTCAACGCGCCCCTCGAATGGGTGACCGCGCACGACAGCGGCGTGCTCATCGCGCACATCCTCGAACGGGACGTGAAAGACGCGCCCGTGCGCGGCTTCTGGAAGCGCGTGTTCAACATCGGCTCGCTCGCCGAAAACCGCATCACGGGGTATGACACCTTCGACGAAGGGTTCCGCCTGATCGGCGGCAGCGCCAAAGACTTTTTCCGCCCCGACCGGAACGCGGTGCGCAACTTCCACGGCGTATGGTTCGCGGACGGGCACAAACTCGAAGAGCTGTTCGCCTACCAGACGCAATCCACCGCGCACTATTGGGCGGAGATCAAAAAGGCGCACGGGTACTATTCGCTCGCCAAGATCCTGCCGAAGGGGCTGATCCGCAGGCTCGCCATCGACCCGCTGTGCAAAGACCCGAACGCCCCCGCCTATTGGAAGGCGCACGGCGACACCGGAAGGCTGACCGCCTATTTCGGCGGCGAACGGCAATACGACGCGCTGCCCGCGGCGTGGGAAGACTTCCCCCTGCTGCGCGAAGGCAGGCGCGGAAACGGCGAGCCCGCCGACTACGACGCGCTGCGCAAGACCCCTTACGCGCCGCTCGACCACGGATTCGACGACGCGAAGGCAGACGAGGACATCGACCTTAACGACCTGCGCGCCGTGGCGAAGGCGCACGGCGGCGAATATCTCGGCGGCGCTTTTGTGAAAGGCGACCTGTATACGCCCGTGAAATGGAGAACGCAGGACGGGGAAGAATTCACCGCCCGCCCCTATACCGTGCTGCGCGCGGGGCACTGGTTCAACCGCACTTACAAAGAGAACGTTTGGGAGTTCGACCGCCTCGCCCGCAAAGACAGGCTGCTCGCGCAGCTTTGGTACGATACGCACGGCAAGGAAGAGGCGTTCCGCTACTTTATGGACAAAGACCTGCATGCAGGGTTTGAGAGAGAATGAAAAAATGAAGACGGTCATCTATTATTTTTCGGGCACGGGCAACACGGAAAAAGTCGTCCGCACAGCCTGCGGCGCATTGCAGGCGCACGGCTGGCAAGCCGACGCCTGCGCCATCGAAAAGGCGGAGAATACCGCCGCGGCGGTCGCCTCCTGCGGCTGCATCGGGATCGCCTACCCCGTGCACGCCTTCAACGCGCCCGCGAGCGTGCTGCGCTTCTGCGAAGAGCTGCCCGCACAAAAGGAGCCGATGCCCTTTTACGTATTCAAAACGTCGGGCGAGCCCTTGGCGCTGAACAACATCTCTTCGCTGAAACTGCGCGCCGTGCTCGAAAAAAAGAACTATGTGTTCCGCGGCGAATACCACTACGTCATGCCGTATAACATCATCTTCCGCCATTCGGACGCGATGGCGTACCGCATGTGGGAAACGGCGAAGCGGCTCATCCCCTTAGACTGCGCCGACCTTGCCGCGGGGCGCGTTCCGCCCGAAAAAAAATTCCCCTTCGGCGGCGCGCTGGCGTGGGTCATGCGCGTGGAGCACTGGGGCGGACGCTGGAACGGCAAAAAATACAGCGTGGAAGAGAGCTGCGTGCACTGCATGAAGTGCGTGAACGAATGCCCCACCCGCAACATCCGCTATGAGGACGACGCCTTCCGCTTCGGCGGCGACTGCCTGATGTGCATGCGCTGCGCCTTCCGCTGCCCCAAAAACGCGATCCGCATCGGGCTGTTCAACAAATGGAAGGTGAACGGGGCGTACAGCTTTCTCCCGCCCGCGGAGGAGGAAGAGGAGCGGCACAAGCGCTACTGCAAAGCCGCTTACCGGCGGTATTTTTCCGCCGCGCGCGAGCGCGTGCTGGCTTGCGGCGGCGACTTCCCCGACGAACTTTTGATGCCCTCCGCGGAAGAGGAGACCGTCTCCGCCCGCGCGGCGGAATAAACGCCCCGCCAAAACCGCACACCGAAACAAAGAAACCCGAAACAGGGGACGGCGTCGCCGTCCCCTGTTTGTATCGTTCGGGCTTTTTGGCACAAACTGCTTGACAAACGCAACTTCCCATGTTATACTGAATTCACAAAAGTGTGAATTATTGCATACATTGTGAGTGCGGCATGGTCATAGAATTTGCCAACAAAAGAGTAGAACGGATATGCAGCGACGCAAATTATGCGTGCCAACGTTTGCCGTTACATGTGTGCAATTCGCTGCAGATCCTCATGGTCAGGCTTGCTTCTTACGAAACGTTTGACTGTTTTTACAAATTTGCGGTTTTGAAGAAGTACCGCGCACATGAATTGAAAGGCGAAAAGAAAGGGATCGTTTCTCTGTCCCTTGACTATTCCTACCGCATGGAAGTGAAGATCAAGGTCGAAAAAATCGGAAACCAAGACATGATCACGATTTTGGAGGTGTCAAATCATTATGGCGACTGAATTTAAACCCAACTATGCCGTACACCCCGGCGTGTTGCTGAAAGAAGAGCTCGAAGCCCTGCACCTCACGCAGAAGACGGCGGCGGAAAAAGCGGGCGTCAGCAAGACCGTTATCAACGAAGTGATAAAGGGCAAGCGCGGGATCAGCGCCGAACTTGCCGTGAAACTGGAATCGGCCGTGGAAAGCCCTGCAAGATTCTGGCTGAATGCGCAATCTGTTTATGACGAGATCATGGCGCGGGTCAAGCTGCACCAGATCGAACTTGTAGCAGCCGTTTAAACACGGTGCAAAAACCAAATCGGCGCCGCCTCCCTTTTCGGGCGGCGGCGCCGATTTGTTCGTGTAAAAACGCCTTTCCTTATTTCCGTTTTTGAAAAGCGGCTTCCCGCTGCCGCAAGCCTACGCCTGCGGCAGGACGTATTCGTAGATATAGTCGTCCATCACGAACCCGCCGCCGATGTCGGTCACGGCGCAGGAGGCGCGTTTGAACCCGAAGCGCTCATACGCGCGGATGGCGCGCGCGTTGTGCCTGTTCACCGTAAGATAGACGCTTTTCAGCCCAAGCCTGCGCGCGCTTTCGGCAACTTCGCGCAGCGCGCGCTGCCCCAGCCCCCTGCCGCGGAATTTTTCGGATAAATACAGCTTGGAAAGGAACATCTTTTCCTCTTCGGGCTTTAACGCGCAGTACCCCGCCCGCGCGCCCTCGAAAAAGAGGAAGAAGTAGATGTAATTCTCTTCCCTGATCTGGCGGCGGATGTTTTCCTCGCTCTGCACCGTCTGCATCATATAATCGACCTGCGCCTGCCCGAGCAAGCTGTCGTACGTATCGTGCCACAGCTCGCCCGCAAAGCGGGAAAGCTGCCCTTCCTCGCCGGGGCGCATCAGCACCATCATCCTCTGCATACCTGCCTCCACCCATATGATAACACGCGCGGGGCGGAAAGTCAATCCCCCTGTTGCGATTCGCGCACATTCGCCAAAAGCGGCGCGCTTTCCCGCGCATGCCGCCCCGCCGCGCGGCATAGGTATTAACAAATCATGCGGGAGGGCTGCCATGCAGGAAACAGTGAGCGGGCTGATCGGGAAACCGCTTTTGACGCGCAGCGGAGAATACCTCGGCTGCGTTACCAACGTACAGACGGACGCGCGCTTTGCGCGCATCCGCAATTTTGTTTGCTTTGACAGGGAGGAAGAGGACTTTTTGCTGCCCGCTTCCGCCATCGCGGAGTACGGGCAGGACGCCCTTGTGGTGCGCGGCACGGCGCGCAATGCCTGCCGCAACTGCCGCGACCTGCCGCTGAAATGCAAGGTCTATTCGCAGACCGGGGACGCGCTGGGGGCGATCGACGATTTTTTGCGCAGCGGCGCCTGCCTTACGGGCGTGGTGCTTTCGGGCGGGGCGGCGTACCCGTTGGAGCGGCTCGTTTCGGTGACGGACGTTGCCGTGCTCGACCTCTCCGACCCCTTTACGCCGCCCAAAGCGCGCCGAGCGCGCCGCCCGCCCGCGCGGGCGGGCGGCGCGGAAACGGCGGATGCGGCGTTTTTGCGGGAGGCAGCAGCCGCCGCCGAAGAGAGCGGCGAAAAAGCTCCCCCTCCCGCCCGTGCGGGG
>CASDPE010000069.1 GCA_949282395.1 uncultured Bacillota bacterium | reverse complement strand
GGCCTTGCGGGCCCATGGTGCCGCGCAGTACGGTGACCTGCGTCGTGTTTGCGCCGCTGCAAGCGCAGCAGCAGCAGGGATCACAGGAAAAGAAAATCGGATCGTTCATGAAAGTTCTCCTTTGGTAAAGGCAATGTATGCCTCTATCATGTATATGCCGTCGACGTTTGCCCCTGTGCGCCAACATCTGCCCCTGTGCGCCGTGCGTTCCCGAACGCCGACCGTTTGCGCGCGTCGGCGCGGCTGTGCCCCCCCAAGAGGGGGGCAACGAAGGGGAGAAAAACAAGAGAGAAGGGGAAGGGGCGGAAAGCAAGAGAGAAAGAGGGTGCAGGCAAGGAGGAAGGGACGAAAAGCAAAGGAAGAAAAGTAAAAAAAGGGGAGCAGAGGGGCGCCGTCGAAGCAAAAGACAGAAAGCAAGAGAGAAAAGGGCGTAAGCGAAAGACAAAGAAAGAAAGGCAAAAAAAGAAAGGAGCCGAGGGTCGCCGTCGAAGCAAACGGCGAAATGCAAAGAGCGAAATGCAAAGGGAAAAGGCGGCAGACAAGGAGGGGAAGGGGCAAAAAAAGAATGGGAACAGGAAGAGAAAGAAAGGCAAAGGGAGAAGGGCGGGGTGCGGAAAGAAGGGGCAGGCGGCAAAAGTGCGTTGAAAGTTTTTGACTGTAAATAAAGGATGATACATCAAAATTGATACTTGTTTTTCCCGATGCACTTGCTACAAACCGAAATGTGTGGTATAGTTCTGTATATTCTTAAACAGATACAAGCAGCGGTCAGCGGTCAACGGAACGGCTCAACATACGCTTTGTGCGCGCCGTAAAGGCAAAAAGCGTTATCCGGGCGATTCATGGCAGACACTTTCATACAAGGAGGCCGTTATGAAAAACTTTTCTGAAAAGGTCATTTTGGCAGGGCATCGAGGAGAGCGCACCGTTGTTCCCGAAAATACGCTTGCGGCATTCCGTTATGCGCTTTCGTGCGGGGTGGACGCGATCGAAACGGACTTCCATCTTTCAAAGGACGGCGAGCTCGTGGTCATCCATGACCATACGCTTGAAAGGACGACGGACGGGCACGGCAGGGTATGCGATCACACGCTTGCGGAACTGCGCGCCCTTTCTGCGGGCGGGTGGCTCTCCGCGCAGTTTGCAACGGAGCGCATCCCCACGGCGGATGAGTTTTTTCAGCTGACTGCGGACACAGGCATTTTGTACAATCTGGAACTGAAAGTGTATCCCGCCGACGAAGGCGAGCCGCGCGCCTATGAAGCGGTGCAAAAACTTGTTGCCATGCTGGAAAAGTATCGCATCGCAGACGGGCGTGTGATGCTGAGCAGCTGGAGCCTTTCCGTGCTGGCATATGTGCGGAAGACGTACGGAAGCCGCTTTTTGTTGCAGGGCTTTTATCCGCTTGCAAACTTCAAGGACGGGGAGGGGGTCGACGCGTTTTCGTGCATGGACTACGCCTGCCTGTTCCCGATAAGCGGCAGCGGGCACGTCTGCCCGCAGGCTGATTACGAGGCGCTCAAAGCGCACGGCGTTGTGCCGTGCAACCATATCCCCGCCGTCTATACCGACTATGAAAAGGCGCTTGGGTTCGGGTCGCGCATGTTCACGGTGGACGATATCAAAACGAGCGAGTGCCTGCTGCGGGCATTCGGCGCAAGATAAAACAGAAGATCGGCGCAAGGTAAAACAGAGGATCGGCATACGGTAAAACAGAGGATCGGTACAAGCGGCGCACGGAGATCTCCGTGCGCCGCTTGCTTTTGCAGGGGGCGTGTGTTATAATAAAAACGCCATAAGCAAGCGGACGGTCTGCCTTTTGCAGCCGCCCGGAAGGGGGAAGGTGTGCCCGGGTATCACTTCAAAGAAAACGATTACCTGCATATCATGCAGAGTTACAACCGCATTTTTGAGCCGAATCACGTAATGCCGCGCATCCATCGGCATGTCGGCATCGAGATCATGTATGTACTGTCCGGGAAGGCGATCGTCCGCATGTATGACGAAGCGGGCGCGCAGACGGAGCAATACAAACTTTCTTCGGGGGACTTCTTTTTCCTTGAAAGCGACAGGTTCCACCAGCTGTTCACCTCCGATTGCGTGACGCGCATCGTCAACCTGGAACTTGCCCCCGCCAAGGAACAGCAGTTTGCGTACCAAAGAACGGTCGGGCAGATTATAAAGGGGAACCGCCGCCTTGCCGACCTGTTTTCCGAAAGCCAGACGTTCCGCCTGTTCGACAACGGGGAGCTGCTGTATGTCCTTATGATGATCCTGCGCCGCTTCCCCGACCGTGCCGAAAAATACGGGGAATTGGAAGCCCTGCTCGTCGTGCTGTTTGCAGAAGTTGCAGACCTGTACCGCCAGAGCGAACGGCAGTACCGCGGCTATGCGTATGTGAAGCGCGCAGTGAACGAGATCGAAAACGACGTCTCCGTCTGCACGCCGGACAGCCTTGCCGAGACGGTCGGCGTGAGCCGCGTCTATTTGCAGAAGCTGTTCCGCCTGTGTTTCAGCATGGGGGTCGCGGAATACATCAATTATTTCCGCTGCACGCGCGCGCAGGCATATATGCGGCGCAACCCTTCGGCGCAGATCGGAGAGGTGGCAAGGGAGTTCGGGTTCCACAGCCTGCTGCACTTTGAGCGCGCGTTCGGCAAAACGTGCGGCTGCTCGCCGCGGGAATACCGCGAAAAAGTGCGCAGAGTTCCCGAAGAATGGACGTTTGAAAAGGAGATGCTCCGCAACGAGCACGTTCTCGGCGGCTCCGAAGGCAACAGCAGCCTGGATAAGAATAAGAAGATCATCAAAATTTTATAATACATCTGCACTGCTTTTCATAAAGTTGTAATGAATTTGTAACAGCCTTGTAAAAAGTATCAGTTTTGATGTATTCATACTCAATAATTGTATAAAATTATAATTTGCATCTTGACACGGTTATTTTTTTGCTATAAAGTAATTGTGTCAAGATTTTTTTTACGGAAAAATACGGAGCGGAAAAAGTTTTTCCGCGCTTGACAAAGCTGATTTCAGATAAGGAGGCAAACATGAAGGTAAAAAGGATAGTGGCGGGCGCCGTGGTCGCGCTCCTGCTTCTGGCAGGCGTCGGATGTTCTTCCGACAGCGTTGCGGCGAACGAGGTGCTTGTCTGGGCGATCACGGGGTCAGACAATGCCGCATGGCTCACCGAAATGGAGCGCGAATTTGAGGCGGAAAACTCGGATATCGGCATCGTTGTCCGCGCAACGTTTGCCGATTACAACTCCATTCTCACAAGTTTTGCGCGCGGGAACTCGCCCGACATCGTGTACGTCGACGACGAGTACTTCAAGCGGTATGCCGACGGCGGCTTCATCACGCCCTTAGACGGGCTCATAGAAGAGCATTGGTGGGATTCGGATATCGTCGACGTGAGCGAGATGTGGGAACCCGCCCTTTCGCGCTACCGTTTTGAAGTTTCCAACAACACGAGCGACGCCGACGACCCGCTCTGGTGCATCCCGAAGGATATGGATCCGACGGTGCTGTATTACAACGAGGGCGCGTTTGAAAAGCTCGGCATCACCGTGATCAGCGTAGAAAAGGAAGACCTCGCCGCGTGGAACGCGGGCGACATCGCCGACGCAAACGGGAAGAAGAAATCCGATTACGCGGCGCTGGACGGGGTGACCGTTCCCGCCCGCGGGTATTGGAGGTCGGACGGCAACTGGGTCAGCGGTTCGGCGTGGACGAAGCCTGCTTCAGGAGCGACGCTTGTGTTCAACAACCGCATCCCCATGAGCTGGGACGAGGTGGAGGATCTTGCCATGCTGTGCACGTCTTCCTACAACTCGACCTCTCCCACCACGTACGGGTATTACACGGAGTGGTGGTTCAACTACGGGTGGTCGGTCGGCGGCACGAGCCTGCTCAACAATCTGGAAAACGAGAACAAGGGGCTCGGGAATTGGGTGCCCCCGTCGTACGAAGAACATCTCGGCAGCGCCGTCACCGACGCGCAGAAGACGGGGAACCTGTACGACCTGCTGATCGAAATGACGGAGGAGAGCATTGCGCAGCTGGAATCTTTGGGGTACACGGTAAAGATCCGCGCGCTCTATTGGATGCAGGGGGAACGGGATATCCCCAGCCCCGACGAATACGCCGTCGCGTTCCGCTACCTTGTGAGCGACTTGCGCAGCGACCTTACACCGGAGCTTGCCGTCTACGTCGGCGAGATCTCCAAAACGTTCGGCGGAACGGAATCGGCGGAAAACCTCGCCTTTGTCGCCAAGCAGGGCGCGCTCGTGGCGGAAACACAGAACTGTTACCTGATCGAAAACGGAGACTTCAAGATCGGCACCGAATACGGCAGCCCGGATACGGCGCACTGGTCGGGAGAGGCGCATTACGCCATTGGCAAACTTGTAGGCGAAAGCATACTTGCGAACACGCTTTCGCAAAACGGATGAGTTCGGCTGATTTTTCGGTTGAAATATCGTAAGGAGGAAATTGTATGAAAAAAATTCTTGTATGCATGGCTCTTTGCTTGGCAGTGCTGTTCGGCGGGGTCTTTGCTGCATGCGCCGAAGAGGAGAACAAGGCGGCGGACAACGTTACGTCGCTCATCACCGAGATCGGCGCCGTCAGCGAAGTGTCGCTCGACGCAAAGGACGCGATCGAAGAGGCGCGCGCCGCCTATGACGCGCTTTCGGAAGAGGAAAAGGCGGACGTCAAAAACTACGCGGATCTGCAGGCGGCGGAAGCCGAGCTTGCCGTTCTGGAAGAGATCGACGCGCTCCCGCTTACGATCACGTCCGCCGCGACGATGAAGTCCGGCGAGACATACACCCCCTCGCTGACGGGCTACGAGTACAAAGACGTGCAGACGTCTTTGGCGTGGTCGGTGGTGGATGTTCGGTTCGCAGCTCGATAATGGTGCATGGGAAAATGTCGACGGCTGGTATCATTTTAATGAAAACGGTCTTGTTTCCTATGATATAGATATTTCCGCCGGCAGCGGCGGGGCAGTAATGGAGCGTTTCGGATATGATTTTGCTGTCGCAAATAATTCGGTAACGTTTCTAATTAAAGCTGACGAAGGATATTCGGTCGGCGATATAAAAGTCAACGAAATATCCTATGCTGATTCAATTGTATATACCGATCATTCTTTGCGTGAAGGATATATTACTGTACCGGCGGAACAAGTTACGGAGTCTCTGTCGGTTAAGGCGGAATTTGCGCAGCTTTCTGCAACGCCGTTGTCGTTTACCGCTAATGTGTATGAAATGTATTTCGGCGAAAAAAATTCTGTCGAGAACGCATCGGTACAACTGACCGGTCCGCAGAGTTATACGTTTGACGTGAGTGCTGACGGAAAAATCGAGGGCAGTATCGTTCCGGGACTTTATACCGCTACGCTTATCGGAGAGGGGTATGAAGGATACGCGCCGATTGCAGCCATCGAATTCCGCGGGAAAGAATTTGCGGATCTCGCGTTCGGTAAAACAGCATTTGTTCAGAATCCGGACAGCACTGCGAGCGTTGCGACGATTGATGCTTCCCATGCGAACGATGCCGATGGGTATATTACAAATGTTTCGGGGAACGCCTTTTTCCCTGTTACGGTGGAGAAATTCGGAGATTCGGTATTCACGGTCAATTTCAAACTTTCACAGGCAACAAAAAACAATCGTCATTTTATCCGCTATATTTTCGGCGATACGATGATTGCGCTGCAACCTTCCGTAAAACTGAAAAACGATGACGAAAATACCCTTTGGGTAGAATGGTATCCTGATGCGAATTGGGGATATAGTTCGATCGCTGCGGGTAAATGGGATACAACTTCTTATGAAAAGAAGTATGCGGAGGCTTTCAAAGCGGATACCGGAGTCAATCTGACAATGGTGCGTAAGGGTGCGGATTTCCATGTATTCCTCTCGATCCCCGGAGATGAAAGTTCTGTACAGTATTTCGGAACGTATACCGCTTCGGGCGAGTATGCAACAATGACCGGGCGATGGGCTGTTTCCGTTTGGGATACGGCGAACGGAGCAATCATTCCGTTTTGGTTGTCGAAAGACGAAACTACAATTCAGAAGTGGCTTTCCCGAATTCCGGCAGGCTGACGATCGCTGCAAAAAACAGTGCAGACGATCGTTTTTTCTGGACATCCTTTTTTTTGCATGCTATAATATATGTACCAAAAGTAAATGCGGGGGCGGGATATCTCTCCCCCTAAAAATTCATGAAAAAAATGAAGGAGTAAATAAATGGCAGTTATCACGATTATCGGATCTGGTATGATGGGATCGGCTTTGGCTTTCCCTGCTCGTGGGAACGGGCATGAAGTTCGGCTGGTGGGTACACATCTCGATAAGGATATTATTTCCGCTTGCAAAAAGACGGATACGCATCCCAAATTTGATCGTCCGTTTCCTGCGGGAGTAAAATATTATTATCTGGAAGAAGTTGACGAGGCAATCATCGGATGTGACTTTGTTATCTGCGGCGTTTCAAGTTTCGGGGTGGAATGGTTTGCAGAAAATATTATGCCGCGTATCCCCGAAAGTACGCCTGTACTCTCCGTTACAAAAGGGTTGTTTGATCTTCCCGACGGCGGATTCATGACTTATCCCGATTATTGGAAGACTGAGGCAAAAAAGAGAGGACGAGTATTGAATATCAATGCAATCGGCGGCCCTTGTACCAGCTATGAATTGGTCGCGCACGATCATTCCTGCGTTACTTTCTGCGGGGACGATCCGAAAACGCTGGAATTTTTGCGGGCGTGCATGAAGACAGAATACTATCATATTTCGCTTTCGACGGATGTTCTCGGCATAGAAACTGCCGTAGCGCTCAAAAACGGTTATGCTCTCGGAGTGGCGCTGTCCATTGGAGCAAACCGCAAATCATTCGGCGACGAAACACTGCATTACAATTCGCAGGCAGGGTTGTTCGGGCAGGGTGTAAAAGAAATGCGCGAGCTTTTGAAGATAATTGCCGGCAGCGACGCAACGCTACCGGTCGGAGCGGGAGATTTATACGTTACCGTTTATGGCGGAAGAACGCGGCTCGTCGGCATCCTTTTGGGTGAAGGGCTTTCTATCGATGAGGCGTTGGATAGACTGAAAGGAGTCACTCTCGAATCGTTGGTGATCGCAAAACGGGTGAATGCGGCGCTTTTACGCAGATATTCACAAGAAACGCTTGCAGAAAAATTTCCGCTTCTGGCGCATGTTGCCAAACTTATTTCGGGAGAAAAGGCCCCGATTCCGTGGGATCAATTTATTACGGATACTTTGTGAGGTGTTGTAATGAAACATTTTTCCGATAAAATCATTTTGTCCGGGCACCGCGGCGAACGCACGGTCGTTCCCGAAAATACGATGGCAGCGTTCCGCTATGCGCTTGATTGCAACGTCGATATGATCGAAACGGATTTTCATCTTTCCAAAGACGGCGACTTGTGCTGATCCATGATCATACCTTGGAAAGGACGACGGACGGCACGGGATATGTGCGTGATTATACGCTGGAAGAATTGCGCGGATTTTCGGCGGGTATTCGCTTTTCCGAAAAGTTTGCAGGCGAGCGTATCCCCACGGCGGAGGAGTTTTTTGATCTTACTGCCGATAAAGGTATTTTGTTTAATCTTGAATTTAAGGTATATCCTGCTGACGAGGGAGAGGAGTGCTTTTAAGGCGGCAGATAAATTGGTCGCCATGTTGGAAAAGTACGGTATTTCCGATGACCGCGTTATGTTTAACAGTTGGAGTGTGATTTTACTTGCGTATATGCGAAAGCGATACGGGCATCGCTTTCAGTTGCACGGGTATTATCCGCTTGAATTATTTCATGATACATGTGAAGGCGATCTGTTTTCATATATGGATTGGGCGTGCTTGTTTCCGACGAAAGATACCGAAGGTCGGGTTCGTCCCCGTGAAGATTATGAAACGGTGGTGGCACACGGCATTAAACCTTGCAACTATATGCCTGCTGTATATACCGATTATGCCCGTGCTTTGGAATATGGCACCCGTATGTTTACAGTAGACGATATCAAAACCAGCGACTGTATTTTACGCGCATTAGAGGTTCGGTGACATAGAAAATTTACAGCTTTTTTATAAAGGTCGGAATATGAAAGTAAATTTTGACGTTGCCGTTGTGGGCGACGGCGTGATCGGCGCGCTCACCGCGCGCGAACTGAAAAAATACGACCTGTCCGTAGCCGTATTGGAAGCTGCGGACGATGTGGCGGCGGGCGCGTCAAAGGCGAACAGCGGCATCGTGCACGCGGGGTTTGACGCGGAGCCGGGCACGCTGAAAGCAAAGTACAACGTCCTCGGCAACGCCATGATGGAGCAGACCTGCCGCGAGCTCGGGGTGAAGTTTTTCCGCAACGGCTCGCTGGTCGTGGCAAGGGCGGGCGAAGAAGAGGAGAGCTTGCAGGAACTTTTTGCCCGCGGCAGGCAGAACGGGGTCGAAGGCTTGCAGCTTCTGCCGCGCAAGGCGCTTATGGAGAAGGAGCCGAACGTTGCAGATCAGATCGCGGCGGCGCTGTACGCGCCGACGGGCGGCATCGTCTGCCCCTACGGGCTGACGATCGCCGCAACGGGCAACGCCATGGACAACGGGGCGCG
>CASDPE010000068.1 GCA_949282395.1 uncultured Bacillota bacterium | reverse complement strand
CAGGCTGAAAGGGGAACGGGCTTTTCCGTTCCCTTTTTTGCCGCCTTTTTTTGTTTCGGGTCAGGCTTTCCGCCGCGCCGCGCGCGGCGCGGCGTTTTGTGCGCGGGGCGTGAAGGAAAGTTCATGGAATTTTACAAAATTTTAACACGTATCGCATTGACAAACGGCGCGCTTCGGCATATAATAGAAGTGAAAATTGTTAGCGATGATAATTATTATCCCCATTGTCATATTATTCCATGACAGGCGGGAAAAACCGATTACTTTTTTATGACAGGAGGCAAGGGCAATGCGGCAGAAGGGCGTAAAGGCGGGCAAAGCGGCGTGCGCCGTCAGCGAAGAAGAGCGGGCGCAGGGCTTTGTACAGTTCAGGGACGTCTGCAAATATTACACGATGGGAGACAACGTCATCAAGGCGGCGGATCATGTGAACTTCACCATTGAAAAGGGGGAGTTCTGCGTCATCGTGGGGCCGTCGGGCGCGGGCAAAACGACGGTGCTGAACATGCTCGGCGGCATGGATAAAGTGTCCGAGGGCAGGATCATTGTGGACGGGTCGGAAGTCAGCTCCTACAACGAGCGCCAGCTCACCGATTACCGCCGTTACGACGTCGGGTTCGTGTTCCAGTTCTACAACCTGATCCAGAACCTCACCGCCTTGGAAAACGTAGAAATCGCTTCCGAGATCTGCAAAGACCCGCTCGACGCGGCGGAAACGCTCAAAGGGGTGGGGCTGGAAGAGCGTATGAAGAACTTCCCCGCCCAGCTTTCGGGCGGGGAGCAGCAGCGCGTTTCCATCGCGCGCGCCATCGCCAAAAACCCGAAACTGCTGCTCTGCGACGAGCCGACGGGCGCGCTCGACTACGAAACGGGCAAAGCGATCCTGAAACTGCTGCACGACGTCTGCCGCAGAGACAATAAAACGGTCATCGTCATCACCCACAACTCCGCCCTCACGCAGATGGCGGACAGGGTCATCCACATCAAGAACGGGCAGGTCTCCGCCATGGAGACCAACGAAAACCCCGCAGACGTTTCCGTCATCGAATGGTGATGCCGCGCGTGCGTGCGGCGGCAGGGCGCCCCTTCGGGGCGGGATACGGGGCAGGAGGATATGTTTATGAGCAAATACGGTAAGACCATCCTCAAAGAATTCAAATCGGGCTTCGGGCGGTTCATCGCCATCATGGCGATCATCGCGCTCGGGGTCGGGTTTCTCATCGGCGTCATGCAGGCAACGCCGGACATGGAAAAATCCATGGACGGCTATTACCGTGCCGAACAGGCGTACGACGTGGATATCAAAAGCGTGCTCGGCATGACGGCGGAGGACATTGCCGCCGTCAAAGCGCTGCAAGACGAGGAGGGCGGCCTGGTCGCGGAGAGCGTGCTGCCCGTCATCTCCACCGATGTGCCGGCGCAGGCGGGCGAAGAAGAGCTGGTCGCGCGCGTGGTGTATGCGGACAGAGAGAACGGGTCTGCCGAAATGAACCGTTTGCAACTCGTGGAAGGGCAGCTGCCCGCCGAAGGGCTGAAAGACGCGGACGGGAACGAGATCCCGCTCGCGCGGCAGGTGCTCGCGGAGCGCTCCACGCGCAATTTTGCAAAGATCGCCGTCGGCGAGACCGTCGTTTTGGACGCGGCGGGCGGGCAGTACGGCGACGTGTACGCGGAGGAGACGTTTACGGTCGTCGGCATCGTCTCGTCCCCCGATTACTATTATCTGGACGCGACCGAGCAGACCACGCTGGGCGCGGGCGTCATCGGCGCGGTGCTGTATGTGAACGAAGGCGCGTATGCGACGGACGAAGAGGGCGCGCTCACGGGCGGGCAGTTCGGCATGTTAGGCACCTTCCTCGGCAGAAAGACGCTGTACACCGACTGCTGGGTGCAGATCGCGGGGGCAGAGCGCTACGAACGCCTTTCGGACGGCTACAAAAGTTATGTATTGGAGCGCGCGGAGCTGCTCTCCGCCCTCGGCGAGGAGCGGTGTGAGGAGTTGAACGAAAACCCGCTGCTCGGCATGGCGGGGTACAGCGCAAGCTGGCTCATGCTCGACCGCGCAAGCACGAACGTGAGTTACGTCAGCTTCGATATGAACGTGGAAAAGGTCGCGGACATCGCGGGCATCTTCCCCGTGTTCTTCATCGCCGTGGCGGCGCTGGTCGCCTTCACGTCCATGACGCGCATGGTGGAGGAGGACAGGATGCAGATCGGCACCCTCAAAGCCCTCGGCTACCGCCCTGCGAGCATCGTCAAAAAGTATCTGATCTATTGCTGCATCGCCTGCCTCATCGGCTGTGCGGCGGGCATCCTGATCGGCTTTTCGCTGCTGCCCTCCATCTTCTGGGCGGCGTATCAGACGCTGTATTACCTGCCCGCGCTCAACCTCGCGTTCAGCCCGTGGTTC
The DNA here is from genome assembly GCA_949282395.1 of uncultured Bacillota bacterium. Taxonomy (GTDB): domain Bacteria; phylum Bacillota; class Clostridia; order Christensenellales; family Borkfalkiaceae; genus Borkfalkia. The sequence continues at coordinate 6,237 of CASDPE010000068.1, read as the reverse complement.
GCGGTCGCCGTCCTCGGCATCGCGTTTGCGGGCACCGTGCTCGTCACGCTGGCGGCGTGCTGGTCGTCCCTGCGTGAACGCCCCTCCAAACTCATGCAGCCGAAGGCGCCGAAGGCGGGCAAGCGCGTGCTGCTGGAACGCGTGCCGTTTATCTGGAAGCCGCTGAAATTCAAGTGGAAGGCGACCATCCGCAACATCTTCCGCTACAAAAAGAACATGATCCTGACCATCATCTCGGTCATGGGCTGTACGGCGCTCATCCTCGTCGGGTTCGGGCTGAACGATTCGGTCAACGCCGCAAGCACGTACCAATACAACGACGTCATCCTCTACGAATCCGCCATCGAATACACGGGCGAATGGGAAGAGGGCGGCGCGCTCGATACCTTCCTGCAAGAGGCGGAAGGGTACCTCGCCGTGCAGGCGGACGAGAGCGCCTCGCTCGTGCTGCCGCAGGGCAGCGGCACCGCCACCGAAACGGCAACGCTGTACCTTGTGGAGGACGACGTTGAATTTAACAAATATATTTCCCTGCACGAACGCGGCGATCCCGCGGTCATTGCAATAGCGGACAATACGGAGAGCGCGATCGTCCTGTCCGAAAACATCGCCGTCGTGTACGGCGTGGAGGCGGGGGATACCCTTTATCTGGATGGGAAGCCCGTCACCGTGCACGCCGTCTGCGAAGGGTACACGGGCGCGAACGTGTTCATGGGCAAAGCCGCATACAACGCGCTGTACGGCGAAGGGAACGGGCTTGCCGACATCCTGCTCGTAAAATCAGACGTCGGGCGCGAGAATACGGACGCCGCCACCCGCGAACTGCTCACCGATAAGGCGGTGACCTCGGTCGACTTCATCTATACCTCGCTCTCCATGTTTGAAAACCTGAGCGAAATGATGGGGCTGGTCATCGCGGTGCTGGTGATAAGCGCGGGCGCGCTGGCGGCGATCGTGCTGTACAACCTGACCAACATCAACATCGACGAGCGCAAGCGCGAGATCGCCACCCTGCGCGTGCTCGGTTACCGCAAGGCGGAAGTGGCGGGCTACATCTACCGCGAAAGCGCCATCCTCACCATCGTCGGGGCGCTGTTCGGGCTGCTTTTGGGCTGGCTGCTGCACCTGTACATCGTCACGAACGTGAACAGCATTTCCATGATGTTCGGCAGGGTGATCGGCGGGCTGAGCTACTTGTGGGCGCTGCTTCTGACCCTCGCGTTCGCGGCGGTCGTGTACGCCTTTATGACGATCAAATTGAACAGGATCAGTATGACCGACTCGCTCAAATCCAACGAATGAACGGATCGGAGGGAGGTTACGATGGATAAAACGGCTCTGCGCGACGGGCTGATGCAGCAGCTGTGGCGCATGATCAAAATGGATCTGATGGTGAACATCCGCGAATTTCTTGAAGGAGAGAGCGCGGCGCTGAACTATCTGAACGGCTGCGGGGAAGAGAGCGTGACCCCTTCGCAGATCAGTGAAAACATCTGCGTCAGCCGCGCGCGCATGGCGAACATCCTGCGTTCGCTGCGCGGCAAAGGGTACATCGAAATGGAGATCTCCGCCGCAGACAGGCGCAAGATGGACGTGCGCATCACGCCCGCGGGCAGGGAATATTGCAGGGAAAAATACGACTTTCTCGTGCGGTATTTCGACCTGTACGTGGATGTGCTCGGCGAAGAGGACATCAAAGACCTCACGCGCCTGATCAAAAAGACGGCGGATAACGAAGTGTTTTTGAAAAAATAAGTACGGAAGGGGAACGATCATGATCGAAAACGAATCGGGCGAAGACTATCTTGAAACGGTGCTGCGCCTTTTGTCTGCGGGCGGCGACGTGCACGCGGTGGACGTCGCGCGCAGGCTCGGCGTTTCCAAGCCCGCCGTCACCAAGGCGATGCGCATCCTGAAGCAAAAGGGGTACGTTGCGATCGCCGACAACCACATCCACCTCACGCCCGAGGGCGAAGAGTACGCGCGCGCCGTGTATGAAAAGCACCGCATGCTCACCGAATTTCTTATCAAACTCGGCGTCGGAGAGGCGGCTGCGGAGGCGGACGCCTGCCGCATGGAGCACCTGCTGAGCGAAGAAACGCTCTCCGCCATCCGCGCATACAACCAAAAAAACTGAACCGTTTTGCCGCAAGCCCCCGCAAGGGGGCTTTGCTTTTGCGGCGAAGGCGCTTCTCGTTCTCCCGCAAGGGGGCTTTGCTTTTGCGGTGAAGGCGTTTCCCATTCCCCCGCAAGGGGGCTTGCCTTGCTTTTGCTGCGGAAAAATTCTCCGCCGCAACGCATGGTACAAGCGCACGCGAACATACATTGTAAGTATCCGAAAAAGGGTGAGGGGGATACGTTCGTTGTTTTGGGATCTGTTGTGCGCCGTGTTTGGCAAGTTTCTGTTTTTCACGTCGGCGGTCGGGGGCAAGGGCTCCTTTCCCAAGCCGCTGCCGCCCGAAGAGGAGGCAAAGTACCTGCGCCTTGCGCAGGAGGGCGACCGCGCCGCAAGGGATATCCTCGTGCGGCACAACATGCGGCTCGTGGCGCATATCGTAAAAAAATACACGGGCGCGGCGGAGACGGACGATCTGATCTCCGTCGGCAGCATCGGGCTGATCAAGGCGATCGAAACGTTCAAACCTTCGCGCGGAACGCAGCTCGCCACCTATACGGCGCGCTGCATCGAAAACGAGATCCTCATGCTCATCCGCAGCAGCAAAAAGCACAGGGGAACGGTGTACCTTTCCGACCCCGTGGGCGTGGATAAGGAGGGGAACGAGCTGACCTTGCTCGACCTGCTTTGCGAAAAGGAGGAGGGCGTGTTCAAGGAAGTGGAGAGCCGCATGGAGCGCGAAAGTTTTCTGCGCGTGCTGCGCGGGTGCCTGACCGAGCGCGAATACACCGTTCTTTGCCTGCGCTACGGGCTGAAGGGCGGCGCGCCCATGCCGCAGCGGGAAGTGGCGCTGTTTTTGAAGATCTCGCGCTCGTACATTTCGCGCATTGAAAAGCGCGCCGTAGAAAAGGCGCGCGCCGCGCTCGACCGCGCCGATTATCTCTGACCTTCTTTTGCGCGCGGCGAACGCTTTTGCCCGCCGCCGCGCGCCTTCCGCGCGCGGAATTTCAGAGAACGCTTTACACGCAGGCGGTTTCGTGGTATAATGAAGGCAGAAAACGAGAGGTTCGGCGGGTAGAGGACAGGCATGCTTTGTTCCAACTGCAAAATAAACGAGGGCGTGCACGCGGTGACGGGCGCGGACGGGGAAGAAACGTTCCTGTGCGGCGAATGCTACGCCCGCCTCGGCGCGGCGGCGGAGTACGCCGCCCTTTCGCACATCGAAGAGGGCGGGCGCTGCCCCGTTTGCGGCACCACCTATGACCAATACAAGCGCACGGGGCTGGTCGGCTGTTCCGCCTGTTACGAAGCCTTCCGCGAAAAACTTCTGCCTGTCATCCGCCGCATGCACGGCGAAACGGTGCACGTCGGCGCGCACCCGCTCGGCAACGGAAAACTGTACGAACTTCTGGACGAGCGCGCGCGCCTGCGCGCGGAACTGGAAGAGGCGATCAAGCGGAAGGACATGGCGGAAGCAGACCGCCTGAACCGCAGCATCCGTGAAATTTCCCGCGTCATCTACCGCGGCGACCTCGGGGGCGAAGATGATCAATAACATTGCAAGCACCGTCGTTTCCACCCGCATCCGCTTAGCGCGCAATCTTGCGGATCATCCCTTCCCCAACGCGCTGCGCGCGGCAAAGCAGGGCAGGGAGGTCGTGCGCGCCGTGTACGACGCGGCGAGCAGCATCCGCACCTTCAAACTCTATCACATGAACGACCTGTCGGATAACGTTGCGCAGGCGCTGTGCGACGACCACCTCATCAGCCCCGAGCTTGCGGCGAACAAAAAGCACGGCGCGGCGCTCATCGACGAGGGCGGCGAAGAGGACGGCGGGAAGTTCTCCATCATGATCAACGAAGAGGATCATCTGCGCGAGCAGTACATTGAAGGCGGGCTCTGCCTGCCGCGCGCCTACAACCGCCTGGCTGCGTTCGACGGCGAACTTTCCAAACAGCTGCGGTTTGCGTTCGACGCGCAGCTGGGCTACCTCACCGCCTGCCCGACCAACCTCGGCACGGGGCTGCGCGCCTCCGTGATGCTCTTTTTGCCCGCGCTCACCCGTCTGCGCAAAATGGAGCGCGTCATCCGCGAGATCTCCCGCCTCGGGCACACCGTGCGCGGCGTGTACGGCGAGGGCAGCGAGGCGGAAGGGTACATGTACCAGATCAGCAACGAGGTGACCCTCGGCGTGACGGAGGAGTACATCTATACCGAGGTGCAGCGCGCGGCGCTGGAAGTGGTCAAGCTGGAAACGCAGGCGCGCAGGGTGCTCTGCAAAGAGGACGAGATCGGCGTGCGCGACGGGTGCATGCGCGCCTACGGCATCCTTGCCAACTGCGCGCGGATCAGCTATACGGAATTTTTGCAGCGCCTTTCCGACGTGAAGCTGGGTGCGGCGCTGGGCTTTTTGTGCGTGCGCGACTTTGCCGCCTTCGACCGCCTTGCTGCCGCCGCGCGCCCCGCGAACGTGGGGCTGTACAGCGACGGGAAGCTGAGTGCGCCCGAGCGCGACGTGCTGCGGGCGGATCTGTGCCGCAAAGAGCTCGCGGATATCGTGGAAAAATAAGAGAGCGGAAAAATAAGAAAAGGGGCGCCCGCGCGGCGGGCACGGATATGTACGATTTCAGCAAATATTCGATCAATGTGCAAAAGGCGGTCGACTTCGCCATCGGCGCGGCGCGCAAATACGGCAGCAGCTACGTGGGCAGCGAGCATGTTCTGCTCGGCATCCTGAACGTGCCCGCGTGCCGCGCGTACGAACTGCTGATGCAGGCGGGCGTGGATAAGGAAGAGTACCGCCGCTCGTTTGTGCGGTCGCTGGATAAAAATTTAAAGATCGCGGGCTTCACCCCGCGCACGAAAAACATGTTTGACAAGGCGCGCGAATACGCCATTGACAGGGACGGTCCGGGTGCGCGCGTGAACAGCGAATACATGCTGCTCGCCATTCTTTCGGACGGCAATTCCGTTGCCGTGCGCATTCTGAAGATGCTCGGAACGGACGTGGATGCGCTGCTCGACCGCCTCGGTGACGCCATTGACGGCGTGCCCGCCGACGTGAACGAGGAGGAAGCGGAGGAGCTGCGCCATGCGCCGCAGGGCACGCAGAAGGCGGCGCTCGAATTCGGCACCGACCTTACCCAGCGAGCGCGGGAGGGGAAGATCGACCCCGTGATCGGGCGCAAAAAGGAGATCGATAAGATCGTGCAGGTGCTTTCGCGCCGCACGAAGAACAACCCCGTGCTTGTCGGCGAGCCGGGCGTGGGCAAGAGCGCCGTTGCCGAAGGGCTGGCGCAGGCGATCGTGCGCGGCGACGTGCCCGACCTTCTGCGCGGCAAAACGGTGTTTGCGCTCGACCTTCCCGCCATGCTCGCAGGGGCGAAGTACCGCGGCGACTTTGAAGAGCGGCTGAAAGACACGATGGACGCCGTCCGCCGCAGCGGGGATATCATTCTCTTTATCGACGAGATCCACAACATCGTCGGCGCGGGGTCGACCGCCGAAAACAGCATGGACGCGGCGAACATTTTAAAGCCCATGCTCGCGCGCGGCGAATTGCAGACCATCGGCGCCACGACCATAGACGAATACCGCAAGTACATCGAAAAAGATCCCGCGCTGGAGCGCCGCTTTACGCCCGTCAACGTGGAAGAGCCGAGCGTGGAAGAATCCGCCGAGATCCTGCGCGGGCTGCGCGATAAGTACGAGGCGCACCACAAAGTCGCCATCACGGACGAGGCGATCAACGCCGCCGTCACCCTTTCCGACCGCTACATCACTGACAGGTTTTTGCCGGATAAGGCGATCGACCTCATCGACGAGGCGGCGAGCCGCGCGCGGCTCGACAGCTTCAAGGGCCCTGCTGGCATCAAAGAGCTGGAAGAGGAGATCGAATATCTCTCCGCCGAAAAGACGCGTGCGGTGCGCAAGAGCAAGTACGCCGAAGCGCAGGAACTTTTAGACCGCATCAAACAGGCGGAAAAGAAGATGGACGAGATCCGCGACGAATGGGAGCGCGCCCGCGGCGAGATGCGCGTCTCCATCGGCGCGGAGGACGTGGCGAAGATCGTTGCGGGCTGGACGGGCATCCCCGTCGTAAAGCTCACGGAAGAGGAGA
>CASDPE010000067.1 GCA_949282395.1 uncultured Bacillota bacterium | reverse complement strand
GGCGCTGCTGCACACGCATACGCCCTGCGGCGAGCTGGCGGTGACCACCGTAAACGGTACGTCCGCGTTAAAAACGTTCCGCGTCGACGTTTTGGAGATATATTGCGCGGGCAGGGCGCATATCTTAAAAGATGTGACGGTCGCGCTGGGCGCGCGCCCGCTTGCGGGGGAGTACGGGCTGATCCTGCCCTCGTCGCTCACCGAAGAGGAAGAACCGAGAACGGGAGGAAAGGAGCGATGATGCGGTTTTACGAACGCCTGCGCAGCTGGCTGCGCGCCGTGCTCGGCACGGAAGGGAACACGGTAGACTATGTGTGCGGCAGCGAGGCGCTGCCGCTGCCGTACAGCGCCGAAGAGGAGAGCGACCTTTTGGGCAGGCTCTCTGCGGGGGATACGGCGGTGCGCGGCGCGCTCGTCGAACACAACCTGCGCCTCGTCGTGTACATCGCGCGCAAGTTCGACAACACGGGCGCCGATCAGGACGATCTTGTATCCGTCGGCACCATCGGGCTGATCAAGGCGGTCAACTCGTTCCGCCCCGATAAAAACAGCAAACTCGCCACCTACGCCTCGCGCTGCATCGAAAACGAGATCCTCATGTACCTGCGCCGCCTTGCGCGCATCCGCAGCGAAGTCAGCTTTGACGAGCCGCTCAACACCGATTGGGAGGGGAACGAACTGCTCCTTTCCGACGTGCTCGGCACCGACGGCGACGTTGTGTACCGCGACATCGAGGCGGGCGTGGAAAAGGAACTTCTGCGCGGCGCGCTCAAAAAACTGCCCGAGCGCGACAGGCGCATCATGAACATGCGCTTCGGGCTGGACGGCGGTGAAGAGATGACGCAGAAGGACGTGGCGGACGTGCTGGGCATTTCGCAATCGTACATATCGCGGCTGGAAAAAAAGATCATCGCGCGCCTGAAAAGCGAGATCGGCAAACTCGTATAGGGCGGCGCCTTCCGCAGGGAGGCGGGCGCGGCGGAAGGAGCGGCGGAAGGGGCGGCGGAAAAAGCGGCGTTCCACCCGTTTTCGGTATTTTTTGCCGCTTCTTGGCGGCGCAACGGAAAAACAGGGCAAAAAGCAGAGTACTTCGCCGTGCATAATCCGCGCAGGATCGGCGCATACCATCTTCGCAGTGCGTTACATAACGGAGGTGACTATGCGTAAGGTAGAAATTTGCGGCGTGGACACGGCGGGGCTGCCCCTATTAACGGCGAAGGAGAGCGACGAACTTCTGCACAGGCTCAAAGCGGGAGACGCCGCCGCGCGCGAGCGGTTCATCGTGGGGAACATGCGGCTGGTGCTCTCCCTCGTCAAACGCTTTTGGGCGACGGACGCGAACGCGGACGACGTGTTCCAGGCGGGCTGCATCGGACTGTTGAAGGCGATCGACAACTTCGACCTCTCCGTCGGCGTGCGCTTTTCCACCTATGCCGTGCCGATGATCCTCGGCGAGATCAAGCGTTTTTTGCGCGACGGCAATTCGCTGCGCGTATCCCGCTCCATCCGCGATACGGCGTACAAAATTTTAAAGACGCGCGAACGGCTGGAAGAGGAGCACAAAGAGGCGACCATCGCCAAGATCGCCGAGGCGATGCAGGTGCGCGAGCGCGAGGTCGTCTACGCGTTGGACGCGATCTCCGATCCCGTTTCGTTGTTCGAACCCGTGTACAATAAATCGGGCGACGCGCTTCTCCTCATGGATCAGATCGCGGACGTGAAGAACAATGACGAGGTCTGGACGGAGCGCGCCGACCTTGCCGAGGCGATGGAGCGCCTCGGCGAGCGCGAGCGCAAGATCCTGTTCCTGCGCTATTTTGAAGGGAAAACGCAGACGGAGATCTCTGCCGAGGTCGGCATTTCGCAGGCGCAGGTCTCGCGGCTGGAAAAGAATGCCGTCAACACCATCCGCGAAGAGATCGCCTGCGACTGACCGCCGCCAATGCGCAGGGCTTTTTCGGTCGGTTCGGATGGCGTGGGCGCTGTGGCGTTCCCTGTGAGAAGAAAAACGGAGCGACGCGGCGGTCCCTGTCATCCTTCGGCTGCGCGGCGGCATAGCCGCCGCGCAGCCGAAGGATCTCTAAAAATAATCAGGACAACATTTTTATTAGAGATCCCTCGCGTGGCTCGGGATGACGGAAAAGGAAGGGGCAATCGATTTTAAAACCTTCCCCCAAAACAGGGCTCCCAAAAATCGCAACGAAGTGAGATTTTTGGGAAGAGGAGGAGCGGAGCGCGCATGCGAGCATTGCCCCCTTTGGGGCAATGCGAGAGCGCAGCCGACTGCTCCGACGAGGGAAGGTGTCAGGCGGGCGCGGCAAAAGCCGCGCCCGCCTGACGGATGAGGGGGAGCTGGAGAGTGGTGCACGCTGTTAAAGGCTTCCCCACACAGGGCTCCCGAAAATCGCAGCGTGCGAAGCACTGCGAGATTTTTGGGAAGAGGAGTACGGGAAGCGCGCATGCGAGCATTGCCCCTTTGGGACAAAGCGAGAGCGCAGCCGACCGCTCCGACGAGGGAAGCTGGCGCGAAGCGCCTGATGAGGGGATAACGACCTTATATAAGAAGAAAACAAGGACGAAATCACCTCATCCACCGCAAGCGGTCCCCCTTCCCCTTCAAGGGGAAGGCAAGAAGGCAACCTTCCTCACAAGGGAGAAGGTATAACCTTTTATGAGCCGAAGAGCGCGCTCCCATCGCGTCATTTCGAGCGGAGCCGCCCGCAGGGCGGCGCAGTCGAGAAATCTAAGCCCGAAAACCGCGAGAGCCGTATTCGGGTTGTTAAGCAATATCGGCTGTATCCGACCCGCGCGCGGCAGGGCAAAGACCCGTTCGGCTCGCCGCCGTTCCCTCTCGGCGGCTCGCTCAGGGTGACAGGGATGGAATTTTCATAGAGATCCCTCGACAGGCTCGGGATGACAAAAAGGGCAGGATAAGCGTAATACCTTCCCCCTCCGAGGGGAAGGTGTCAGGCGGGCGCGGCAAAAGCCGCGCCCGCCTGACGGCTGAGGGGAAGCGGGTTGAGGATTTAAGACAGCCCGAACGGATGGGGGGAGGGGGTTGAGCAGGGCGGCCTTACGCGCAGGGTTTGCCGCTGATGCGGGCGCCTCTCGTTTCGCGGCGGGCGCCCCCGCTTCCCGGCGGGTGCCCGCACTATAAGAGGGAAACGTTCCCCTTTCCGGAGGCGGCAAAGCGTCTTCAATAAGGGAAACGTTCCCTTTTTCGATATAATATAATTTGTAATAGTTTTGTCAATTTTTTTAAAATTTTGCATGTTTTTTACGGCGCCCGCTTGACAGCAGCGGCGCTTTCTTTTATAATATGTTCGTACCGCGCAAAAGCAGGCAAAGCCCGGCAAGGGGCGGCATGCCGCGCGGAGGAACATCGTATTTCAATGCCGCTTTTTTCTGCGCAAAAAGCGTTTCGCAAACAGGTTTGCGAAACGTATGCATTTAATCGGTTTTGAAATAAATTCAAAGCATTGCAGGTACGCCTATGGTGCGCGCTCTGCAAAAAAGGGGAGGAAAAATGAAGAAGAAGTTCGGCTTGTTCGCGCTTGTGCTGGGGCTGATGCTGTGCGCTTCGCTCTTCCTGTTCGCCGCCTGCGCGGGCGAGGAAGAGGATGACTCCACAGATACCCCCGTTGCGATCAGCGTAACGGTGAACGGTGAGGGGCAGACGAGCGGCGCCACCATCAACGGCGATACGGAGGATGTGTACACCATCTCTGCGTCCGTGTCGTCCGGCAGCAACGTGACCATTGCCTATGTGGTCGGTGACGGGGCTGTCGAATCTTTTACGGGCAACAGCTTCGCGCCCGACGCGGCGGGCACGTATGTGTTCACCTTCAAGGCGGAAGAGGCGGCAGATTTTACGCTGACGTTCGAGATCACTGCGGCGCAGACGCCTGCGGTGCCTGTTATTACGGCGAGTGCCAATAAAACCGCGATCACGGCGGGTGAGCAAGTCGTGTTGAATTGGTCGGCGACCGAAAGCGCGCAGGTCACCGTTACTTACAAAAAGGATGGTGAAAGCGCAAGCGTATTGCAGCCTGAATCGGGGGTCGCTTTCACTATATCGGAAGCGGGCGTTTATGTGTTTACGTTCGCGGCGGAGGGAGCGCAGCCGGTAGAGGTCACGATAACGGTGACGGCGAAGCATACGCATACATACGGTGCTTGGACGGTAACGGCGCCTACCGCAGATACGGCGGGGCAGGCGGTGCAAACTTGTACCGGCTGTGAGTCGAGCGAGGAAGGGCACACGCAGACAGTCACGCTGCCTGCACTGAACAGCGATGAAGCGAAAACTGCCTATACAAGCGCAGTGACGACAATCGCGACCTGCACGACAAAGGAAGTGACGACGTATGTCTTTCAGGAGAACAATGCAATCACTTTTGACATAACGGGCGCTGTCAGTTACGAGCAGAAGGCGCATAAAAATCTTACGTATGTGGCAGCGGTCGAGCCTACCTGCACGGCAGCGGGCAAGATCGCGCATGCATATTGCTCTGATTGCGGCAAATATTACACCGTGACGGGCGATGCGGATGATTTCACCATCGGCAATGAGATCACGGACGGCGCAGCAGGGCTGACGGGCGATCCCGCAACAAATCACAGCTATGTGTGGGCGGTTAAGGCAGGTGACGAGCCGTTCGTTGAAAAAGCGGGAACGGCGACCGGTACCTGTTCTTGCGGCAGCACAACGACGCGCGAACTGCCTGCGATGACCGACGAAAACGCGAATCAGGATGTCACTACGCCTACGGTCGGCAAGTATTCCTTTAACTTTACGCAGCAAGGTTCTTGCACGCAGGAGACGATTACAGAGATCACATATAAGTTTGAAGACGGTGTAACGGTCACGTTTACATTGAAGCAGCCGCCTTTCGAGCATTCGTATTCGAAAGTTGAGGTAGAATATGACGCCGCAACGATGGATACGGCATGGGGCGCAAAGGCTTATTGCGACTTGGGATGCGGTGCTTCTGTGGAGGTAGACAACATTCCCGCCGTTGTCATATCGGATGAAAGCGTTTGGGTGTGGGACGAAGAGGGCGATCATAAGTTGCCCACCTGCGGAGAAGGCGGTTACGCTACCTATTATTACAGTGGTCTGGAGCTTTCCGACGGAACTCCTATTAAGGTTTACGTTACGAACGTACCCCTTCCCGCCACGGGGGAGCATAGCTATGGTAAGCCGGTGTATTCCGGTAGCACCGTCACCGTGACTTGCGAAGATTGTAAAACGGCATCCGTTTCCGCAACGGTCACGATCGGCGGCGACGGCGCCACGGGGAATACCGTTCTTGCGGCAGAGAATTTTGCTTTTAATGCGGAAACGAATGTGTTTACCGTCACACTGCCCGAAAACGAATTTGAAAAGGACGGGTCTACGTTCAGCGGCTGGCTTGTCGGTGAAGAAACCAAGCAGGTTGGCGAATCTGTTACGGTCGCGGCGGACGGCGCGCTCACCATCACCGCACAGTGGACGGAGATCACAAAGCCGACGATCACGGCGCGGGCAAGCGCAACGGAGATCTATGTCGGCGGGCAGGTCACGCTTACATGGTCTTTGGTCGGGGGAGAGGGCGAGGTCACCGTTACCTATACAAAGAATGACGTGGCTGCCGATACGCTCAAACCCGTCACGGGTGAAGCGTTTGCTATCAATGAGGTCGGCGTTTATGTGTTTACTTTTAAGGCGGCAGAAGCCGACGATGTTACAGTTACGGTAACGGTAAAAGAAAAGCCCGTTATTTCGTTGACCGTTGACGAAGAAAGTATGGAGAACGGAGGGAAGTACCCCGCAGATATCTGCGTCGAAACGCAGATTTCCTACGTGGCTGCGGTCACGGGCGGCGGAGCGGTTTCGGCAAGTTATAAAGTGGACAGCGGCGAAGATGTTTCGCTTGAAGAAAGCGGCAACTTCACGTTTACAAAGGTGGGCACTTATGTGTTCACGATCACAGCGGACGGGGCAGACACGTTTACGTATACGGTGAAGGTAGTTGCGCACAGCGGCACATATAAGTATAGTGCGGAGAAGGGTGCCGTCGTCTTTACTTGCGGAACGTGCCAAAAGACCATCGACTGCGAGATCACCGGTTTGACCGTGACGGGCGATCCTGCGTCTGCATACGTTGTAGACAACGGGAACGGAACCTATACGGCATACGGCTTTACGGTCGAGGCGATATACAAGGAAGTAGACGGCAATACCGTTACGGATATCTTTATCCTGCTGGATGACGAAAAGCTGGTCGCAACGGTCGCTCCTATCGGCGGTTATAAAAATGCGACCGTGACGTTTACATACAATGATGAAAAGATAGGCGCAACGGAAAACAGCAGATATGCGGTGTATACTGTGGCAAAAGAGGCGGCTACGGATACGCAGACATTTACGGGTTTCCAGGCGAAGCAAGTTGAGCTGAATACAACAGCGGGCGAATTTGAATATCGTTTTACGCTGAATAATGTTCAGACGAGCGGGAGTAAGGTTTATGAATATTGGTTGATTGCCTTTACTTCCGGTGATTTAGGTGTGTCAGCTGTTCACCTTGATGCTGTTTTGCGCGCCGATGATTATTTGCTCGGTGGCTGGGGGCAAGGAGGCGCCGGTATTACTGTTGATATTAAATCGCACTTCTCTCGTGAAAATATTGCCGCCGAAAGCACGGATATCCTTGATGATGGTACGATGGATTTTGTTGTGACGCGCACTTTCGTTACAGACCATTATGAGATCACTGTGTCGGTTTCCAATGGTTCGGTCACATATAGTTATACGCTGGTTGAACCGGAAGGGATCGGAAATACAATGACGGTGGCGTTGGGTGGTGAAAATTGTACATATACGTATTCAGATGTCCTGTTTACATCGCAAAGCCCTGTCCGTACATGGAATGGGACTGTCAATGATGCACAATATACCGCAGCGTTGACTTCTACTCCCATTGTTAACAATGACGTGGACGGAGCGTGGAATAATGGTACAACGTCGGATGTGTTGTTGGAAGTCGGGGAAATTGCAATTCTTACATGGGAGAATCATGATGATAAAAATTATTATGACTTCTTTGTTGAGATGAATTTTAACCCCGGTGTTGCAGGTTCCGGGCAATATCTTGATTTGAGTTACGATGATGCCTGGGTGGCAGAATGGGAAGAAAGTGCGGGGCCTGATGAACCGAGCCACGAAACAACAGCGGGTACGCCGCTTGACGAAGGAACGACGGATGCCGGATACGGTTCTTATGAGGCGGTTATTTGTAGGGTAGGAACAACGGTTACAATGACCGTGACCTTTACGCCGGCAAGCGATTCATCGGTTCAAGAAGGTTGGACGAGAGAGGCTGTTTTTACAAATTGCCCCGAAACTATCGGGTATTTAAAAATTGCTTTAAATCCGCAATTCTTGACCAATATCGTTGCTTATGTCGGTACCTTGACGTCTGTGTAAGCGTAATATCATACTAAAATCCACAAACGCGCGGGAGTTTCTCCCGCGCGTTTGCGTTTGGGGTCGCCTACAAGGCGGCGCAGTCGAGAAATCTTTGCCCGAAAACCGCGAGAGCCGTATTCGGGTCGTTAGAAATATCGGCTGTATCCGACCCGCGCGCGGCAGGGCAAAGACCCGTTCGGCTCGCCGCCGTTCCCTCTCGGCGGATCGCTCAGGGTGACAAGGATAGAATTTTCATAGAGATCCCTCGACAAGCGCGGGATGACAAAAAGTGGCGATGCGGAATGTGTATCGATGCGGTGGGGCAGAAGTCGAGTATGCCTAATAAAAAGCCGACGCCTGCGCTTTTTGTATGTTTGGGGCGCGCTAATAAAAAGCAGGCGCCTGCCTTTGGGGCGTGCCCCACAAAAAGCAGCCCACGCTTACGGGCTGCCCGACAAAAAATTGCCACCGCTTACGGGTCGCCCCGACAAAAAATCAGTCCCTGCTTCCGGGTGCGCTCCTGCAAAAAATTGGCACCTACCTTTGGGATCGGGCGGCTTTATATAGTATAATGAGAGTGCGGCGAAGGGGTTCGCCGTGATTTTTTTCTCGGAGGAAAAAACAGAGATGGTCTACTTTTTGAATGCGGAGGGGGCGTTGGTGCGCTGCGTGCCCGAAGGCGTGCACCGCGGCTCGGCGGAGGCGAACAAGATCGTGCTTGTGGCGCCCTTTGCAGAGAGCTGCGCGGTTTCGGCGGCGTTTACCCTGCCCACGGGCGAGGCGACCCGCCCGTACCTGCTTGCGTGCGAAGGGCGGCTGGGCAAGTCCGCTGCGGCGGGCGAAGGCGGTGACGCAGCCGCGCAGGCATGCGTGTGGAGCCTTGCCCTTCCCGCCTGCGTGAGCAGCCGCAGCGGCAGGGCAGAGGTGCAGTTCTTCTTCACGGACGCGGAAGGGGCGTGCACCGCGTCAGAGTGCATTCCGTTTACGGTCGGGTGCGGGGTAGAGGTGCAGCTGCCGTCTGCGGAGGATGCGGGCGCGTATGCGGACGTGCTTGCGGCGCTGGCGCAGGTCTCGGGCGCACTGACGGACGGCGCGTTCGCGGCGCGCTCGCTGCGCGCCTACAACGAGGGCGCGGCGTACGGCAAGGGCGAGGTCGTGTTCTGCCCTGCGGGCGAAGGGCACGGGGCGGCGCTCGTGCGCTCTCTGACGGCGGAAAACACGCAGCCGCCCTATACCGGCGGCGAGACGGCGGACGGCTGGG
>CASDPE010000066.1 GCA_949282395.1 uncultured Bacillota bacterium | reverse complement strand
CGCTGCCCGCCCCCGGAAGAGGCCGGTCTGTGTTTCGGTCATACGTCCTCCTCTTCTGCCCCAGGGGCCGGATGCTGCATGGCAGCCTGCACCCGGAGCAGGGCGTTTTCCAGCACCAGGGCCTTGACGCCCAGGGGCAGCGGCGCGGCGTTGAGCGCCGCCACCACCGCCTGCTGCAGCGCGGCGATTTTTTCGGTATCGGTCATAGGTTCCTCCTTACATGATTTTTTTGCCGTTGAACCAGAGTTCAGCGTTGCCGTCGCCGTTGATGACCACCATGAACTGCGGCATACCGGCTGCATTGTAGACCGCAAAAGCGCCGCCGGAATAGTTTGTGTAGGCGGCCACGCCGCTTTTCTGCTTGCCGTCGGCGCCGGGGCCAAACAGCACAAAGTTGCCGCAGGCGGCGTTTTCGCCGCTGGAGTAGAGCTGTGCGCTTTCCTTCCAGCTGCCGTCGCTGGTTTTACGGGAGAAAAACAGCGCGCCGTTGTGGATGGCCACCTGGTCCTGGTCCCCTAACGAGAAAAACATACCGGTGATGCTGACCGAGCCGGTCTCGGTCAATCTGAAATTGTCGCTGTTCACCACCAGCGTGTTGGCGGCAAAGGTGACACGCCCGCTGCTGATGGTCACGCTGCTGGTATCGGCGGCAAAGGCGGAGCGCACCTCGCCGTCCTTGACCACGCTCAGTTCCAGTTCCTGCTGGTCCATTTTCAGCTGGGTATAGTCCTGCTGGGCGGCATAGTCCGAAAGGTCCAGCAGCGCGGTACTCAGGACCACCCCGTCCCGGGTCAGGCTGAGCTGGCTCTGCTTGTTGTAGCGGGGGCGGAACGCCGGGGCCCGCACCTCCACCTCGCCGGTGCCCATGTACAGGTAGGGGAACAGATACACCCGGGTGGGGTACTCATCCTTTACCGCCAGGTTCAGCGTCAGGGTCTGCCAGTCCTGCACGGGGGTGCCCACGCCGGTGGAGTTGCGGTACAGCGTTTTCAGCTGGAAGGAGACGTTGCCGCTGGGGTAGTGCACCCAGAACATGATAAAGGAGTCATGCCCCGGGCTGCTGACGGCCTGGGTGACCCGGTATTCCAGCGAAACCGTATAGCTGCCGCCCCGCAGGCCGGCCAGGTTTTCGGCGGGCATATCCAGGACGACGCCCGCCCGGTCGGTGGAGGCGCGGACAGCGGCGCTGGTGCCGTTCAGGGTGTAGCTGCCCGCCGGGGCGCGGCTGTCCGCATACCACACGGCGCCGTCGAAAAGATTTTCCTCCGACGCCTGGCTCACCGTCAGGGAAAGGCTGTCCACCGACTGTTTCAGTTCGCTGAAATCCCCGGACAGGTCGCTGGCCCGGATGCTCAGCTGGCCGATGTCGGCCTGCATCTCCAGCAGCTTGCCGCTGAGGTTGAGCCGGGCGGCATTGACGGCGGCCACGCTGTCCCGCCGGGGATTGCCGGTGGATTCCAGCCGGGTCTGGCCCGCCTCATAGACAGCGCTCATGACGCAGGTGGTCAGCAGCCGCCCCTGGGGGGTCACTGCGTACAGCAGGTCCCCGGGGCGGGCTTCGCATTCCGCAAAGGCGCTGACGGTGCAGGGGGTGTAGGCGGGCCAGCTTTGGGCGGCCTTGTACAGGGCCTGCGCGAGATTCCCGGCCTTCTGGGCGTCACCCTCATCTTCTTTCTGTTTTTCATGAAGGAACACAAGCTGGCCGCGCTTTCCGTCATGGCGGCGGGGCTGGGCACCATGCTTACCGGATTCTTCCCCTCCTTTGTGCCCATCATCTTCACCAGTATGCTCATGTCCTTCGGGTTTCATTACTTTGAGGCCATGAACAATTCTCTGGCCATACAGCATTTCGATCTCAGGCAGACCCCCATCGTCATGGGGCGTCTGCGCGGACTGGTGGCGGGCGGAAGTCTCATGATTTCCGTGTTCGTGTTTCTTTTTTCCGAAAAGCTGGATTTCGTCTGGCTGTTCTTCGTTCCAGGGGCCGTGGGACTTCTGCTCTGTTTCTTTGCGCTGGTACACCCGCTCATGGGCAGCCGGGCGCCGGAGCAGCGCAAAAGAATGCTGCCCCAGAAGCGCTACTGGCTTTTCTATGTGCTCAATCTGCTCATGGGCGGCCGCCGCATCGTGTTTTCCGTGTTCGCGGTGTTCCTCATGGTGGAGCAGTTCGGTTTTTCCGTACGCAGCGTGTCGCTCATGTTCATGTTCAACTATACGGTGAACTGGCTGTTCAATCCCATGGTGGGGAAAATCATCAACAGGCTCGGCGAACGCAGGCTCATGACCATCGAGTACATCTCGGCCTTCGTCATCTTCATGGGGTACGCCTGGACCAGAAACGAGTACCTTATCGTGCTCCTGTATGTGTTCGACAGCCTTACCTTCAACTTTTCCATTGCGGTGCGCACGTTCTTCCAGAAAATCGCCTTTGCCGAGGACGCCGCGCCCAACATGGCCATAGCCCAGACCATCAACCACATCCCCGCGGTGACGATTCCCGCCCTCGGCGGCTGGATGTGGACGCATCTCGGCTATCAGTCCGTGTTTCTTTTCGGCGCGGGCATCACGGTGTGCTCGCTTTTGCTGGCGCAGCTGGTGGACAGGGAGATTCGCATGAAAAATACGGAAACTCGTGCAGGGAGGTGATATGAACAGAGATTTCTGGGCCATGGCTACGGGACGCATGCCTGCGGACGTGCGCATCGACAACGTGCGCATCATGGACGTGTTCAACGGAGAGCTTCGCGAAGGCTCGGTGAGTTTCGGGCAGGGACGCATACTCGGCTTCAGCCGTTTCGAGGCGCGGGAGGTGGTGGACGGCAAAGGCCGCTGGCTTTTGCCGGGGTTCATCGACGGGCATGTGCACATCGAATCCTCCATGCTCTGTCCCGCGCGGTTTGCGGAGCTGGTGCTGCCTTTCGGCACTACCACCATCATGGCCGACCCTCATGAAATCGCCAACGTAAAGGGCATGGACGGCATACGCTACATGCTGGAGGCCTCGCGTGAGCTGCCGCTCGATGTGCGCATCATGCTCTCTTCCTGCGTGCCCGCTCTTCCCGTGGAGGATGCCGGAGCCGTGCTTTGTGCGGACGACATCGCCCCGCTTCTTGCCGACGACAGGGTGGGCGGTCTTGCGGAAATGATGAACGTGCCCGGCCTGCTGGCCGGAGATTCCGACGTTCTGGAAAAGATGGAAAGGACGCTGGCGGCCGGAAAGGTGATAGACGGCCATTCTCCGCTGGTTACCGGCAGGGATTTGGAAGCCTGCGCCGCCCTCGGTGTGAGCACCGACCATGAATGTACCACGGAAGCGGAGCTCCGGGAGCGCGTGGCCTGCGGCATGTATGTGCTTCTGCGCGAAGGCTCGGCCTCGCGCGACCTTCTGAAGCTTCTGCCCGCCCTGACGCCGGAGAATCAGCGCCGCTGCCTGTTCTGCACCGACGACAGGCAGCCTGCCGATATTCTCGCACGCGGTCATATCGTCAACAACGTGCGCATGGCCGTGCAGTACGGACTCGACCCCGTAAGCGCGGTGCGCATGGCCACGCTGAACGCCGCGGAATGTTACAACCTGCGCGACAGGGGCGGTATCGCCCCGGGTCGCCGTGCCGATCTTGTGCTGGTGGAGGACCTTCGGGATTTCCGGGTGCTTTCCTGCTGGGCCGGCGGGGAGCTGGTGGCGCAGGAGGGAAGGATGCTGCGCACCCTTCCCGTCATGGACGCCGGAGCGCTGCACAGAAGCGTGGTGCTGGCTCCGCTGCCGGAAAAACCGTTTTCCGTGCGCGTACCTTCGGGAAAGGCCAGAGTCATCGGTCTTCTGCCCCATTCGCTGATAACCAGGTGCATCGTTCGCCCCGTGGTGACGGGGCCGGACGGCGAGGTGGAACTTCGTCGCAATCCCGACCTCATCAAGCTGGCCGTGCTGGAACGCCATCATGCCACGGGCAAAATCGGCGTGGGTCTGCTTGACGGCCCCTATGGTCTGCGAAACGGGGCCATAGCCACCACCATTGCCCATGATTCGCACAATATCGTGGTGGCGGGCGATGATGAGGAAGACATGCTCTTCGCCGTGCGCGGCCTCACCACCGCGGCGCGCGCCAAGAGCGATCTCGCCGCCTTCAGCGCGACGGGCCTCACCGCCGCCATCTACGCCCGCCAGCACGAGATCATCCGCGAAATGGCGGACAAGTCAGACTGCATCATCGTGGGCAGGTGCGCCGACCACATCCTGCGCGACCAAAAGCCACTGCGGCTGTTCGTGTATGCGGATATGGCGAGCAAGCTGGCGCGCTGCCGCGCCAAGGCGCCCGAGCAGGAGCAGCTTTCGGATAAAAAACTTGCGCGCATGATCAAAAGGATCGATTCCGAGCGTGCGCGCTACTACTATTTTTATACGGGGCGCAAGTGGGGCGACCCGCTGAACTTCGATCTGTGCGTCAACACCACGAACACGCAGATCAAGGCGCTCGCCTCGGCGATCGCGCCGCTGTGCAGGTAGACGCGCCCCTGCCGCCGTTTTCCGACGGCATATGCGCTTTTGCGGGGCACGGAAATTCTTGCAAAGCGCGGGCGGATGTGGTATAATACGCCCCAAAGCGGCAAAAATAGCTGCGAAAGGTCGTAAACTATGGGAACGATAGACGCTGTTACCATCATCGTCGCCGTGCTGCTGGCAGGGCTGGGGCTCGTTGTCGGCTTCGGCAGGACGCTGAAATTTTTTACGAAGGGCATCTTCGGGATCGTCCTCTCTGTGTTCGTGTGCGCCACGTTCGGCGGCATGGTGCAGGGCATCCCCGCCGTTGCGGAGTGGCTCGGCGGGCTGAACGCTTCGCTGGGCGACGCTTGGGGATTTTTGGAGACCATCCGCTTTGCGACGGTCATCTTTTACATCGTCTTTTTTGTGGTCGTGCAGATCCTGCGCATCCTCATCGTCAAGTTCATCGTGAGCATCTTTTCCATCGACGTGCTTGCGATGCGCATCGTCAACCGCGTGCTCGGCATGGTGCTGATGGTCGCGGCGGTGCTGCTTCTGACGCTGCTGATCTTTGCGCTCATCCGCCTGTTCGGCGGGGATATTTCCGCCTCGCTGGAAGGCAGTTTCCTCGGCACGCTCTACCAAAACAACCCCGTCCGCTTTTCATAGAGCGGGGAAGGGCAAACAAAAAAATACGTCGGCTTTGCCGCAAAGCGCCCGCGCGGGAACGCGGGCGCTTTTTGCGCGGAAAATGCGTATAGCATCGCCCGTTCCTGCCCATACTGCATGCGGAAGGAGGAATGCAGATGCAATTTTGCGAGAGCAACACCTGTAAAAATTTAGCGCGTTCGTTCGCGGGCGAAAGCCAGGCGGGCATGCGCTACCAGCTCATCGCCAAGCAGGCGACGGCGGAGGAGTACATCGTCCTGGCGGATACCATCCGCACCATCGCTAAGAACGAGACTTACCACGCCAAGACCTTTTTCGACACCCTTGTGCTCAACGCGGGCAGTACCGAAAACATCGTCATCGACGCGGGTTACCCGTTCCACTTCGGCACGCTGACCGAAAACCTGCGCTTTGCCGCGGAGGACGAGCGCGCCGAGTTCACGGAAGTATACCCTGCATTCGCCGAAGAGGCGCGCAAAGAGGGGTACGAGGATGCCGCGCGGCTGTTCGAGATGGTCGCGGGCGTGGAAAAGGAGCACGAGATCGTGTTCCGCTTCCTGCACGAGTCGATGAAGGACGGCACGCTGTACAAGCGCGACAAGCCCACCCTTTGGGTGTGCAGCGAATGCGGCTACCGCGCCACGACCAAAGAGGCGTGGAAACTTTGCCCGCTGTGCAAGGCGAAACAGGGCCTCGTGCAGATCCCGCTGCCCTTCGGCTGAGCGGGCGCGGCGAGCGCCGCCGATCGGATCACGCTATCACGGGCGCTTTGCGCCTTGTAATAGAAAGGAGAAAGAATATGAAAAACAGCAAACAGAACGGAAGCGCGCGTTCGGCACAGCCCGAAAGCACGCAGAGCAAGGCGGGTTCGGCAAAGAGCGCGCAGAACTGCGGTTCGTCCGGCACGAAGGGCTGCGGCTCGTCTAAGGGCGCAAAAAATTGCAAGTAAAGCGTGCAAAGGGCGGGAAGGGCGCAAGCCCTGCCTTTGACCCGAACGGCAGCTATACGGGCGCGCCCGCCGACGGCGGGAAGCCCGTACAGGACGCCGACGACCTGTAAAAGCGGGGCGGCGGGGCGGCATGCCCCGCCGCCCCGCTTTCTGTTATGCGCCTTTTTTGCCGCGCGTTTTTTTCGTGCGCCCCGCTTTCCGTGGCGTGCGCCCCGCCGCATGCCCCTTTGCGCGCGCCGTGCGCCCCGCCTTTTGCGGCGTGTGCCAAAATTTTACAACTTTCCTGCAACAAACGCATTGACGGGCGCGGGCGGGGATGGTAAAATAGAATGGATAACAAATCATGCGATACCAAGCTATCGGCAGACAGCGGAGGAGAGGTATGAAGGTCGGTATCCTTACGGGCGGCGGCGACTGCGCCGGGCTGAACGCGGTGATGCGCGCGATCGCGCTCAACCTGTACCAGAATGAAAAAAACGTGGAGATCGTCGGCTTCCGCGACGGTTACGCGGGGCTGATCCGCGGCGAGGCGGTGCCGCTGCGGCGGGCGGATTTTGAAGGGATCCTGCGTGCAGGCGGCACCATACTCGGCACCACGCGCACTCCCTTCAAACTCATGTCCGTGCCCGAAGAGGGCGGCGCGACCCGCCTTGCCAGGATGGTCGCCGCCTACAAAAAATGCGGGCTGGACTGCCTGTTCACGCTGGGCGGGGCGGGCACGCACAAGACGGCGGCGCTCCTGTGCGCCGAGGGCTGCAACGTCATCGGGCTGCCCAAGACCATCGACAACGATATCTACGGCACAGACGTCACCTTCGGGTTCCAGACGGCGGTGGACGTGGCGACGGACGCGCTCGAACGGGTGCGCACCACGTCCGAAAGCCACGGGCGCACCATGCTCGTGGAGATCATGGGCAACAAGGCGGGCTGGCTGACGCTGCACGCGGGCATCGCGGGCGGGGCGGACATCATTCTGCTGCCCGAGATCCCGTTCAGCGTCGATAAGGTGTGCGCGGCGGTCACGGCGGGGTATGCTGCGGGCAAGCGCTGCAACATCATCGCCGTGGGCGAGGGCGCCGTGGTGGACAGCGAAGCGCCCTTCAAAAAGCGCGAGCGGGTGTTCATCCGCGCCGAGCGCGGCGAAACGACGGTGACGCAGCACCTTGCCGAGATCATACAGGAGCGCACGGGCGCGGAGACGCGCGCCACCGTGCTCGGGTATATCCAGCGCGGCGGAGAGCCCTGCGCGTATGACAGGGTGCTGTGCACGCGGCTTGGCAGTTTTGCCGCGCAGCTTTGCCGCCGCGGCAGGTTCGGCGTGACCGTCGCCGTCGTCGGCGGCAGGATCACCTTTAACGCCCTGCCGGATATTGCGGGCAAGTACAAATTCGTCGACCCGAACGGAGAGATCGTGCGCGCCGCCGAAGAGACGGGCGTCTTCTTCGGCAGATAAAAACGGAAGCGACGCGCCCTTCGGGGCAGGTAAAAAACGGAAACGACGCGCCCTTCGGGGCAGGAGGAAAACGGTATGAAATATGCGGTCATCGATATCAGTTCGAGCAGCATTTCGCTGGTCGCCGCCGACGAAAAGGGGGGCGAGCCGCTCTTCCGCGCGCGGGAGAGCCTGACGCTTTTGCACTACATGGACGGGCACGCGCTTTCGCAGCGCGGCATCGAAAAGCTGGTCGACGCCGTACTCGGCATGCAGGAAAAGTGCCGCAGCGTGGGGGTGGATATGCTCTACCTCATTTCCACGGCGGCGCTGCGCGCGGTGCTGAATTCGGAGGAGGTGCACGAAGAGATCTACGATAAGACGGGCATCCCCCTCAACTTCATCGACGGCGAAACGGAGGCGTACTGCGACTATGTGTCAAACCGCGCCTACGGCGGCGCGGAGGGCGGCGCGGCGCTTCTGGATATCGGCGGGGCGAGCACGGAGATCTGCGACCTTTCCCGCGAGGAGCGCGAAGGGCTGCACTGCCTCGGCTTCGGCATCCTGAACCTGCGCAAAAAATTCGTAGGGAAGATCCAGCCGGACGAGGAGGAGGCGGAGCGCATCCGCAAATTCCTCAAAAAGCAGTTCAAAAAGGCGGGCATCCCCAAAAAAGGCGCCTATGGCACCCTTGTGCTGGCGGGGGCGACCAACCTCGCGCTCTATGCCGTGTATGCGGAATATACAAAGACGCATACCGTCGGCGAGCGCGTCATGGACAGGAAAAAGTTCAAAAAGCTGACGCAGCACCTGCTTTCGGGCGCGGGCAGGGCGAAACTTATTTTAGACGTCGCGCCCGATAAGCTGTATGCGGTCGGGCTGGCGGCAGTCGTCGCCGAAGCGCTCGCCAAGCGGCTGGGCGCGGAAAAGATCGTCGTCAGCGACAAGGGCGTCAAGGAAGGGTACCTCGAACTCGTGCGTTCGGGCAGCTTCCGCGGCGCGTATTACGATTTTTCAAAGGAAGCGCCCGCAGCGGCAAAGGAGCAGCCCGCCCCGAAGGCAGCGGCAAAGGAGCAGCCCGCTGCGCAGCCTTCCGATGCGAAGCAGCCCGCAAAGCGCGGGCGCAAGCCGCAGGCAAAGCCCGCGGCGGAGAGCGCGGCGCAGCCGCCCAAGCGCAGGGGCAGGCCGCCGAAGGCGGTGCAGAGCGCTGAAAAGGAG
>CASDPE010000065.1 GCA_949282395.1 uncultured Bacillota bacterium | reverse complement strand
CTGCGCGCGCATGCGTTCAAAATAGCGCCCGTTCATACAGGCTGCTCCACGCCCAAAAGCTGTTTGAGCTGCGCAAGGGTATAGACCTCGCCGATCTGCCCCTGCTCTTTGAGTTTGCGCGCGCTTTCGGCGCGCGGGCTGTCATCCTCCTCGCTCTGCACAAACACGTTGCAGCCCGAAAGTTTCAGCGAATACCTGCCGCCGCGCTTCACGATCTCTTTCACAAGCCCCTTCGCGAGCGGCACTTCCTCTTCGATGCAGCGTGAAAAGCTGAACCGCTTGCCTTTCAGCTCGTCGCTCTGCGGGCGGACGCGGTAGCCGTACACAAAATCGTTGAACTTGGAACGCTTTTCGCCGCGCTCGCGCTTCAACCTGCGCTTTTCGGCGAGGTATTCGCTCCTGCGCTGCGAAACACAGGCAGAGTACTGCCCGCCCGCGATCCTGCCGAGGCGGATGCCATACTTTTTCAAAAGCGCGGGCATCGTGCAGCCGTCGTGCTCGCACATCTCCCGCGCGACGCACATTGTGGCGTACGCGTCGTCCGCCGCGCGGTGCGGCAGATAGTCGATCTCAAAGATCTTCATCAGCGCTTCCAGCCCCATCTGGCGGTCAAACGTTTCGGTCATCGCCATGTACAGCACCTGCGTATCCGCAAAGGAAAAGCGGAACGAAGGCAGATGGTACCGCCGCGTTTCCAGGTTCAGGTACTTCACGTCGTTCATGGCGGCGTGCCCGAACACGAGCTTGTCCTCGCCCTCCAAAATTTCCTTGATGCGCGGGTAAAACTTTTTGAAGTCCGGCAGCTTCCCGAAGCTGTCATAATCGTACGGCAGCACGATCCCCTCGCCGCCCTTGCGGTCGGTCAGATGAAACTTCCCGTTCGGATTGATGAGGATATCTTCCTTTTCAAGGATATTGAACTGTTCATCCGCCACGCAGTAGCCGAAAACGCAGATCTTTGCCACGTTCTTGTACACGCAGGCGCATTCGATGTCAAAAAAAACGTACTTCATACCAACTTCGCCGCAACCGTTTTTGCCGTACCATAAAGGGGCAGTGTGTACCCGCTCAGAAACGGGCGCGCCCAACCTTTACGGTATATCGATTATATCATAACGCGCCCCCTTTGTAAAGGCTTTTGCGTGCCGCGCGCAAAAGCGCAAAAAGGGCGCGGCTCCATGAGCCGCGCCCCCGCGTGCAGGTCTTAACGCCCGCGCCGCATAGTTCGTTCAGGCGCCCTTGATGCGCGCAAGGTCTGCGTTCACCTCTTCCCGCCCGCTCAGCTCGCGGATGGGATGCGCCTTCTCTTCAAAGCGGTAATCCTTGCCGAATTTTTTGATCGTCTTTTCGATGACGGTATGGCTCGCGAGGCTTCTTACGTTGCCCTGCACCGCGCGGTTGTACCCGAAAAAGCGGTAGCCATCCGGCAGTTCGCCGACGTCCGCAAAACTTTCCGCATGCCCCGTAAGGCGCACGCTTTTGAGCACCTCGCGGATGTAGCTCTTCTGCGGCGAAAATTTCAGCGGTTCGGGGAAGGCGCCGCCTTCGGGGAAGATCTGCTGCCACACTTTGCCCTCGTACTTTTCCATCATCTCCGTTGCGAATTTCAGGTGCGAAAGCTCCTCTTCAAAGTGCATCTGCCAGATGTCGCGGATGCGGGCGTCCGCCTCGTCTTGCATGCACGACCAATACAGGTAGCACTCGGTATATTCGTGCATGACCATGCAGGTGAACATATCGACGGTCGGGTCGGAAAGGCAGCCGTAACCCGTAACGTGCTGCTCTTCGATCATGGCGATCTCGGAATACAGCTTCCTGCCCAGCTCTGTATCGTAGAGGTTGGCGACGTTGAGGTAGTAGTTCATCGTCTGCTGTTCCGCCGCCGTTATGATGGCGATGTTGAGGCGGGTGACGGGGTCGTTCAGGAAGTTGTTGATATAAAAACGCACGTCGTCGCCGGGATGCCGCGCCTCGGAAACGGTCGGGCGCCCGGGCATGATCTCGGTATAGCTGCCGACCAGCTTTTCCGCGTGCACGCCGCGTTCAAAGTCCAACAGATCGGCATAGCGGTACAGGTGGTCGAAGTCTTCCAGCAGCGCAAAGTCCATCTGCTTTTTGACGTAAGCGTTCTTTTCGCGCTGCGCTAAGATCGCCGTAAGGTCGACGGCGAGCTGTTCGTAGCCGATGGTGTGTTCAAGGATGGTCTCATTGCGCGGTTTCAGGCAGGCGATGCGCTTTTGCTGCTGCTGTTCGCCGCGGCGGATGAGCGCCATCCCGCGGCGCACGTCGTTGTTGGCGCAGTGGCGTGACCAGCGCGCCGTGTTCCAGATCGCCTCGAACTCGGTGCCGTTCATCAAAATCGTGCGCACCCGCGTATACGGGTCGACCGCCTCTTTATCGTACGGTTTTACGTTGATCGTCTTCCAATTTTTGTACGTCTTTTGGATGTCTTTGGCGTTTTGTTCAAAAGGATTCATGGCATACCTCCTGCGGATGTTGAAATTATTATCGCCGTTTCGCCCTTTCCTTATACAAAACATTGCAAAAACGCCGCGTTTTTGGTACAATACATAGAGGAAAAAACCATCGGAGGCTTGCCCATGCTCGTTGCCGTCATCGCCATGCAAAAAGAAGCGGACGCACTGCTTTCACAGGCGCGGGTCAAGCGCGGCTACACGCTCTGCGGAAAACAGATCTTTGAAAGCGCCGCCTTCGGCATCCCCTTTTCGCTCGTGCTGGCGGGCATCGGAAAGACGAACGCGGCGGCGGCAGCCATGCTGGCGGTACACGCGCTCCAAGCAGAAGCGCTGCTGAACTTCGGGCTGGCGGGCGGCGTTTCGCCGCAGGCGGAGCTTTGCGAGACCTTCCGCGTGACGCGCGCCGTACAGTACGATTTCGACCTGAGCGAAATAAACGGCACCGCCGTGGGAACGCTGAACGAATACGCCACCCCGTATTTCACGCTCACGGGCGGCAAAAGCGCCTTTGCGGGCGCGGTGCTCGCCACGGGAGACCGCTTTACGAGCACTGCCGCCGACCTGCCGCTGCTGCACTCGCTCGGCGCAGACCTGCGCGACATGGAGGGCGCGGCGATCGCGCACGTTGCCGCGTTCACGGGCACGCCGCTGTACATGTACAAGGCGGTATCCGACTGCGTCGGCGCGGAGAGCGTACACGAATACGAGCGCATGCAGGGCTGCGCGCTGCAAGCGCTTGCCGGAAACATGCGCACGATATTGGAGGAATGCTATGGACGGGGAATTTAAGATCGTATGCTTCCAAAAAGACCATGACAGGCTGCAGCCGGGCTTCTACTTTTCCTCGCTGCAAAAGGGAGCTGCGACCTTCGACCTGCGCTTCAAAAAGCCGAACGAAGGGAACTTTTTAGCGCAGGCGGCGCTGCACAGCATCGAGCACATGCTCGCCACCGCGCTGCGCGCGGGAGCGTACGGGGAACACATCCTCTACTTCGGCCCGATGGGCTGCCGTACGGGGTTCTACCTTTTAACGGAGAACATGCGCGCAGCAGACGCCTTCGACGCCGTAAAAACCGCCATCGGCGAGGCGCTGCGCTATGAGCAGGTACCGGGCGCCAGGCGGCAGGAATGCGGCAACTACCTTGAACACGACCTTACGGGCGCGAAAGCGGAACTTTCCGCCTACCTTGCGCTGCTGAACGCACTGCCCGCCGAAGCGCTTGCCCATGAAGAGGCGCGCATGGCGGAAAAGGAGGGAGCATGATCAGCCTCGGCGGCGGATGGGACGAGGCGCTCGCCCCGCTGTTTGCGGACGAACGCTACAAAAAGATCCGCGAATTTTTAAAGCGGGAGTACACGTACCACACCGTGTACCCCGACATGTACGACATCTATAACTGCTTCCGCTACACCCCCTTCGGCGACGTGAAAGTTGTGCTGCTCGGGCAAGACCCCTACCACAACGAAGGGCAGGCGCACGGGCTTTGCTTTTCGGTGCAGGAGGGCATCCCGCAGCCGCCCAGCCTTGTGAATATCTTCAAGGAGCTGCACAGCGACCTCGGCTGCGCGATCCCCCGGACGGGCGATCTGACCAAATGGGCGCGGCAGGGCGTGCTGCTGATGAACACGGCGCTGACCGTGCGGGCACACATGGCAAACTCTCATAAAGACTGCGGCTGGACGTGGTTCACCGACAGCGTGATCTCCCTTCTGAGCGAACAAAAAGAACACCTTGTGTTCCTGCTGTGGGGCGGCAATGCGCGCTCCAAAAAGCCGCTCATCGACAAAACAAAGCACCTCGTGCTCGAATGCGCGCACCCCTCTCCCCTTTCGGCGTACAACGGGTTTTTCGGATGCAGGCATTTTTCCAAGATAAACGCTTACCTTGCAGAGCACGGCATAACACCCATCGACTGGGATCTGACCAAATAACAGAGGAACTGACATGAAATACATCATCGTTCTGGGCGACGGCATGGCGGACTATAAGCTGCCCGCCCTCGGGAACAAGACCCCGCTGCAATGCGCCGCAAAGCCCGCCATAGACGACCTTGCAAAACACGCGGAGGTCGGGCTGTGCCGCACCGTGCCGCAGGGATTCAAACCCGGCAGCGACGTGGCAAACCTTTCCGTCATGGGCTACGACCCGCATATCTCTTACACGGGCAGATCGCCCTTGGAAGCGGTCTCCATCGGCATCGCGCTCAAAGATACGGACGTGACCCTGCGCTGCAACCTTGTGACCCTTTCGGACGAAGAGCGGTACGAGGACAGGAGCATGCTCGATTACAGCGCGGGGGAAATTTCCACAGCCGAAGCGCGCGAGCTGGTCGCCGCGCTCAAAAAGGAGTTCGACTCGGACGCCTTTGCGCTGTACGCGGGCGTAAGTTACCGCCACTGCCTTGTCGCCGCAAACGGAAAAACGGGACACGATCTGACGCCCCCTCATGATATTTCCGGCAAGCCCGTCCGCGCATACCTGCCCAAAGGCCCCTGCGCCGGGCAGTACCTTGCCATGATGAAGCGCTCGGCGGAGATCCTAAAAGACCACCCCGTCAACCGCGCGCGCGTGGCGGCGGGCAAAAACCCCGCAAATTCGGTCTGGTTCTGGGGCGAAGGAACAAAGCCGCAGCTGGAAAATTTTGAAGAAAAATTCGGCGTGAAGGGCGGCGTGATCTCGGCGGTCGACCTTGTGAAGGGCATCGGCATCCTCGCCGGCATGCGCATCATCGACGTTGAAGGCGCCACGGGCAATTACGACACGAACTTCGCGGGGAAGGCGGAAGCCGCGCTCGCCGCGCTTTCGGACGGGCTCGACCTTGTGTACATCCACATGGAAGCGCCCGACGAATGCGGGCATCAGGGCGATACGGCGCACAAGATCTATTCCATCGAACAGATCAGCGAAAAGGTGGTAAAGCGCCTGTGCGAAGGGCTGCGCGCGGCGGGCGAACCCTTCCGCATGCTCGTCTGCCCCGACCACCCCACGCCCATCGCCGTGCGCACGCACGTTTCCGACCCCGTGCCCTACCTGCTGTATGACAGCGAAACGCGCACGGGCAGCGGCGCCGCGGCATACGACGAAGACGAAGCGGCAAAGACGGGCATCTTTTTAGACGCGGGAACGCAGCTCATGCAAAAACTTTTGGCAAAATAAAGGCTTTCCCGCGCCGCCCCGAAAAAAGGCGGCGCGGAAAAGCCACTGACGAAAAAAGCGCTGCCGCATGCGCGGCGGAAAAAGGAGCCGCATCAGGTGCAAAAACGAAAAGCCCGCACACGGTGCAGAGCCAAAAAGCCCGCACAAATTTGCGGAAAGAAAATTCGGTGAAAGAAAATTCGGGCGGTAACTTTATAAAAACGCTTGCTTTTTCGGCACGCTTGGTGTATAATGATATGGCAAATTGCGATTGCGGGAGTCGCCTAATGGTATGGCGTCAGCTTCCCAAGCTGATTCCCGCGGGTTCGATTCCCGTCTCCCGCTCCAAAAAACAGTGCGGAAACCTATGGTTTCCGCACTGTTTTTGCTTATTTTTCCATATTTTCAAACAAGCTGTCGGGCAGAAAAGAGTATCGGGTTCCACCGCGACCCACGCCGGCTGCTTCGTCCGTCCTTAACAGTTGTTGAAATTTTTTTAAGAAACGATTGACATGCAGAAAAACAAGTGGTAAAATAAAAGAGCAACAGAGGGATGCACCGTTCAGCGGTTAGCCCTTGTTACGATTAAAATAACCGCCTACTCAGACTACCACATCGAGGGCGGTTATTTTTTTATGATTATGTAAACCTTGTCCTTTGTCACTCTAAAAGAGAGGATCACGCCGGCTTCTACCATACGGCAAAGAAAGCGCAGGAACGAATAGTCCATACAATCACCCCCTTATAAGGAAATACTCATCATATTTCCCCCAAGGGGCTAACCGCCTATCGGGCATCCATGTTGCTCCGTGCCGTATTATACCATTTACACGCCTTTCCGTCAACCACTTTTCTATGAGGAAAAACAGGGCGACTATGTACGGCGCTGCGGACGGCTCCGATCAAAAAAAGGCGGGGAATAGCCCGCCTTTTTCACGTCCGTAAAGATCAGACGATGTATTTGCTTTCGGCTGCGGGAGCGCTGTCAAGCTCCTGCTTTTTCGCCTCGTACCCGGGCTTGCCCAGCAGCGCGTACGTCGCCTGCTTGCCCGCCTCGACGCCCGGCTGGTTGAAGGTATCGATGTTCAGCATCGCGCCCGCATACGCCGTCTGCAATTCAAACAGGTACATCAGCTCGCCCAGCGTAAAGGCGTTCACCGCAGGCAGCGTGATGGTATAGTTCTGCCTGCCCGCCTTTGCGAGCGCGTACGCCGTCGCCTTGTTCTCCGCCTGAATGAGCTCGTTCATCGTATGCCCGCCGAGGAAGGAGACGTCGGGGATGTCTTCACAGCCGTGCGGGATCTCCACTACCGTGCGGTAATTTTCCACGGAGAGGAAGGTCACCACCTTATCGAAGGGGCCTTCGGTATACAGCTGCACCTGCGAGTGCTGGTCGGTAACGCCCAAAGACTTGACGGGCGTCTGCCCCACGTTGCACGCCTTGCCGTCAAGGGTCACGTTTTTGCCGAGGCTCTCCGCCCAAAGCTGGCAGTACCAGTCCGCCATGAGTTTCAGGCTGTCTGCATACGGCATCATGACGCCGACGTTTTTGCCGCGCTTCATCGCCATGATCTGCAATACGGCGCAGGCGAGGGCGGGGTTGCGCGTAACGGACGGGCGGTTGCAGGCGGCGTCCATGAATTTTGCGCCCGCGAGCATCTCTTTGATGTCGATGCCGAGCACCGCCGCAGGCAAAAGCCCTACGGGGCACAGTTCGGAGAACCTGCCGCCGACGCCGTCGGGAATGACGAACGCCTTATACCCGAACTCTTTGACGAGTTTGATGAGGTTGCCCTTCTTTTCGTCGGTGGTGGCGATGATGTTTTCCGCCGCCTTGTCGCCGAGCGCCTTTTTCAGGATGTCGTTGATGACGAGGTACTGCGTCATCGTTTCGCTCGTCGCGCCCGATTTGGTGATGACGTTGAAGCAGGTCTTTTCGGGCTCGATGACGTCTAAAAGCGCAGCCATGCGTTCGGGGTCGACGTTGTCTTCCACATAGAACTTCGGCCCTTTGCGCTTGGAGGGCGCAAGGTCGTTGTAATGCAGGTGGCACAGCGCGTTGAACACGGCGATGGGGCCGAGCGCGCTCCCGCCGATGCCGAGCACGACAAAGTATTTGAACTTGCGGCGCACGGCCTTTGCCGTAGCAAGGATGTTCTCCACGATCGCATCCTGGTTGTACGGCAGCTCCGTCCAGCCCATCATGCCCTTGCCGCGGTTATCGGCAACGTAGTCGAATGCGTCGGCCGCGGCTTCCTTCATCTCGTTGAGCTCTGCGTCGGTAAAGCCGTCCTGCCCGATGAACTTTTTCATCATGTAGTTGTAGTCCAGCTTCAGCCGCATGGAGTTGCGCCATTCCTTGTTCCTGTAATTCATATAAAACCTCCGTTTTTGGTCGCTTGCTTCAAAGGCGGCACGCCGCCTCCGCTATCTTTTATTTTAAAGCAAAATCGGGGCGGTGTCAATACTTCGCGCAAAAAAAGCGGCTTTTTGCCCCAAAAAACCGCCCTATCCGCCGATTTTGTAGACGAGCTCGTCCAGATAATTGCACGCCTGCTTCAGCTCCTCGTACTTTCCGTAGTCGCCCGCGTACACCTCGATGAGCAGCGCGCCGTTAAAGCCCGCGTCTTTCAGGCGGCGAAGGCACTCTTCAAAATCAAAACAGCCGCGCCCGGGCAGGCAGATGTGCCCCGCGTCATCCACGTCCGAAAGGTGCACGTGCGAGATCGCCCCTTCCATGTCCTTGATGTACATCGGATACGGGTAGCAGGAAAGGCGCGCCTGCTTCACGTCCAATACGCCCGAAAGCTGCGGGCAGCCGCGGCGGATCGCCGAAAAGATGCCGGGCGCGTTGTACAGCGCCCAATGCACGTTTTCCAGGCACAGTTTTACGCCGTGCTCCGCGCATGCCGCGGCGATCTCGCAAAAATTTGCGGCGAGCTTGCCGCAGTCGGCGGGAGCGGAATTCTTTTTCAGCCGCGTAATGGCATGAAAGGTGTAGCGCTCCGCCCCGAAGATGTGCGCCGCGTGCATGGCGCGGTGCAGAACGGCAAAGGCGTCCGCCTTGGCGCGCGGGTGCGCGGCAAACAGCTGCGGCTCGAACTGCGTATTCAGCACGTGCACCGAGTTGACTTTGAGCGCGCCCTTGCGCGCGGCGAGCAGCCGCGCAAACCCCTCCTCATATTCCGAGAAGGTGGTCAAAAAGATCTCCGTACTTTTGATGCCGAGCCCGTCAAGAACGGGAAGCGCGTCCTCATTCAGTTCCCGCAGGAACAGGCTGGCAGTCGAAACGCCTGTAAACATACTCTTTCAATAAAACAGATCGGTCAGCTCGTCCGCCGCCCCGTCCATCAGCCCGCATTCGTGGTACAG
>CASDPE010000064.1 GCA_949282395.1 uncultured Bacillota bacterium | reverse complement strand
GCCGCCGTCGTATCCTATCAAATTCAGAAGAGGACTGAGAAGATCCCGAGCGTCACCCCGCAGAGGATGAGCAGAGAGATGATGTCTGTAATGGTGGTGATGAAGGGGTTCGCGAACACGGCGGGGTCGATGCGGATGGCTTTTGCAAACAGGGGGATGCACCCGCCGACGATTTTTGCGACGATGACCGCAAGCCCGATGGCGACTGCGACGGGGAGCGCCGATTCGACGGTGTACTCCTTCCCCGTGCCGCTGAGCAGCAGGTTGTCCAGCAGCATGAGTTTGGCAAAGCAGACCAGGGCGATGGAAAGCCCGATCAGCAGCCCCACGCGCAGCTCCTTCCAGATCACGCGCCCGATATCCCGCGGGCGGATCTGGTCGAGCGCCATGCCGCGGATGACGGTTACGGACGCCTGGCTGCCCGCGTTGCCGCCCGTGCCCATGACCATCGGCACGCACGCCACGATGACGGTGGGCAAAAGCTCTTCGTAACTGTTGAGGATCAGCCCCGTGAACGTCGCGCCGATCATGAGGATCAGCAGCCACGGCAGGCGGTGCAGATAGGTGCGCACGGCGCTCGTTTCAAAGTACGGCTTGTCGGAAGGGGTGACGGCGTTGATGTACGAAATATCTTCCGTCGCTTCTTCGGTGATGACGTCCAACGCGTCGTCTACGGTGACGATACCGACCAGCCTGTTCTCCTGGTCGACGATCGGCACGGCGAGCAGGTCGTATTTGGAGAGGTCGTTGGCGACCTCTTCCTTGTCGGTGAGCGTGTCGGCATAGATGAAATTGTCTTCCATGAAGCTGCCGATCTGCTCGTCGAACTTGTGCAATAAAAGTTCTTTCACCGTCACGATGCCGATGAGCTTGCGCTGTTCGTCGGTGACGTAGCAGGTGTAAATGGTCTCTTTGTCGATCGCTTCGGCGCGGATCTTCTCAAAGCACTGCTGCACGGTCATGGACGCGCGGAGCGAAATGCACTCCGTCGTCATGATGCTGCCCGCGCTGTCTTTGGGGTATTTTAAGATCTCGTTGATCTCTTTGCGCGTTTCGTTGTCGGCGTTGAGCAGGATGCGCCGCACCACGTTTGCGGGCATCTCTTCGATGAGGTCGACCGTATCGTCCACGAACAGCTCGTTGAGCATGAGTTTCAGCTCTGCGTCGCTGAACGAACGGATCAAAAGCTCCTGCTGCGAGCTGTTCATTTCCACGAACGTTTCCGCCGCAAGCTCTTTGGGCAGCAGGCGGAACACGATGGGAACGTCCTGCTCTGCAAGCCCGGCGAAGATCTCGGCAAGGTCGGCAGGCTCCAGCTCTGCCAGAAGCGGTTTGAGCTGTGAAAACTTTTTTTCTTCGAGGTAGTCGACGATCTCAACGATCTTGTCGTTCCGGTTTTCGGGCGTCGCCTTCAAAAGCACTTCGTGCACGACGTCCGTCGGCATGCTCTCCAAAAGCTCGCCTACGTCGTCGTCGATGATCTCGTCGGTGACGGGCTGCATCTTGACGTCGCTGAATTCCTTCAAAAGCAGCTTCTGCTTTTCGCGGCTCAGAAGCACGAACACGTCCGCCGCCGTCTCTTTGTCAAGGCAGTCGAAAAGGCGCGTGAGCTCGTCGCCGTCAAACGCGTCAAAAAGGGGAGCGATCTCTTCCGCGCTCAGCACTTCGAGCAGGGCGGTCAGATCGTCTTTGCGGCCTTCTTTGAGCAGGCGCTCCGCTTGGCTGCGCAGCGCCTCTGCCTGCTGCCGTTCTTCCGCCGCAGCGGAAACTTTTTTTTCTTCGTCCATCGGAGCACCTCCTTTTGCGTGGTCTGCGGCGTTTCCGCCAAGTTGTATTATAGTTTTTTTCGGCAGCGATGTCAAGCGTTGAAAAAGTTGTATGCCGCGCGTTTTTGTGGTATAATGTGTTTCGGAAAATCATGCGGAAAGGAGAAGGTTATGAACCAAAGAATGTACGGGCTGGGCAGCAGGCGCTCGGTCATCCGTGAAATTTTTGAATACGGCAAAGCGCGCGCGGCTAAGGTCGGCGCCGAAAACGTGTACGATTTCAGCCTCGGCAACCCGAGCGTCGCGCCGCCGCAGGCGGTGGAAGATACGATCGCGCAGCTTTTGCAGGGCAAAGACATGACCGCGCTGCACGGCTATACCTCCGCCCCCGGCGATATGGAAACGCGTGAAGCGATCGCGGCGCACATCCGTACCTGCTTCGGGTTTGCGGCGGCGGACGCGGGGCACATCTACATGACCTGCGGCGCGGCGGCGTCGCTCACCATCTCGCTTTCCGCCATCTGCAACGCGGGGGATGAGGTGCTCACCTTCGCGCCGTATTTTACCGAGTACAAGGTGTTTGCGGAAACGGCGGGGGCGCGCCTTACGGCGCTGCCTTCCGACCCCGCGTCCTTCCAGCCCGATCTCTCCGCGCTGGAAGCGGCGCTCTCGCCGAAAACGGCGGCGGTGCTCGTCAATTCGCCCAACAACCCGAGCGGCGTCGTGTACGGCAGGGAAACGGTGAAAAAGCTCGCCGCGCTGCTCGCGCAAAAGGAGAGGGAGTTCGGGCGAACGATCTACCTTATAAGCGACGAACCGTACCGCGAACTCGTGTACGGCGGGGTGGAAGTGCCGTACCTGCCCGCGTATTATAAGGATACGCTCGTGTGCTATTCCTATTCTAAGTCGCTCTCCCTTCCCGGGGAGCGCATCGGCTACATCTTTGTCAGCCCGCAGGCGGCGGACGCGGACGCGCTGTACCTTGCCGTGTGCGGCGCGGGCAGGGCGCTCGGCTATGTGTGCGCCCCCTCGCTCTTCCAGAAGGTCGTCGCCCGCTGCCAGGGCATGACGGGCGACGTGTCCGTCTACGAAAAGAACCGCAATACGCTGCTTTCCGCGCTCACGGAATACGGCTTTTCCTGCGTCCGCCCCGACGGCGCGTTCTATCTGTTCGTGCGCTCGCCCGAACCCGACGCGAACGCCTTCTGCGAAAGGGCAAAGCAGTACGACCTGCTGCTCGTCCCCGGGGACGATTTCGGCTGCGCGGGGTATGTGCGCATCGCGTACTGCGTGTCGCCTGCAATGATCGCGCGCAGCTTGCCCGCCTTCCAAAAGCTGGCTAAGTCCTACGGGCTGTAAAGAGGAGAAGAGCGATGCGTTTATTGTTTATCCGCCACGGCGAACCCGATTACGAGCACGACAGCCTGACCGAAAAGGGCAGGCGCGAGGCGGCGCTGCTCGCGGCGCGGCTTAAAGAGGAAAAAATCGCGCGCATCTGTGTTTCGCCGCTGGGCAGGGCGCGCGAAACGGCGCAGGCGACCCTTTCTCTCCTTGAACTGGAAGGGGAGATCTGCGAATGGCTGCATGAAATTCCCGCCGGGGTGAAGCTGCCGGGAACGGAAGAAGATCATAACTTTTTTGATTTTTTGCCCTCGCTTTTGGAGCGGTATCCCGCCCTGTATTCTCCGGACGGGTGGAAAACGGTCCCCTTTGTGGCGGAGAGCAACGTGCCCGCCAAATACAGCGAGATCTGCCGCGAATTTGACGGCATGCTCGCGCGGCACGGGTACGTGCGGCAGGGCAGGCGGTATGCCGCCGTGCGCCCCAACCGCGATACGCTCGTTTTCTTTTGCCATTTCGGGATCACGTGCTTGCTGCTTTCGCACCTGTTTCATCTTTCGCCCGTTCCGCTGCTGCACCATTTGGCTGCCGCGCCGTCGTCGATCACAACGGTCTATACCGAGGAGAGGGAAAAGGGGATCGCGCAGTTCCGCTGTACGGCGTACGGCGATGTTTCGCATTTGTATGCCGCAAAGGAGCCGCCTTCCTTTGCCGGCCGCTTTTGCGAAACGTTCGATTCGGACGAGCGGCACGACTGAGCCGCAGAATACGGTCTGACGGATAAGCAACAAGCCCTCCGCACGGTGCGTGCGGAGGGCTTGCGTTTTGCCGTTTATTTGCTTTCGGGCGTGTGCCATACCCAGTCTTTGACTTCGGGGATGTCTTCGCCCACTTCGGCAATGTAGTTTTTGTGCTTCACGAGCAGGTCGTTCATCTTCTGGAAGAGCGCCGAACCCGTGTTGCCGAGCTGCGGCAGGACGGTGATCGCCGTCTTGACGAGGTCGAAGCGGTCGATCTTGTTCTGTACGCGCATGTCGAACGGGGTCGTGATGGTGCCCTCTTCAACGTACCCGAACACGTGCAGGTTCTTGTTGTGGCGCGTGTAGGTCAGCTCGTGGATGAGCGTCGGGTAGCCGTGGAAGTTGAAGATGATGGGCTTGTCTTTGGTAAAGATCGCGTCGTAGTCCGCGTCGGTCAGCCCGTGCGGGTGCACGCCGTGCGGCTGCAGCTTCATCAGGTCGACGACGTTGACGAAGCGGATCTTGATGCCGGGCAGGTTGTCGCGCAGGATGGTGGTCGCCGCCAACGCTTCGAGGGTAGGGGTGTCGCCGCAGCTTGCGATGACGATATCCGGCTCCGTGCCTTCGTCGTTGGACGCCCAATCCCAGATGCTGATACCCTGCGTGCAGTGGTTGACCGCCTGTTCCATCGTCAGCCACTGGAAGCTCGGGTGCTTGGAAGCTACGATGACGTTGACGTAGTTCTTGCTCTTGATGCAGTGGTCGAAGCAGGAGAGCAGGCAGTTCGCATCGGGCGGGAGGTACATGCGCACGACGTCCGCCTTCTTGTTCGCGATGTGATCGAGGAAGCCGGGATCCTGGTGCGTAAAGCCGTTGTGATCCTGCTGCCATACGTTGGAGGTGAGGATGAGGTTCAAAGACGCGATGTCCTGTCTCCAGGGCAGCTGGTTGCACACTTTCAGCCACTTCGCGTGCTGCGCCGCCATCGAGTCGACCACGCGGATGAACGCCTCGTAGGAAGCGAAGAAGCCGTGGCGCCCCGTGAGGATATAGCCTTCCAGCCAGCCTTCGCACATATGCTCGGAGAGGTACGCGTCCATGATGCGCCCGTCTTTCGCGAGTTTGTCGTCGTCGGGATAGATCTCCGCGTTGAAGTCGCGGTTGGTCGCCTCAAAGGCGCGGTACATGCGGTTGGACATGCTCTCGTCCGGGCCGAACATGCGGAAGTTCTTGTTCTCTTCGTTGAGCACGAACACGTCGCGGATGTAGCCGCCGAGTTCGAGCATGTCCTGCGTCTTTACGCCGCCCGGGGAGGGGACGTTGACCGCATACTTTTTGAAGTCGGGCAGGCGCAGGTCGCGCAGCAGCTTGCCGCCGTTCGCGTGCGGGTTCGCGCTGATCCTGTGGTCGCCCTCGGGCGCGAGTTCGCGCAGCTCGGGGATGAGTCTGTAATTTTCGTCGAACAGCTCTTCGGGCTTAAAGAAACGGTTTACCTCTTCTGCAGCCGTCTTGGGAGAGTCGGATGTATGGATAATGTTTTCCTGAGAACTT
Organism: uncultured Bacillota bacterium; assembly: GCA_949282395.1. Classification (GTDB taxonomy): domain Bacteria; phylum Bacillota; class Clostridia; order Christensenellales; family Borkfalkiaceae; genus Borkfalkia. The sequence continues at coordinate 3,665 of CASDPE010000064.1, read as the reverse complement.
ACACAATAATCACCTCGTATTGTACCCGGAATGGCAACACGGCCGTTTGTAGCTCCTGTCATCGAACGGACGATCTGAACGGCATCTACTCCTTCGTAGCAACAAACAACTACCGGACATGCCATCATCGATTCTTTTACGCGCTGAAAGAAAGGCTTTCCTGCCAGATGCGCATAATGTTCATTCAAAAGTTCGTCTGTAAGCTGCATCATTTTCATACCTGCCAGACGCAAGCCTTTACGTTCGAAACGAGAGGTAACTTCTCCTATTAAGCCACGTTGTACGGCAGATGGTTTCAATATAACCAATGTTTTTTCAAGACTCATAGTGTTTTCCTTTTTAAGTTTAACGGTGCCAAAGATAAATCTTTCCTGCAAAAAAGAAAAGTTTTAGGCAGAAAAAAGCCTCACAGACTTGACTTTAGCTAATTTTTTACTGGTTCTCCGCCAAAGCTTCCTTCTCCGATCGGCAAGTTTGCTCCAAAAGAACGTGATGTTTTTAAAAAAATTGTACGAACTTTCAGGCAAAATTGCTGATGTTTCTACTAATTCTTCAGCAATTTTTTCACAAGACAACCTGATATTATTTTAAGGGCGTCATATGAACATTCAGACAGGTGTGAAGTTCGTTTTGCAATCTTTCCCGCACCTCATCCATAGCTACCTCATGACCAAGTTCTCTGGAAATGGAAGTCACACCTTTATTTATAAAGCCGCACGGATGAATATAACTGAAATAGCGTAAATCCGTATTCACGTTAAGTGCAAGTCCGTGCATCGTAATAAAATGGCTGCTGCGTACACCTATTGCACAGATTTTGCGTTCGTTCTTTGTTCCTGTGTCGAGCCACACACCGGTTGCCCCGGCTACCCTGCCCGACTCTATACCGTATGACGCACAAACTCTGATGACCGCTTCTTCCAATGCATGGATATAATCTTTCAGTCCCAACCGGAAATCTTCGAGATTCAGTATCGGGTAACAGACCAGCTGTCCCGGACCGTGGTAAGTGATATCTCCTCCGCGGTCTATATGGAATAGTTCCGCCCCAATCTGCTTCAGCTGCTCTTCACGCAGAAGCATATTGGTTTCTTTACCATGTCTGCCCAAAGTATAGACATGAGGATGCTCACAAAATATCAGACGGTTTTCACAGGTTTCGCCACTGCCACGCTGATGCACCAGTTTATCGAATAATTCTTGCTGTCGGCTCCATGCCTCACGATAGGGAATCGTTCCCCAATATTCTGTTTTCATAGCTGCTTCGTTAATGAACATTGTTCCTTTTCGGACAAACTTACATATTTTTTTATTTCCGGCCTTCCGGCTATCCGAAAATCTTTATCAAAACGACAGAAAGAACGTTCTTTTTTCATGTTTTATTCGAGAACTTGTGTTATATTTGTCGTATGAGAATGCAAAAATCAACAGACTAAAAAATAGTATCATGAAATCAACCAGAATTTTACTGCCGTCACTCATATTCGGCATTGCGGGCGGGTTTGCACTTACAGGATGTATCGAACAGAAACAAACAGCTGCTGCCGAACCAGACATGCTGCAAAAAGACACAACAGTGTACTTGCAGGAAGGAAAGGAAACTCCGTCATGCAAAATCAGCATCAGTTATGCTTATCTGAAACCGGCATCGGAGAAAGATTCCATATCACGGCTTATCAATGAAAAAATACAGGAAGAAGCTTTCGGCAAACAATATGTCAAACTGACTCCCGAAGGACTTGTATCGGCACTGGCTAATGATTTCATCAAAAATTATAATACGGATGTCAAAGAATTGTTTGAAGCTGATATGCATAACGGCATGAAGGCCGAAGATGTTCCGGCATGGTATAATTATGAATATCAGATAAAGACTGCACTGGAAGCCGGAAAAGACAGTACCGTATGGAATTATTCTGTCGTAAACTTCCAGTATACCGGAGGAGCACATCCCAATACGCTTGCCAAATATATGAATATCAATGCTCAGACCGGTAAGCTTATTACTGCCGATGATGTATTCCGCAAGGAAGATAATGCAAAAATCTGCTCACTGATCATGAAGGAACTGATAAAGGAAGTCAACAAAAAAATGGAGACCGATACCATTTCTAGCATAGAAGGGCTTCAGTCGGTAGGAATATTGCTGGATACGGATATTTATATTCCGGAGAACTTTATGCTGGGCAAAGACGGGGTCACATTCTATTATAACCGTTATGAAATAGCTCCTTATTCGGCAGGTGACTTCAGCCTGACCGTTCCCTACGATGACATTAATGTTTACTTAAAATAACCATTTGCATACATGGATATTATACTGAAATATTTTCCTGATTTAACCGAAACGCAAAAAGAACAGTTTGCCGCGCTGTACGACTTGTACACTGACTGGAACAGCAAAATCAATGTCATATCACGCAAGGATATCACAAACTTGTACGAACATCATGTGCTTCACTCGCTGGGCATTGCCAAGTTTATCCAGTTCAAGCCGGGAACACGTATCATGGACCTGGGCACGGGAGGTGGTTTTCCGGGCATACCGCTTGCTATTTTATTCCCCGACTCAACGTTTCATCTGGTAGACAGCATCGGAAAGAAAGTCAGGGTTGCAACCGAAATTGCCAATGCCATCGGACTGAAAAACGTTACAACACGCCACTGCCGCGCTGAAGAGGAAAAACAAATGTTCGACTTTGTAGTGAGCCGTGCTGTAATGCCACTGACCGATCTGTTGAAGATTATCCGCAAAAACATCAGCAAGGAACAGCATAACGCATTTCCCAACGGACTGGTTTGCCTGAAGGGAGGAGAACTTGAAAAAGAGGTTTTTCCGGTAAAGCACCAGACAATGGTAACCGAACTGAAAGATTTCTTCTCGGAAGAGTTTTTTGAAACGAAGAAGGTAGTATATGTCACTGTAAACAACTGATTAACACATAAGGACAAATGAAAATAAAACGCTTCGAATTTAATATGTTTCCCGTAAACTGTTACGTTATTTCCGACGAAACAGGGGAAGCTGCAATCATAGATGCCGGCTGTTTTTTTCCGGAAGAGCAACAAATGCTGAAACAGTATATTGCCGACAACAAGTTGACAGTAAAGCATTTGCTGAATACTCATCTGCATCTGGACCACGTTTTTGGCAATCCTTTCATTCTGCGTGAATTTGGATTGAAAGCCGAAGCGTGCCAACTCGACGAGTTTCTGCTGGCAAAATTGCCCGACCAGTGCCGCATGTTCGGCTTCAGCCCGAATGAAGCCCCGGTAGGACTGGGACACTACATCGAAGACGGAGAAATAATACGCTTCGGACATACGGAATTACAAGCCATACATGTTCCGGGACATTCACCCGGAGGCATGGTATATTACTGTAAGGCAGATGCTTGCCTGTTCAGCGGTGACGTACTGTTTCAGGGAAGCATAGGACGTGCCGATCTGGAAGGAGGAAATTTCAACGAACTGATAGAACAGATTTCGTGCCGGTTGCTGACTCTGCCGGATGAAACACTGGTGTATCCGGGACACGGAGAACCGACTAGTATCGGAAAAGAAAAAATGGAAAATCCGTTCTTCAAATAGAAACATTATCCTGAATAACATAAAAAACGTACCGGCATTTTACTACAAATGCGGTACGTTTTCGAACGTGAATA
>CASDPE010000063.1 GCA_949282395.1 uncultured Bacillota bacterium | reverse complement strand
GTCCGATTTGGGAGGATACACGCGCATCTCTTCCTTAAAAAGAAGCCCCTCCTTTTCAAGTTCGGCAAAATCCGCCTCATATTCCTGCCGTTCCGTTTCGGATATGAATGACGTATCGACTTTTTCGCCGAGCTTTTCCCGCATGAGAAGCGCGCCCTTTTCGTCGCATTCGTGCAGAGAAGAACTGCCTGTATCGAATATGTAATAACGGTCTTTATAATTGAAAACATGGACCATACGAAACTCCGTGAGTAAAAAACATGCCGCACACAGCGGGATGACCGCCGCACGCAAGATGGCACGAATGCCGCACACAGCGGGACGAACGCCGCACACAAAATTCAAGGAGCAGTGCGCCTGCTCCTCTCCCTTTTTACTTTCAGTTGTTCTTTTCGGGATTCTCTTCTCTCTGAATCCTCTCGCAGGACTGGTTGCCTACCGTGCAGCTCGTTTTGCAAGCCGACTGGCAGGTGCTTCTGCATTCGCCGCAGCCGACGATCTTTCTGTCTTTGGGACGGGCTACCGTCTTGATCTTATTCATAACCGATACACTCCTTTGGATCCTTTTGCTTTATTATAATATAACGCAAAAAAAATTGCAAGCGTTTTGCCGCCTGCAATCTCTCTTTCGCCCGATTGTCACATCCTGTTTTTTGCCGCCGCCGCGATGAGCGCGCTGATACCGCCCGCCGCCGCGCCGAACAGGACGTCAAAAAGATTCATCCAGCCGAAGGATATGCTCCCCGCCACGATCGCAAACAGAAAGTACGTGACGATCGCAACGATCGCACCGCAGAGCAATCCCTTGAAAAAAGCCCTGTCCGGTCTGATACAGAAAAAACATCCGATAAACACCGCGACAAATTTTATGACCTGATTGACGGGCGTGATCACGCCCGAAGAAAGCGCAAACAGTTTGATGATCAGCGCAAAAATCAACACCGCCGCCAGCGTGAAAACGACGGAAACGCAGGCACCCTTTGCTACCTGTACCGCACCGCCCTTCCCTTCTCTCATAAAAAAAGACCTCCGCACGATTTATTCTATCGTATGCGGAGGCATTTACAATTATGCTTATTCCTTGTCCGAATCTTTCTTCTCTTCGGCTTCTTCGGCTTCTTCGGTTTTCTCTTCTGAGGGAGCTTCCGCCGCCGCGGGCGCTACCTCTGCCTTTTTCACTTCTGCGGCAGGTTCGGGTTTCGCGTCCGTCTGATAGATCGCCTGTTTGTCAAATTTAAGATAGCTGACGCAGTCGCCCGTCCCCGTTTTCAGGACAAAGGTATTCTCTTCGTCGTCGATCTCCACGACTTCGCCGCAGACGCCGCCGATGGTTTTGACCTTGCTGCCCGGCTTGATCGCGTTGATCGTGTCGTTGAAATTCTTCTGTTTTTTCTTGTTGCTGACAAAAGACCACACGAGGAATGCAATGAGAAGCGCCGCGATGACGCAAATAAATACGATATTGGTGGCGTTTGCCAAAAGGTTGACCATTTGAAACGTTCTCCTTGATTTTTCTATCTCAACTTGTCTTATATATTAACTTTTTCCGAAGATTTTTGCAAGCGATTCATCGGAAGAAAATGAAATTTTCGCCATATTTTAACGAAACTGCCGTTATTCGCCGTATTTCGCGTAAAATTCCTCACGGAATTCTTTCAGCCCGCCATCCAAAATCGCGCGGCGCAGGGAACGCATGAGTTTGTTCAAAAAGGTAATATTGTGCAGCGACAACAGCATGGAAGAGAGCATCTCCCCCGCGTTGACCAGATGGCGAAGGTACGCCTTGCTGTAATTTTTGCAGCAATAACAGTCGCACGCCTCGTCCAGCGGCGAAAAGTCCTCTTTATACACGGCGTTGCGCACGACGACCTTTCCCCTGCTCGTGAGCGCGGTGCCGTTGCGCGCGATGCGCGTCGCGAGCACGCAGTCGAACATGTCGACGCCGCGCAGGACGCCTTCGATCAGGCAATCGGGACTGCCCACGCCCATCAGGTAGCGCGGGACGTTTTCGGGGAGGACGGGGCGGATGGCGTCCAGCATCTCGTACATGAGCGGCTTCGGCTCGCCGACGGACAGCCCGCCGATGCCCAGCCCGTATTTGGCGTGCTGCGCGGCAAAGGCGGCGCTCTCTATCCGCAGGTCTTTGAACACGTTGCCCTGCACGATGGGAAAGAGCGCCTGGTCTTCGCGCTTATGCGCCCTTTCGCAGCGCTCAAACCAGCGCTGCGTGCGCTCCAGCGCGCGCTTTGCATACGCATAGTCCACGCCGTATTCGCTGCATTCGTCGAACTGCATGACGATGTCTGCGCCCAGCGAATTTTCGATCTCCATCACAAGCTCGGGGGTGAAGAAGTGACGGCTCCCGTCTATGTGCGACGAAAAGCGCACGCCCTCATCGGTGATGTCGTTGAGTTTGGCGAGCGAAAAGACCTGAAAGCCGCCGCTGTCGGTGAGGATGGGCTTGTGCCAATTCATGAACTTGTGCAAGCCGCCCGCAGCCTCCACCAGCTTGTGCCCGGGGCGCATGTACAGGTGATAGGTGTTGGCAAGCACGATCTGCGCGCCCGCCCCCTCCACATCGCGCGGCAAAAGCCCCTTTACGGTCGCCTGCGTGCCGACGGGCATGTATACGGGCGTTTCGATATCGCCGTGCGGCGTGTGGAACACCCCCGCCCGCGCACCCGTTTCGGGATCGGTTTTTATAAGTTCAAAAGAAAATCGCTGATCCATACAAATCCATTGCGTTTTTTGCGGTTTATGCGCCGCATAGTACTATGCCGAAAGCTATTTTCGAGCAATCAAAAGAAGAATCGCGGCAAAAAACCGCATAAAAACAACAATTGCGCCGCTTATAAGAGAATTCCAACGGAAAGCCCGACCCCTCATTCTATAAACGAGCAAGAGCAGGAGAGTGCGCAAACGACGACGGGAGCGTACTACATCGTACGTGACCGAGCAGACCCGTAACCGCGACAAAGAGATGCGCCACTTATAAGAGAATTCCAACGGAAAGCCCGACCCCTCATTCTATAAACGAGCAAGAGCAGGAGAGTGCGCAAACGACGACGGGAGCATACATAGACGTATGTGACCGAGGAGTGCGCAAACTCGACGAACTATTGCGAAGTTTAGAGGATGAGGCAGGCGTCGCCGAAGGAAAAGAAACGATACCCCCTTCCCACCGCCTCCCTGTACAACGCAAGGCATTGCTCCCTGCCCATGAAGGCGGATACGAGCATGATGAGCGTGCTTTCGGGGAGATGGAAATTGGTGATGAGCGCGTCGACGCATTTAAACTTGTACGGCGGATAGATAAAGATCGAGGTATCGCCGCTGCACGGGCGCAGCATGCCGTTTTCGTCGGCGACTGTTTCCAGCGTGCGCACGGAAGTGGTGCCCACGGCGATCACGCGCCTGCCCTCGCGCTTGGCGGCGTTGACGATCTCCGCCGCGCGCTCGTTCACGCTATAATATTCGGAGTGCATAACGTGGTTGGTCAGGTCTTCCTCTTTGACGGGGCGGAAGGTACCCAGCCCGACGTGCAGCAAGACCTCTGCGACCTGTACGCCCATTGCCTGAATTTCGGCGAGCAGCTCTTTGGTGAAATGCAACCCCGCTGTCGGCGCGGCGGCGGAGCCGTCCGTCTTGCAGTACACCGTCTGGTAGCGGTCTTTGTCTTTGAGCTTTTCATGGATGTACGGCGGCAGCGGCATGCTCCCCACGCGGGAAAGGATGTCTTCAAACACGCCGTCATAGTGAAAGCGCACGACGCGCTCGCCCGTTTCCGTCACCCCCGTGACGGTGAGCGAAAGTTCTTCGCTCACGGTAAGTTCCGCCCCTGCGCGCGCCTTTTTCCCCGGGCGGACAAGCACTTCCCATTCGGCAAGGTCGCGCCGCTTTAACAGCAGCACTTCCACCCTGCCCCCGTTCGGCGTACAGGCATACAGGCGCGCCGGCAGCACCTTTGTGTTGTTGATAATGAGCACGTCGCCCGCGCGCAGATACTCTTTGATGTCGCGGAAAATGCGGTGCTCTGTTTTCCCCGTTTTGCGGTCATAGACCAGCAAACGCGAAGAATCCCGCGGTTCGGCGGGCGTCTGTGCGATCAGCTCTTCGGGCAGATCATAATAATAGTCGGACTTTAACAGCATTGTTTCATCTTCTTTGTGCGTTTATGCCACACATAGTACTCTAATTTTCAGCAAAAAAACAATTTTGGCACCGCTTTCCGTATCGGTTTTATCAAAAAGAAAAAAGTTTTCAAACGGTCACGCATCGAACATCGAAAGCTGCACCCGCTGCTTTTCGCTCATCTTCACGCCCATATGCTCGTAGCCGCCCCGCAGGCACACCCTGCCGCGCGGCGTGCGGGCGATAAAGCCGAGCTGCAAAAGGTATGGCTCGTACACGTCCTCGATGGTGTTCGCGTCCTCGTTGATGGTCGCGGCGAGCGTTTCCAGCCCCGCGGGGCCTCCGCCGAACTTTTCTATGAGCGCGCGCAGCAGCCCCCTGTCGGTATCGTCCAGCCCGAGCTCGTCGATGTCCATCCGCTTCAGGGCATAGCGCGCGTCCTCCAACGTCACGCTCGTGTTCCCGCCCACGGCGGCGAAGTCGCGCACGCGCTTTAAAAGCCTGTTCGCGATACGCGGCGTGCCGCGGGAGCGGCGCGAGATCTCCGCTGCGGCGTCCGGCGCGATGTGGATGCCGAGCACCTTCGCCGACCGCGTTACGATCTGCGCAAGCTCTGCGGGGGTGTACATTTCCAGGCGGCACAGCACGCCGAACCTGTCACGCAGCGGCGAGGCGAGCATGCCCGCTTTCGTCGTCGCGCCGACGAGCGTAAATTTTTTGAGCGTAAAGCGGATATTGCGCGCGGAGGGGCCTTTGCCGACGATGATGTCCAGCGCGTAGTCCTCCATCGCCGAATACAGCACCTCTTCCACCGAATGGTTGAGGCGGTGGATCTCGTCAATGAACAGCACGTCGCCCTCATTGAGGTTGGTAAGGATGGCGGCAAGGTCGCCGCTGCGCTCGATGGCGGGCCCGCTGGTAAGTTTGAGCTGCACGCCGAGCTCGCCCGCGATGATGTGTGCGAGCGTCGTTTTCCCCAGCCCCGGAGGGCCGTACAAAAGCACGTGGTCGAGCGGCTCGCCGCGCATTTTTGCGGACGAGATATACACGCCGAGGTTTTCCTTGACCTTGCCCTGCCCGACGTACTCCGCCATGGTTTTGGGGCGCAGCGCGTTTTCCTCCGCGTCCAGCTCTCCCTTTGTGCTCATGACCAGCCGTTCGGCGTCAAATCCTTCATCAAACATCGTTCACCCCGCAAACGCCGAAGGCGCTCACATGTTTTTGAGCGCGGAGAGAATGATCTCTTCCACGCCGCTTGCCCCGCGCTCCTGCGCCGCGCGCACGGCGCGCACGCTCTCTGCACGCGTATAGCCGAGGGACATCAGCCCCACGACGGCGTCCTCTTCCTCCCCGCCCGCGGCGGAAGGCGGCACGGGCGCCCCGCCCTTTGCGGGCGGCACGGGCGCGCTCTCCACCTTTTCGCGCAGTTCCAGAATGATGCGCTCTGCCGTCTTTTTGCCTAAGCCTTTGACCGCGCAAAGCCCCTTCACGTCGGACGAGGCGATCGCCACGGCGAGTTCGCTGAGGTTCATGCCCGAAAGCACGGCGATGCCCATGCGCGGCCCGACGCCCGAAACGGAGATGAGCTTCAGAAACATGTTCTTTTCTTCGGGCGAAACAAACCCGAACAGCGAAACGCCGTCTTCGCGCACCTGCAAATACGTGTACGCTTCCCCCTGCCCGCCCGAGGCGAGCTTTGCAAACGCCGCGCCCGAACAGATGAGTTCGTAGCCGACGCCGTTCACTTCCAACAGCACGGTGCCCTCCGCACAGGAAAGCACGTTCCCTTTCAAATATCCGATCATAGAGCCCCCGATGCGCGCCCGCGCAAGATCAAATGGAATACAGCCCCGAAAGGCGGGAGGTAAAGGAATGGCACAGCGCGACGGCGAGCGCGTCCGCCGCGTCGTCCGGGCGGGGGATGCCCTTTAAATGCAGCAGGTTCGCCGTAACGAGCTGGATCTGCCGCTTTTCCGCCTTGCCGTAGCCTGTGAGCGCCTGTTTGATCTGCATGGGCGTGTACTCGAACAGCCTGCCGCAGCGCTTGACGCAGGTCAGAAGCGCCACGCCGCGCGCATGCGCGACGGCGATGCCCGTCGTCACGTTTTTGGTGAAAAACAGCTCTTCGACGGCGACCTCGTCGGGCGCGAATCTGTCGAGCAGTTTGTTCATTCCCTCTTCGAGCATGGCAAGGCGCACGGGCAGCCGCTCCTCTTTGGGCGTTGTGATGACGCCGTAGTCCTCCGCGGCGACGTTGCCCCGTTCGTCCTTGCGCAGCACCCCGTAGCCGAGGGTCGCAATGCCCGGGTCTATCCCTAAAATGATCAATTTTTACCCGCTTTGCAAAAATTTTTGTAAATAGCTTGAATTTTTGCGAGAAATATATTACAATGAAAGTATCTATGCGCGGCGGTGTTCCCGCGGGCGCAAAAACCACGCTTTCCGCCTGCCTTTATTGTACGGTTTTCGGCGGAAGAAGTCAAACAAAATCAATACGATTTCAAACGGGAGTGTGCAATTATGAAACTATGGGAAGGCCGTTTTAAGGGCACGAGCGCGAAAGGGGCGGATGACTTCAACCAATCCCTTTCCTTTGACTACAAACTGTATTGGCACGATATTCTGGCGAGCATCGCCCACGCGAAGATGCTGGGCGAAACGCAGATCATCCCCAAAGAGGAAGCAGACAAGATCGGCGACGCGCTCATCAACATGCTCGCCGACATCGAAAAGGGAAGTTTGCAGATCGACGGCGCGGAAGACATCCATACGTTTGTGGAGGGCGAACTTGTGCGCCGCATCGGCGCGGTCGGCAAAAAGCTGCACACCGCCCGTTCGCGCAACGACCAGGTGGCAACAGACCTGCGCCTGTACTGCAAGGACAGCATCGTTTCCGTATGCGGGCTGCTGCGCACCCTCATCAATACCCTTTTGGATATCGCCAACAACAACGTGCAGTTCATCATGCCCGGCTACACGCATTTGCAGAAGGCGCAGCCCATCTCCGTCGCGCAGTACATCAACGCATACAGCGAAATGTTTTTACGCGACGTGGAGCGCTTTACGGACTGCTACAAGCGCACGGACGTGATGCCGCTGGGCAGCGGCGCGCTGGCGGGAACGGACTTCCCCATCGACCGCAGGCTGACGGCGGGGCTCCTCTCCTTCTCCGAAATTTCGCAGAACTCCGTCGACGCCGTTTCGGACAGAGACTTCGTCGCCGAATACATCTTCTGCTGCTCGACGGTGATGATGCACCTCTCGCGCTTCTCGGAAGATCTGATCCTCTACTCTTCGGACGAATTCCGCTTTGTTGAGATCGCCGACGCGTACGCGACCGGCTCCTCCATCATGCCGCAGAAAAAGAATCCGGACATCCCCGAACTCGTTCGCGGCAAAACGGGGCGCGTGTACGGCAGCCTCATGGCGATCCTGACCGTACTCAAAGGCATCCCCCTCTCCTACGACAAAGACCTGCAGGAGGACAAAGAGGCGCTGTTCAACGCGGAGGACACCGTGCGCGCCTGCCTTACGATCTTCAACGAACTTTTGCAGAACATTTCCTTTGACACCAAGCGCATGCGCGCCGCGGCGAGCAGCGGGTTCACGACGGCGACGGACATTGCCGACTATCTTGTGGAGAAGGGGCTGCCCTTCCGCGACGCACACGCCCTCACGGGGCAGATCGTGCGCTACTGCATCGACAACAACAAGAAGCTCGAATCGCTGGAGCTGCCCGTGTACCAGAGCTTTTCCTCCCTCTTCGACGAGGAGATCTTACAGCGCGTGCGCGTGAACAAGTCTGTGGAGGCGCGCAAGGTCATCGGCGGCAGCGCCCGCAGCGCCGTGCGCGAGAACATCCGCTCCATCACACGGCGGCTGAACCGCATGTTCAAAGACGAATAAGTTCCCCTTTCGGGAAGTGCGTCTGCCCGCTGCGCGGGCAGACGCTCCTTTTTTTATCCGCATACGGGAATTTGTATACGGGCTTTAACCGGGCGCGCCTTTCCGCCTTTTGCGGGGCGCGCCTTTTTTCAGCTTCCGGCAGTGAGCCGTTCCGCCGCGATCACGGCGCCCTGGCGGATGAGCACGGGGGCGTCCGAACGGTTTTCCCCTTCGCTCACCCACGCCTCGGGGCCGTAGGCGGGCAGCGGCTGCGGCGTATAATGGTTCGGCCCGAACGTGTTGCGCCGCGTCAGGTACAATGTGAGCATAAGCTCGCCGCGCACGTCCGTTTCCGCTTCATACGGGGCATAGGCGATGACCTTTTCGTCCGCGCCGCCGCCCGCAACGTGCAGCGACGCCGCGCAGAGTTTTTCCGCCCGCACGCGCACCCGCCCCGCTCCGCTAATGCCCGTGCGGAAGGCGACCGCGCCGCCGTAATACGGCAGCCCCTGCGCGCCGAGATCGTCCGTCGAAAGCAGCTTGGGCAGCGGGCACACCGTGGCGGGCAGCTTCACCCCGAACTGCCCCAGCACATACACCGCCTCAATATCGGCGGAGCGCCCGAAGGGGAACTCCGCGGCGATCTCGTTTTTGCCCTCGCGGATGCGGATGCGGAAGAGGTTGAAGCAGCCGTCCGCCCACCGCCCTTCCGTGCGGGAGGCAGGCTGCCCGTTCACCGTGACCGCGCCGTATTCCGCGGCGACGAGCGCGTCGCACCCGATCTCCGAGAAAAACGTATACGTGAGCCGCACCGTGCAACAGGGACGCAGGCTCTCGCGGCGGTATTTTTCCGCAAACCACGGCTGCACCATCTCGCCGCCGCGCAGCGGCAGCCCGAACTCCGTGCGCAGCGCCCTGTCCAACAGAAGCACGTCCTCTTCTCCGCGCGGAACGCCGTCCACACTGTACGCCGCGCGATCCAGCACGAGCACGTTCGGCTCCGTGAGCGTGTAGCGCATCGCCTTCGGCAGCGCAAGCGGCTCGCCCGCTTCCCGCACCGCCTTCCGCGCGCGGCGCACAAGGCGGAAAATGCGCATCTGCCCCGGCGCGAACGTGAGTTGCCGCAGCGGGCATTCGCCCATTTCCGCAAAGGCGGTCATATCCCACTCTTCGGCAGCCAGCCCGCCGTATTCCCCGCCGAGGCACACGTCTCCGCACACCGTCTCCGTTTCGCTCAGGTTGAGCAGGAACAGCCATACATCGCCCTCCCAAACCCGCAGCGCAGAGGCGAGCGCACGCGGCGCGGAAAGCACGCCCTGCGCGGGAAGGGCGGAAGGCTCCCGCACGAGCAGCCCGCCCGCCTGCACCAGCAAGTCCCAGTCCCAGCCATCAGGGATACTGCCCTGGATGCACAGCACACGGGTCAGGTTGTCATACTGCCGGGCCAGCACCTGTCCCTCAGCCTGGATGGTCCAGTCCTGAAACCGTATCATCTCACGCCTCC